>DATKRK010000353.1:0-70448 GCA_035532215.1 Pirellulales bacterium | reverse complement strand
CGGCCCTCCACGAATACGCCGCCGGGCGAGGGCGCCCGGCCCTCCATAAATACGCCGCCGGACGAGGGCGCCCGGCCCTCCACAAATACACCGCCGGGCGAGGGCGCCCGGCCCTCCATCCAGTGCCTCGCGCCCGGCCCTCCAAGGCGCTACTCGCTGCTCTCCGCTCCCCCGCTTCCCGCTTCCGCTTGCTGCGCCATGCGCACGAACCGCTCGCGCTCGTCGGGCTCGAGCGGCTCGTTCTTCAATGCGCTGAGCCCGTGCCGGGCCAGCACGCGTCGAGCCTCGGGGTCGCCGGCGGCGGGAATGCGGAACTTCGCGCCGCGCCCGGTGCGCCCCAGCACGAACCAAACCACCGCCAAGGCAAAGCCGATCGATACGACCACCGCCAAAGTCGGCGAAACCGCATCGCGTTGGGCCGGCGCCGCGGCCGGCGCGGGCGGCGTCGATTGCACGGTCTTGGCCAGCACCAACGGCCAGGTGCGAATGCCGTCGCCCGCCATGCCGGCCTGCCGCTTGTAGAAAAAGCCGGTCGCCTTGATCGGCTCGTTCAAGTCATCGCCAAAGGGCAGCTTGGCCGGCGGCTCGAGGCAGTAGACCAAGAGCGGCTCGGCCCGATCCTTCGGCTGGATCACCAGCTTGGCGTAGCGCTCGATGCCGTACTTGTTCTTGACCGCGCGCAGCGACTCGTTGCGGCGCAAGGTTCCTTCGACCGTCACCAGTTCGCCGCGGTACTCCTTGGGCTGGGTGAAGAGCTGCGTGAACGTGACCGGGCCGCGCGACGCCTGTTCGAGCGATTTTTCGTCGGTCTTCGCCAGAATTCCCAGCAGGTGATAGAAGGCATCGGCCTCTCCAGAGCGAAACACGGTATCGTCGCGGACTTCGGCCAACAGCTCGGCGTCCACGCCCGGAAAGAATTTCTTGCCCTCGGGCGGCGCGCGTTTGCCGCGGGGCTCGGCGATGAATTCGCCGGCCTTCAAGGGCGGTTTGTCTTTCGGCTTCAGCCGCGTATCGATCTCCGGCGCGGCGGCGCCCGGCGCCGCCTGCGGCCCTCCGGCGGCATTGCCGGCCGCCGGCCCGTTGAAGCCCCCGGCCGCCGGGCCGCGGAAGCCCAACATCCGCCAGATTTGCGGGTTGCGCGCTTCGGCCATCATCAGCATCACGGCGGCCATCGTTCCGATCAGCAGCATCAACCGCCACTGATCCGAGCGGATCGGCGAATGACTGGCGCGGCGGCCTTTCGGGCGAAAATCGAGCATCGCTCACCTTGTCGCCGGCGGTTCCTGGCCGGGCGTGCGGAAGGATATCCTCAATGAGAAGACTACCTTGCGATTTTATCCTTCACGGCCGGGAACGCCAAGTTTGACCAAGAGGACCGCCCATCTCTAATCGCCGTCGCAGGGTGCTTTTATTCCCGTGAGCCAAAAGCGCCTGGCGAGCCAAAAGCGCCTGGCGAGCCGAAATCAACCGGCGAGCCGGAGTCAACTGGCGAGCCGGAGTCAACTGGCGAGCCGAAGGCAACTGGCGAGCCGAAGGCAACTGGCGAGCCGGAGGCGTCAGCCTCCGGGTAGTGCGGCATAGCCGTAGCGTCCTCAAACCCGGAGGCTGACGCCTCCGGCTCGCCTAGGGCGCCTGCGGCTCGCCGGGTTTGCACGTCACCGCGCAACGCTCCCAATTGAGCTTCACGGCGAACCGGGCTTTGGGGTAGGTTGTGACTCGCGTAGTCGCTGAATCCAATCCGCCCAGCGGGCTATCTTTTGCAGGAGGTCGTGCGATGCGTATCGATCGTGAAGCAACCGAAGGTTTCCGAGAAAAGTTGTCGGCCGCGCTGCTATTGGCGGCGATCGTATTGCTGCGAACCGCCCACGCCCAGCAAGGCGGCGCCCCGGGCGTCGAGGCGCCGAAAGCCGGCGCGCCAAATAGCGGCTTGCCCGAAATCTATCAGCGCCTCTTCTCCGACGAGGAAGCTCATGGAGGCCGTCCGGCCGATCCCGCGGAACTGGCGCGGCTTCGCTACGGCGGCAAGAGCTTCCGCGACTGGCAAGAGCTTTACTTGACCGACCTGGAGCCCGCCACGCGGCTGAAAGCCTTGCCGGCGCTAACGAAGTTCGGCCGATACGGTTACGCCAGCGAGGCCGCCGAAACGATCGCCGCGGCTTTTATGGATGCCGACAGCACGTTAATCGATGCAGCAATCGAAGCCGTGGCAGCGATCGGACCGGAGGCCGTGCCGGTGTTGGTGGAGCTTTGCCAGAATCACCGCGGGCGCATTCGCAGCAATTGTGCACAGGCGCTGGAGAAAATGGGAAAAGACGCAGCCGCCGCGGTTCCGGCGTTGTTGGACATGCTTGCGGCTGTTGACGTTGCCGATCCCGACAAATTTGATGAGCTGGAGCATCGCTACCTCCAGGACGCCCTGGAGCAAATCGGGCCTGTAGACAAGTCGCTGCCGTTTTTGTTGGAACGTCTTGATTCGCCCAAGCCAAGAGCTCGCTGGTTGGCAGCAAAACTTTTAGGCCAGCTGGGATCCGAAGCGACGAGCGCGACCCCCGCACTCCTTTCCGCGTTCGACGATAGGGATCCGCGCGTGCGCGCTCAAGTCGGCGCGGCGCTATGGATGGTCGCACCGGAAGACGACAAGATCGCCGCAGTGCTGCGCGAGGCAATTCGCTCAGGCGACGCCGAGACCCGCGAGGGCATTGTCGGTGCAATCTGCGATCGGTTCACCGCCGTCCCCAACGCTATGAGCTTGCTGGGCGAAGCGCTGCGTTTGCCAAGCTTCGCCGAGGGAATCGCGGCATTCAAGACCGTGCCGCAGCAAATTGCCGGTCAGGGAACCGTATACGTTATCGAGGGAGGACCGAACGCCATGGCGTCCAAGTATGTCGTCTGGTCCTTGCAACGCGCCGGTGCGAACGCCAAATCGCTCACGCCCGATCTCGTCAAGCTGCTCGAATCCGGCAATGAAAAGGCCGCTGCAGCGGCGGCGCAGATCCTGGGTTCGATCGGCCCCGAGGCGGCGTCAACTCTTCCGAAGTTGCGATCCATCGTCGAACGGCGGCAAAAGCAAGGCGTCGCCGCCGATGACGAGCTATTGAAAGCGGCGCTCGCTGCGATTGAGTTGATCGAAAACCCGCCCGCACAACCTTCTCAAGCGGCTCCATACTCCGCGGGTCCTGATCCATACTCCACGTCGCGATAGCCATCTGGGGGAAGCCAAAAGCCGCGCAACGGCTTCTTGGCGTCGACGGCGGTTCGCCCGCACGCCGGGCGGCTCTGCAGCCCGCCGTTGCCTTCACTCAGTGATGTTCCCCGCCGCTCAATACTTGCCGCGCCGCCGCTCCTTGCTGGGCAAGATTTCCAGGCAGGTGGTCCACCAGCCGCTGAGAATCGTCTCTTGAAACGCCGCCGGCAGGCCCTCGTCGCGCATTTCGCGGGCGAGCCGCGCATGATCGTATTCGACCGGAACGAATTCCAGGCCCAGGCCGCTGCCTGCTGAGTGTTCGAGTAACGCGAACCAGACGTTCGTGCGGCCGTCGTTCTCGGGCCGGCCCAACACGCCGACGTTCACGAAACGCCGCGAGCGGCTCAGCTCGCGCTGCCAGCGAATGCCGGTATGCGTGGCCAGGATCACGTCGGCCGCGAAATCGTCGGCCAGTTTCTCCAAAAAGTGCGTGGGCGTGGTCGATTCCCACAAAAACTCGTTCACCTTTCGCGGGCTGCCGTGGCACAAGAGCACGCGCAAGGGGCCGAGCGAAAGCCGCCGCTCGGCCGGCAGGCTGCGCAAAAAGCGGCGGTTTTCCGCCGAGGTGTTGGCCAGCGTATAGTCGTAGCTGAGTTGGGCGAAGTGATTGTCGCGCGGGTCGGCGTAGCCGCAACGGCAGTCGTCGAGCGCATGCCCGACCGAATGGTCGTAGTTGCCTTGCAGGCAGATCACGCCGTGTTCGGCCAGCAGCGGGAACACGCGGTCGGGAAAGGGTCCGAAGGCGCCCAGGTCGCCCAGACAATAGATTGCGTCGACGCCGGCGGCGCGGGCCTGGCCGATCGCGGCTTCGAGCGCCAGGTAGTTGCTATAGACGCCGCCAAAACAGGCGATCCGCGTCGTGGCTGACATGATGGTTTCGCTTGCCGATTTATCTGCGCAATTCTTGCACCCATCCTAACTCAAAGCGACGGCAGCCCACACCAACCCGAAGCGCCAGCGAGGCAGAATAGATGATTTGTTGACCTCGCCGACGTTTCGGGTTGGCGTCCAGCAATCGCGGCTCTCAATTCGGCTTCGTGTCGCGCGCCAAAGGCGCGCCGCGCGAAGCGGAGTCAAGCTTTTCGAGCAGCGCCCGGTAATTGGCCTCGTCCAAGACGGCGGCGAACTGCGGCTGCCGCTGGAACGCTTTCCGATCGTGGAACCCGGCGGCGATCGCCTCTTCCAGCGCTTGCCTGGTCTCGCGCGCCGCTTGGCTCGCCGACGCTGCACGTTTCTCCGCCGCGGCGCAGCGCGCCAGCACGCAGGCGGAGGCGAACAACTCGTGCGGGTCGCCGGGCCACAGCCGCTTGTCGTCCAGGGCCGCGGTCAGGGCTTCGGCCAGTTGGCCTTCGGCCAGTCGCGCCGCCGACATGCCGCGGTAACAGCCGCTCAGAGAGCGGCGATAGGCGACCTTCCGTGCATCGGCTTCGAACAACCGCCGCGCCAGTTCGGCCCCTTGGCTGAAGCTTTCGATCGCCGCGCCGCGCTCCGATTGTTGCAATTGCACGTCGCCCAGCGCACGCCAGGTTTCCGCCAGGTCAGATTGGCAATCTGCACTTTCGGGCTGCTCGGCGAGGAGCCGCTGTTCGAGCGCCAGCGCCTCTTCGAAATGCTGCTGCGCCTTTTCGAATCGCCCCCGCTCGCCTTCCAGCACGCCCAGGCTGCGGTGCGCGATCGCCATGTCGCTGCGGTATCGCGCGACCTGGGGATGCTCGTCGAGGAGTTCCTGAAAGGCGGCCAGCGCCTGCTCGAAGGCCGCGATGGCCTCGTCCTTCGAGCCGGCGGCGCTCGAGATGCGGCCGACGCGGAGAATGGCCGAGGCCAGCTCTTGCCGCACGTGCGCTTCGCGGCCGTCGTTGTCGATCAATTGCTGGTAATAGCGGCGGGCGTCGGCGAGCAATTGCCCGCGCAACGGTTGCAGCCGCTCGTCCTTGAAGGCGCGGTCCTCGGCGACCAGCTTGACGTAATCGTCGATGGCGCGGCGCGCTTCGAGCTTGGCTTCACGCTCGGCTGCCAGCGCCGCACGGGCCTCGCGCTTGGCGGCGGTTTCGGCGGCCAGGGCCTGCCGCACCTCGTCGCGCTCGCGCTCGACTTCCTGCTTGGCGCCGTGAACCAGCACGAAGGCCACGATCGAAATCAGCGTAATCGCCGCCAGCGCCGCGGCGGCGACCTCGACGCTGCGCCGATGCCGCCGGCCCCAACGAGCCAGCCGTTCGTGCCAAGGCGCCGCATAGACGCCCACCGGCTCGTCCGCCAGCCAGCGCTCCACGTCTTCGGCCAGAGCGCGGGCCGTGGGGTAGCGATCTTCGGGCGCCAGCGCCATCGCCTTGAGGCAGATCGCTTCGAGCGCCGCGGGCACGCGCGGGTTCGCCTGGCGAGGCGCCGGGAATTCGCCCGCCTTCACGTCGATCAGCATCTGGATCAGGCCCGGTTCGTCGAACGGCGGCCGGCCGGTCAGCAGGCAATACAGCGTGGCGCCCAGGCTGTAGATGTCGCTCGCCGGACCGATCTGGTCGAGCTTGCCGGCCGCCTGCTCGGGGCTCATGTAGGCCGGCGTGCCAACGGCCGAGCCGACCTGCGTGCGCGCCGTGTCGCCGTCTTCCGCGACGACAAACGCCGGCTCCGCGGCCGCTTCGGCGCCGCCCGCTTGCCCCAACGCCTTGGCCAGACCCCAATCGACGACCAGCGTCTCGCCGAAAGCGCCGAGCATCACGTTGTCGGGCTTCAAGTCGCGGTGGATCACGCCGCGGCTGTGCGCGTAATCGATTGCGTTACAGACGTCGACGAAGCGGCGCAACAGCTTGCGCAGTTCGAGGCCGCGCTCGCCGGGGTCGCGTTCCGCGCCGCCGCGTTCGGCGCAGTCGGCCTGGTGGAAGCGATCGATGGCCGCTTTCAAGCTGTCGCCGCGAATGAATCGCATGGCGTAATACGGCCGGCCGGCGGCATTGCGGCCCAAGCTGTAAACCGGCACGATGCCCGGATGCTCCAGGCCGCCGGTGACTTCCGCTTCGAGCAAGAACCGCGCGCGGTTGTCGGGCGCGTCGGCGTGGCGTTCGTGCAATTGTTTGAGGGCCACTTCGCGGCGCAATTCCTTATCGTGCGCCACGAAGACTTCGCCCAGCCCGCCCTTGGCGTGCGTGCGAAGGATGCGAAATCGCTCGCGCGTTTGCTCGGCGGTTTGCTCGAAATCTTCCTTCGCCGGGGCGTAAGAACCCTCGCTCGTCAACGTTGCGGCGGCGGGCAGAGGCAAGGTGGCGTTCGCTTCCGGAAGGTCTCCCTCCAGAGCGCTGCGCAGAGGCCCCAACTCTTGCGCCAGTCCTCCCGTGCGAGCCAACTCTTCCACCGCCTGCGCCGCATCGTCGCCGCGCAAGCTCAAGCACTCTCGCACGAGCGTGTCGAGCGCCGACTGCTGGTTTGCGTCGATCTGGCCCGACTCTCGCAGCAGTTCGCCCAGCGGCCGCCCGCCGGCATCCGTCGCGGCGTGCAAGGCCGAGCAAACTTCGTCGCGGGGGGCGAAATCGAACAGCCGGACCAGCAGGCCGTACAGCAAATTGCGATCATGATTCATCGCGAATCTCGTTCGAATGCGGCCTCGATTCGCCGGCCGGCGCCCTTCAGGGCTTGGCGGCCGTGGCGGGCGCCGTTTTGAGCGAGATCGTGACGAACAGCGCAGGTTCGTTTTCGGTTCGAAACGAGGCGGCCATGCAGAACGTGCTCGTCTGCTTGTTGTGCGGCGGCTCGACCAGCACGGCCTGGACGCTGCCTTGACGTTGCGCGTCGGCGCCGATTTTCGTTAAAACTTGCTCGCTCAATAGTCCTCGGTATTGCCCGCTCCGCGACTGCTGCTCTTGCAATCGCTTGAGCGCCTTTTGGCTGCGAGCTTTCAAGGCATCGCAGCGCACCTTTTCTTCGGCGGTCAGCTTGTCGTCGCTCTTTTTGCAGACCGGGTCGGCCAAGGCGGCGAGATCTTCGTTGGGCGTCGGGGTCGCCACGAGCAGTAACTTCTCCTCGCCCGACGAGCTGTCGAGTTCGTAGACGCTGCCGTCGGCCGGCAACTCGAAGGCACGATCGTGCTTGGCCAGCGGCGGAGCTTCCTTGCTGAGCGGTTGCAGGCACAGACGCTGCCCGCCCTCGCGCTCGTAAAACACGTAGATGTATAAATCGTTCAACGGAACAATCCGCACGCGAAGCTGATCTCCGCGCTGGAATGCATGACTCGCCGCGTCGACCGCCTGATCTTTGCCGCCCTTGTGCAACAGCACGGCGTATTCCAAGGCGATGCTCTTCTTGACGTCGCGCGGCAGCCCGGGCAACGGCTCGGCCGGCTTGTCGGGCGATTGGCTGGTCACGTAGCGACGGACGAGATCGCGAAACGCCGATTCGTCCGCACGCGCGTCGCTGCTCGCCAGACCCGCGCTCAAGAAACCGGCGCTGAAGAGAGCGGCGCTGAAGAGACCGGCGCTGAAGAGACCGGCGCTGAAGAGAGCGGCGCTGAAGAGAGCGGCGCTGAAGAGACCGGCGCTGAAGAGACCGGCGCTGAAGAGACCGGCGCTGAAGAGACCGGCGCTGAAGAGACCGGCGGCGTACAATAGCGCCCACGCCAGCGCTCTGCGCCAAGCTACCGCCACGATGCTCATTGCCTTCAGTTCCTTTGCAGCGCGCCAGAACGGCGCGCTGCACGCTTTCGTCCCTCCGGTTTCCGCAGCACGGGGGGATCGTCGCAACACCGACTTCCACCATGACGTATGATAGCACGCCGCGCACTAACGTGTACAAGAATTAAGCGCGCCCGGCGCCGCAATTCCGTCCACAAGGCGCTCGGCGCCGGGCGGCAACTTACGAAACCGTCAGCTTGGCGGGAGTTTTGCCCGGCTCAGAGCCTGAAATTGAAGGTCTGAGCGACGTACCGCCAAACGCGATGCCCGAGCGTCTGCGGAGCGGCGTGGACTCGCCCCCGACCGCGCAAGCCGATCCGCAACAACCCTTCCGGGGCATCGATCGGCACGCGCACCTGGTAGGACGTGCTGAGCGGGCGCTCGACGCCTCCCTCGTCGGTCTTGGTGGCCAGTTCGCCGCCCGATTTGTTCGACAGGCTGCGGGGGCTGACCGTGAGCGGTTCGTGGGCGATTTCGGAGATTTCGCCGTGCAGCGTTTCGCCCGGCGCCTCGTCGAGTTTGATGTCGACCGTTTGCCCCAACTGCAGGTACTCGATGTCTTCTTGATCGACGACCAGCAGGGCCTCCATCTTCCGAGGATCGCCGACCAGGCAAAACAACACGCCTTCGTCCAGGTAGGCGTCGCGATTCTTCGGTTCCAGCGGCGTGCCGGTCCAGTGCGCCAATTGCTTGTCGTCGTTCTTGCGCAAAGGCAGTTCGGGAGGCGGCAACACCGTGCCCGCGATGGGCGACTGCAAGGTCAAACGCTGGAGGTCGATCTGGCGATCTTCGATTTGCTTCTCGACCGCGAGGAGCGACTCTTTGAGCGGCTGCAACTGCAGGCTGGCGCCCTGCGGATCGCGGGCCATCTGGCGACCGAGGCTTTCCAACTGGGCCCGGTTTTGATCGCGCTGGCCGATCAGATCGGCCAGCGCCAAATTGACGTCGAGGTTTTCGAGTTGGGCCAACCGGGTATCGGGCTCGATGCGATCGCCCGGCTTGACGAACACGTCGCCCAACTCGCCCGGCACGCTGACGTAGATGCTCTTCGCGTCGCGGGGCTGGATCTCGAGCGTGCAATACACGCGGTGCGGCAGGGGGATGAAGGCCACCGCCGCCGCCGCCGCCGCCAGCGCGCCCAGCGTGGCGTACATGCGTGGCTTTTTCACTTTTTCGATTCTCCCAGGCACGTAAAAGAACTTGCCTAATTTCCACAGCGGCTGAATCGCCAACCCGTACAGAGCCGCGACGCCGATGATCTGGCCGATGATTTCCAGCCGATGAGGCCGCCAAATCTCGTACAGGAACCACAAAATCGAGAACACCACGACCCAGCGGTAGATCGCCGCCGCGATGCTGTACAGCGCAAAGAAAATCTGGTTGCGTTCGGGCAGGAACGGATCGTCGGGCTGCTCCAGGCCGAGGCACAGGTGGCCCAGCTTGCGATTGAGAATGTCGGTGGCCTTCTGCCGCAGGTTGGGAATCTCGACCAGGTCGGCCAGGATGTAATAGCCGTCGTAGCGCAACAGCGGGTTCGAGTTGAACATCAACGTGCTGACCGAGCAGACGAACATCGTGCTCAGGCAGAGATGGTTGAGCATGCCCGGCTCGCTGAACCACCAGATGAACGTGCAGATCGAGGCGATCACGATTTCGATGTACATGCCCCCGGCGCCGATGGCGATGCGATGCCACTTGTTCGGCAGCATCCAGCTATCCGAGACGTTGCAATACAAGCAGGGCGTGAGCACCAGGACCATCACGCCCATCTCGTGGCATTCGCCCCCGAAGTGCTTGCAGGTCAGGCCGTGGCCGAACTCGTGAATCACTTTGGTCGCGCCCAGGGCGATCGACAGCCAGACCGCGTTCTTCAAGTTGAAGAACTGGTGAAACGTAGGCAGCTTCGCTTGAAACACTTCGAACTGCACCAGCACCAGCGACAAGGCCGAGAGCGCCAACACGGCGCAGCAAAACACGGCCGTCCGCGTGTACATCCACTTCAGCTTCGGGTGCAGCCAGTTCAGCAGGCGGTCGGGATCGATGCCCTTGAAGCGGATCGATAGGATGTTGCTGAGCTTGCCCAGCCATTCCTTCCGCCAGCGTTCGTCGCGGCGGATTTTAAGCTGCTTGCCCTGGCCCGGCACGTTGGCGATGATCAGCCCGCTGCGGTGCAGCATGCCGATGAACTGTTGCAGTTCTTCGACGCCGATCTTCTGCGGGGGAAACTGGGCCTCGAACTGGGCTTTGATCTCGTCGAGGCTGGTGCGCCCGTCGAGCATCTGCAAGATGGCGTACTCTTCTTCCTGAAAGCGGAAGTAGTTCAGCCCGACGGGCTCCTTGACCACCATATACACGCGGCCTTGGTAGCGGTGCTTCTCGGCCGTCAAGTCGGGCCGCATGCGCATCGCCAGCTTGCGCGCGGAACTGGAAACCAGACTATCGGCGAGAGTGGCCATGCGGTCAGATCGTGCGTTGCATCAGTCGTTTAAATGACTTGAACGTTTTCGAAAGGGGATATGGGGATGCGGAGGAGATAGGGAGATGGGAAACAGGAGTCGCTTGCGATAAAGTAGCAGGCACACTCCGTGTGCCGTCGCCAATCCTGAAATCACGCTCAACCGAGGGCCGGTCACGGCACACGGAGGCGCCATGACTGGCGGTCGCCCCGACGAATGAAAATGCGTTGTTTTCTTGGAGGGACGGGCGCCCCCGCCCGTCCGGCATTCGCCGGGCGAGGGCGCCCAGCCCTCCACAGAATATTTTCTTAGGAGTGTGCCTACTACTTTCAGTTCATCCCCTTATCTCCTCCGTATCTCCACATCCCCTTTAAGAAAACGTTCATTTGTAATCGGACCTAGCGGCGCGAGCGTTCGGTGAGCTTCGTGCCGCCCGATTCGATGACCATCTTGACGAGCGTGCCCGGCAGCAGCGTCCAGGCGCCGTCGACTTCGCGGTTGGCCACTTCGGCCTTCACGCGGTAATCCCCGCCTTCGAGCACGCGCACGTCGACGAATTCGACCTTGCCTTCGAAGACCTCTTGCTTGCCGCCGGTCGTGGTGGCGATCACGCGAACCGGCCGGCCGACGACCTCGGCGGGCGATAGATTTTTGACGTTCAGCGAGCCTTCGACCCGCAGGCGGTTCATCCGCAGCATCTGCACGACGCGGTCGCCGGGATTGACCCATTCGCCGGCGTGCTTGAAGACCTCGGCCACGATGCCGTCGAGCGGCGCCAGCACCCGGCGCCGATGGATGTCGTCCTCGGCCGCGTCGACGTTGGCTTCCTTCGCTTCAGCAGTCAGCGCGGCCACCTTCTGCTCCAACTGGGCTTTCTCGATTTCGAGTTCGGCCTTCTGCCATTGCAGTTTCAGCTTTTCCAATTCGGTGTCGGGCGTCGAGCCGGGTACCTTTATGTTGGCTTTCAAGTGGCCGCCATAGTCTTGCTTCGCGACCTCGGCCGCCTTCCGCGAATAGCGCACGGCAATGTCGTTCTCGGCCTCGGCCAAGGCCACCTTGTGCTCGGCCTCAGCCACTTTTTTGGCCATTTGCGCTTTGCTGTCGTTGATCTGGCCGACCGAGTCGCCTTCCTTGATCTCGCTCCCTTCGTGTACGTTCAACTCGGTCAGCAGGCCCGACTCTTGGGCCGCGACGTCGACGACGTCCTTCAACATCACGATGCAATCATCGATGACCGCGCCGGCCGAACTGGTCTCGCCGGAGCGGGCGACCGCGGCCGGTTTTGCTGGCGCGCTGCGACGAGGCGCCCGCGACGTTGCCGTGCGCGAGCGCGCCGCCGACGCGCCGCCGTCGGTCGCCTGGACCCCGTCGGGACCGGTCAATGCGAGCGCCGCCGTCAAAAACCACAAACTGGCCGTCATCAAGACTCCCCTCGAAAAATGATGCATCCTGTCTTGTAAACTCGTCACTTAGAAATTCATCGGGAACAAAACCCGCGACTCGACGAAATCGATGGCGTCGTGGAACAGCCAATAGCCGACCGAAGCGCGGCCGCAATAGACGCGGGCCTTGACGCTGGCGCCCGGCCGCAGCAGCTCCTCGTGCTCGTGCTTGTCGATGGCGACCTTGACCAGCACCGTGTTGCCCTCTTCGCCGCGGACCTCGGCGGCTTCGTGGACCTTTTCGATCTTGCCGTCGTAGGTTTTGGCCGGCTCGGTTGCCAGGTGGTAGGTCACCTTGAGATCCTCGCCGAATTCGTGCTGGGCCTTGGTGATGTGGCCCATGCGGTCTTCGGCCATTTGCAGTTCGAGCTGCCAGTCGCCCGACGGATCGGCCACGGTCAACAGCACTTCGCCCGGCTTGACCGGCCGCGTCAGCAGTTCTTTTTCAGGATCCCAGGTAGTGATTTCGCCGTCGATCGGGCTGACCACCCGCAGCTTGGCCTTCTTGTCTTCGAGCAATTGCAACTGGCTGGTCAGGCTTTCGATTTGCTGCTTGTACTGATTGAACTCGCTTTGGGCTTGTTCCCGTTCGTCTTGGTCTTCCGCTCGCGCCGCGCGATTGCTGATCACCCTCCGTTGCGCGGCATCCTTGCCCTTGAACGCTTGTTGCAGCTTGCCGAATGTTTCGCTCCAAGCCACGTCCAAGTCGGGATTGCGCAACAAGAGCAGCACGTCGCCGGCTTTGACCTGCTGGCCGTGCTTGACGCGCACCTGTTCGACTTGCCCTTCGACGGCGGCGAACACGTCGCGGCGCCGCACGGGTTGGAGCGCGCCGTCGCCCGTCAGGGTGAAATCGACGCGCACGACGATCAACCCGACGATCGCGACCAACACCGCCGCCGCGATCGTAAGCGTTTTCGGCAGCGTTCGAGCGCTGACGATCCACTTGGCTTTGCCGAGCGTGCGCCACAGCGGCATCAGGAACAGATCGTTGTGCTCCAGTGCGTTGGCCATGGCCAGCGAACTGTGGTCGCAGACCACGTTCACGCGCTGCACCATGCCCTCGCGCGGCCGGGCGTCTTCGATTTGCTCGACGATCAGCGCGCCGATCGTCTCGGTCTGCTCTTTCTCTTCGCTCGGGTCGGTCGGCCGCGCCAGCGGCAGCACGGCGACGTTCTTCGAGTGCGACTCGTCGACGTATTCCTGCACGGCGTCTTCGACCTGCGGCGCCAGGTTCGTGGCGTCGCCCGAATACCAGAGCGGCTCGCCCGCACTGACCACCGCCGTCGCCAGGCGGTTGAGCAGCATGATGGTGTTCGACCGCTTGTCGAACGTGTCCTGCCCGCTGACCGCCTCGATCGTACACTTCTTGCCGCGGCGGATGGCCACGCTGACCCGGTCGCACTCGATCAGCCGGCGTCCCTCGTTGGCGATGGTGAAAGCCGTCTCGCGCGGGTCGAGGCTGGTATGCGCCATCCGCGTGAAGTTTTCCAGTTGGTTCCACAGCGCCTGGCGATCGGTGAAATGCCGCAACTGGCGCGTCTTGAGAAAGTCGCTCGCCAGATCGCACATTTGCAGCAGGAACTTCAGATAGCCGCGCTGCGTGGTCGGGGGAGCGCCCGGACGCTGGAACACCTCGATGACCCCCTTGGTGTCCTGATCCAACTTGATCGGGCCGAGGATCAGCAGGAAATCGCTGGGGTTCGAGGCCTGTCCGTTCTGCCCTTCGCCCGAGCGCGGCTGCACCAGGCCGCCTTCGCCGCTGGCCACGATTTTCTGCAGCAATTGTCCGTGTGCATTGAGACTTTCCTGGTTGTCGGCCAGGTGCGTCTCGCGCAAGTTGCTCTGGTACTGTAATTCCAAGCCGCCCGCGTCGCTGATCGCCCAGACCGCCCCGCCGATAGCCGCCAGGGCCGAAATGACGCGGTCGAGGAACGCCCCGTAAAACTCGCGGACGTCCAGATCCTGCTTGGAAAGGTTGGCGATCTCGACGACCAGGCTGCGAATCTGCTGCTTGGTTTGCTCGATCAGATGGGGATCGACAGTCTGTTCAGTGCTCATGCGGAATACTGCTTTGGCCCTAGCTCGGGCGCCAAGAAATGACGGGGATCAATGAATGATGCCAGGGCTGGCCACCCCCCCGATCTTATCAGGGTAGCTGCAATTGCCATTCTGTCTAGAAGTTAGTGGACCCTCAAAGCTAGCTTAGGATGCCTAGATTGGCAGGAATCTTCCTTTTACACCGGATGCGGCGCCGGGCCGTTCGCTGTTATTTCGGTTCTTAGGGTTATTCGGATCTACCGCCGTTTTTTCGTCTAAGGAATTTCGCGGCGAGTCGCCCAGGCTCACGGAGAACAAGAAGTGCAGGCGATGGCCGGGCGAGGGCGCCCGGCCCTCCACGACGCGGAAGTTCGCGTCGGTTTGCCCGACATGCTGGCGGAACTGTACACTAGCCGCCATGCGGATCTTGCTCGCCAACCAGAGACCTTTCCGCGGCGCCGAGCGCGGGCTGCCGTTCGCTGAGCTGGACAGCGCGCTTGCCGCCGCTGGGCATCAGGTCCGGCGCCTGGCGGTCGGCAGCCCAGATAGCGAGGTCCAGCTTTCGGATCAAGAGTTGACCGCTTATCGCGACGTGCTGCGGCAAGCGCTCGACGCAGAAATCGACGCTTTCGACCCGCACATCGTCCACGCGCAGCCGATCGGCATCCTGGCCCACCTGGCCTTGGAAGCCGGCGTTGCATATTTGCTCACGGCGTCTGGCATGGAACTTCCCGTCGATCGTCTCGACCCACGTTTGCAACGGTTCACGGTCCAGGCGGCGGAGAACGCGAGCAGGATCGTCGCCGTCAGCGACGCCGTCCGCGCCGCGATGATTGCCGCGTTCGGCGATCTGGACGGCCGCATCATCACCATGGCCCCGGCGTTGGCGGCCCCGGAGTTGGCTTTTACGGCCGAAACGCAAGCCGAAGCGGCGTTGTGGCTGACCCAGCTTTACCGGCAAGTTCTGACCGATCGTTTCGGCTTCTGCCCGGAAGGCTGATTCATGACGCGCAAGCCGGACGACATCTGCCCGCAGCCCGATTACTTGCCGCCGCAACCGACCCAGCCGGCCGCTCCGCCGCTGTATGCGGCCTCGGTCTATCGCTGTGCAACGCCCGAGCAAGCTTCGCAGTTGCTTTCCGGCGAGTTGCACGGTTACGTCTACAGCCGCGACGGTCATCCCAACGCCGATTTGCTGGCGGAAAAATGCCGCGAGCTGCACGGCGCCGAGCGCGCCGCGATCTGCGGCTCGGGCATGTCGGCGCTGGCCGTCGCCTTGCTCTCGCAAGCGGCTCAGGGAGATCACGTCGTCGTCGGCAGCCAGCTCTATGGACGCAGCATTCAACTGTTGACCTCGGAAGCGGCGCGGCTGGGGATTACCAGCACGCTCGTCGATCCTTGCGATCTCGATGCGACGACGGCGGCCCTTCAGAACCCTACGAAACTGATCGTCGTCGAGACGATCACCAATCCGCTGTTGAGAGTTCCCGATCTGGCCGCGCTCGCCGCCCTGGCCAAGCGACGAGACGTGAGGCTGCTGGTCGACAACACGTTCGCCAGTCCGGCGATTTGCCGGCCGCTCGATTACGGCGCCGACCTGGTACTGGAGAGCTTGACCAAGATCATGAGCGGCCACAGCGACGTCTTGCTGGGGTTGCTTTGCGGGCGAGAGACCTGTTGGCAGCGCGTGCCGCTCGTGCTTTCGGCGTGGGGGCTATCGAGCAGTCCCTTCGATTGCTGGCTGGCGTTGCGCGGCTTAGGCACCTTGGCCCTGCGTTTCGACCGCGCAGCATCCAACGCGCTGGCGGCGGCGAAGTTTTTGTCCGAGCGCCAGGAAATCGAGACGGTCTATTATCCCGGCCTGCCGGCGCATCCGGATCATGCCTTGGCGAAGCGGCAGTTCGGCGAACGATTCGGCACGGTGGTCGCGTTTACGCTGCGCGGCGGGCTGCCGGCGGCGCAGGCGTTCATCGCCGCGGCTGCGCGAATTCCCTTTTGCCCTTCGCTGGGCGATCTCAGTACGACCTTGAGTCACCCGGCCTCCACCAGCCATCGCCTGATGGCGGCTGAAACGCGGCGGTCGCAAGGCATCGGCGAAGGAACGATTCGGCTCTCCGTGGGTATCGAATCGGAGACTGCCGTGCTTGATGCCCTGGCAGAGGGGTTGGAGCGGTAGAAGCGGCATCCTTGCCGCTCTTTATGTAGAAGCGGCATCCTTGCCGCTTTCGCTATACGCGGCAGGGATGCCGCGTATACTTCCGTTCAGGCGATAGAAGCGGCATCCCTTGCCGCTTTCGCTATACGCGGCAGGGATGCCGCGTCTACTTCCGTTCAGGCGGTAGAAGCGGCATCCTTGCCGCTTTGGGAAACGCGGCAGGATGCCGCGTCTACTTAAATTAGCGCCGCGTCTGGGCTGGACGGCTCGTACCTAAATGATAGGATATTCTGATCTTAGGATCAGCAGGAACGGCCGTGCTGAATTGTTGGTTCGTGGAGCCTTGTATGGCGGAGAAAGAAGAAGCACTTGAAGTTGAGGGCGTTGTGACGCAAGCCCTGGCGAATACGCGTTTTCGCGTAACGCTCGAAGGCGGCCACTCGGTCATCGCCCATGTTGCCGGTCGGATGCGTAAGAATTTCATTCGCATCGTGCCGGGCGACAAGGTCCGCGTCGAGCTTTCCCCCTACGACCTGACCAAGGGTCGCATTACCTTCCGCGAGCGTTGACGCGCCGCGTCTTGCGAGCGTCTGCGATCCTTCCTCTCTGGCGGCAGCGGTTCTGGCGGCAGCGGTGATTCCGCGAACGGTCGCGGCACTTTGCTCGAAAGGCGAACCTAAACTTGTTCGCTCCGCCAAGATTCGCGCGCGATGCGCGAAGATTCAGTCCGGGCGACCGAGATCGGCTATGCCGCCTGAACTTGCACGGTCCGCCAAGATCGACATCCTTTGCGCGGCGCCCAGGTGGCGCCATTTCTCGAATTTACGTAAAACTTAGGCTCTCTGCGTCGGGTATTTCCTGCGGAAGTTGTCGGGTCCGATTTGGATCCCGCTGCCGAGCCATCGCACCCTCACCCACCCACCTATTCGGACCGCTGTCAAGGAGAGTCGCACGTGAAGAAAATCCTGTGGTCAGTTTTGGCTTTCGCCGTCATGCTCGGCACGGCGATCTGCGCCAGGGCGCAGGACAAGATCGAAACCGAGATCAAGCCGGTCGCCGTGGCTTCGTTTTCGGGCTATGCGGAGTTGAAACGCGATTTGGAGTATCTGAGCACGGCGTCGGGCAACCCCGACATGGCCAACCAGTTGGAAGGCATGCTGGCGCTGTTCACGCAAGGCCAGGGATTGGCCGGACTCGAACAAGACAAGCCCTGGGGCGCCACCGCGGCGCTGCCCGAGGGCGGTTTCGGCGCTCCGAACGTGATCGCCTTCTTGCCCGTCTCCGACGTGCAGAAGCTGCTCGGCGCGCTGGCCGCGATCACCGGCGAACCGGTCGACAAGGGCGACGGCGTGCTGGAGATCAAGAAAGAAGGCAACGCGGTGTACGTCAAGGAACAGGACGGCTGGGTCTACGTCGCCCAAACCCCTGACGCCCTGGGTAATCTGCCCGCCGATCCCCTGAAGCTTTTGGGCGGCATGCAAGAAGAATACGACCTGGCGTTGCGGATCAACATCCAGAACGTGCCGCAGGCGCTGCGCGACATGGCCGTCGACGCCATGAAGATGCAGGTCGAGCGGAGCTTGCAACAAGCAGCCGAGAAGGCGGAAGCGGACGACGAAGAAACCCAATTGCAGCCGCAGATCGCGCGTCATCAGGTCGAAAACCTGGCCAAGGTGATCAACGACCTGGATGCCATCACGCTGGGCTTCTCGATCGATTCGGAAGGCAAG
Source organism: Pirellulales bacterium (assembly GCA_035532215.1). Classification (GTDB taxonomy): domain Bacteria; phylum Planctomycetota; class Planctomycetia; order Pirellulales; family JAICIG01; genus JAICIG01. Next base: position 52,726 of record DATKRK010000353.1, on the reverse strand, counting down.
CGGGTCTTGATCGACTTGAACATGACGGCCGTCGAAGGCAGCGACACGGCCAAGCAGCTTTCCGCGGTTTCCAACAGCGCTTCGAAGTTCGCCGGCTTCCTGATGCCCGAAGCGATGCTTACGGCCCACGTCAATTCGGTCGCCGAGGAGTCCGATATCGAGCAGTCGCTGGCGATGGTCGACCAATTGCGCTCGCACATCATGGAATCGATCGACGAGGATGAGGATCTGCCCGATGATGAGGCCAAGGACCTGGTCAAGGGACTCGTGGGCGAAGTCCTGGACGTGGCCGAAGCGACCGTGAAGAACGGCCGCTTCAACGCCGGCCTGGCCGTCGTGGGCGAAGGCCCCCTGACCATCGTCGCGGGCGGCAAAGTCGTCGACGGGGAGCAACTCGAGGAAGTAGCCAGGAAACTGGTCAAGCTCGCCGAAACCGAGCCTGGATTTCCGGAGGTGAAGTTCGACGTCGACGAGCACGAAGGGGTCAAGTTCCACTCGGTGTCGATTCCGCTGCCGGACGATGAAGAAAGCGAGAAAGCCAGGCAGGTCTTCGGCGAAGAAGCGCTCGTCACGGTCGGCTTCGGCCCCGAATCGGTCTACATTGCCATCGGCGACGACGGGCTGGAAACCATCAAGGCCGTCATGGACCAATCGGCCAAAGCAGGCTCGGAGGAGCGGCCGCCGCTCGAGATCACGCTGGGCTTGTCTCCGCTGCTGAAGCTGGCCTCTCAGCAGGAAGATAGCAACCCGGGACTGGCCATGATGGCCGAAAGCCTCAAGGAGGACGGTCTCGACCACTTGAAAATCGCCGTCAAGCCGATTGAAAACGGAGTGCGGTACGAAATTCAAGGTGAAGAAGGGATTATCAAGCTGATCGGTTCCGGGGCGAAGCTGGCCACTGCGGCCGCCGGCGCCGGCGGCTTTTAAGTCCGCGCGGCCCAGCCGCGAATTCGACGCTCAGTGAGCATGGTCAACCTGGCGGCGCCGGTCGAACCTTTCGGCCGGCGCCGCCTTCATTTTTTGGCTGGCCTCGCAGCAGCCCCTCGGGCGTATAATGCCCGAATTTCGAAAATGGATGAGAAGGCAGGCCGGGCTTCCCTTTGTTAAAGAAGCAGTCGCCCTGATTCACTGCTCGAAGCCCTGAACGGTCGGAAGATGGTTTCCGAAAAACTGGTCAAACGCAGCGCTTTCATTGATCTCCGCAACGATCCGCTTCTGATCGTCTCTCCGCCCTACGGCTTCCAGTACATCACAGAGCGGAATCCTCTTCCTCTTGCTCTCGCCTCTGGCGTCCCAATTCTTTTCATATTCTGGCAAATGCTTGTGGCACCATTCGACCATGTCCCATTCATCCTGCCCGCGAAATTGCTCCGCAACCCTTTCGAGAATCTTGATTTCAGCCCTGGAGAGATTTCGGTTTCCAGGGTCCGCCTTGAGGACCACTTCGTATACGTCTTTTTTGATAAATCGGTCCCAGCGGTCAGCGAAGGAATCGGCGCCGTGAACCAAATCCAGCGTGACGCTCATCACGGGCCCGCGTTCCATCGCATAGACGGTGTCGCCGCAGATTGGCATCCCGCGCTCTTGCAGGCTCAGGCGGTCTGCCAGATAAAGCAGCTTTAACATGCGCATGTAGTTTTCACGCGCTCCGGGTTGCCGCTTAATCAGGTAAGCTGCTGCTTCGATGGTTTTGTTGATGTCGAAAGCGATCATCTTCGGATTCCCCTCTGTGAACGAAAGGACGCCTCTTGTGTCCAAAGTGTTCGGCGGTTTTATTTTATTTCCGCCCTCCTATCCGAAAGGCGGCCCGCGCCTTCGTGGCGCAGCGGCCTTATAAACTTCGTTGGGAACCGGTCCAACGCCGGTTGGGTTCGGTTCCCCCTCTCTCTCAGCTAGGAATTCCTGGCTCCTCGTTTTGCAGCTCTCAGTAGCTGCTTTCTTATCCATTCAGAGGTGGTTAAGCCTGCACGCTGCGCGGCTTGTTCGACAAGTGACCAACGCTCGACATCCATCCGGAAGTACCGCTTTGGCGTCTGGCCGGTTGCGGGCCTGCCACGACTGCGAGTTGGGCTCGATGGAGTTTGCATTGCCAGATTATATGGCCACCCACAAAACATGCAAACGTTGTTTTTCGGGTGGGCGAATTATGTCGATTTGCTCGAATCGCGGCGACAAAAGACCCCGGAATACTACGTTGCGTTTACTCAACATGTTTCCCGCCTCTGCGATGCCCAGCGACAACGCCGACGGCGGCCCGAGCGTCTGATGGCCCCGACTGCGCCGGCCCAATTTTCGCGGGGCATTGAACGGGCAGCCGTTCCGCAACTCTTTTGAATGCAATGGATTCTTTCCGCCTCGCCCGCCGAGGCGCCGCGGTTTCGCGGCGGATCGTTTTTCGCGCGGGCGCACGAGTTGCTTTTCCGCCAGCCGTGGCCGCCCGGCTCGGGCGGTCGTCGCAAGCAATCAGGTCTGATCCGGAGCCTGCCGTGCGGAACTGCGTTTGGCTGTTGTTGGCGTTGCTCGCTGCGGGCTGGGGGGCCTGTCAATGGCCTTCGGCGCCCGCCAAACCGGCGGCGACCGCCACGGGCGGATGGCGCCGCACGACCGACGGTTGGGAGCGGCGAACCGTCTGGGGACCGCGACCCGCCCGGTTTACGCCCCTCATCCATCCTGTGACCGTGACGGCGTTTGCGGCGCTTGGCACGCTGATCGCCTTGATCTCGCTGGCCCCCTCGCCGCCACGCGCTGGCTCGCGTGCGATGCCTGCCGGCTGGCACGTTTCGCCCTCGTGCAGCGTCGATCGCCGCCGCCCGTTTGTCGAGCGGCGAGCCGCCCTCCGCTGAGGGGCGCTGCTTGGCTGGCCGCGATTTTTTCCAAAATTCGCGTTCGCGCCGAAATCTTTGTACGGCGAACGGCCCGGCGCGTCACTAATAAGGTAGCCGCGCCGTGCGCCCCTGTAGACGCGCATCCTGCCGCGTTCTTAAAAGTAGACGCGGCATCCTGCCGCGTTCTCAAAGCGGCAGGATGCCGCTTCTACTGCTGCCAAGCGCGGCAACCGCGTCCCAGTTCCGCGAACCCCCTGAAAAGACGATCGAGCGCCGTATGCGATTGACCTTGCGAACGCTGTTGGCCTACCTGGATGACATTCTCGAACCGGCCGACGCCGCCGAGATGGGCAAGAAAATCGAGGAGAGCGAATTCGCCACCAGCTTGATGCACCGCACGCGAGACGTCACTCGCCGGTTGCGGATCGGGGCGCCCAAGCTCTATGGCCGCGGCATGGGGCTCGATCCGAACACCGTCGCCGAGTACCTGGACAACACCCTGCCTTCGGAACGCGTGCCCGATTTCGAGAAAGTTTGCTTGGAATCCGACGTCCACCTGGCGGAGGTCGCCTCGGCGCACCAGATTCTCGCCTTGGTGCTGGGCGAGCCGGCCGAGTTCGACTCTCGCGGCCGGCAGCGAATTTACGCGCTGGCTTCTGCGCCGACCGAAGACGGAAAAGAGGCGGCCTCGTCCAAGCCCGCCGAAAAAGCCTCTCGTTCGCGCAAACGCAAAAAACGCCGGCAGCCCAAGGTGCCCGCCTACCTTCGCGAAGCTTCGAAACAGGCCGGCGGGCGGCGCTGGCTGGTGGCCGCGCTGGCGCTCGTCGTGCTGGCGGGTGGCGCCGCGTTGACCGTCCGTTTGGCGGCGCCAGACGCCTGGCGGCGCTGGACCGGCGCCGAAGTCGCCGTCAACGTTTCGCCCGACGGCTCGTCCGCCAAGCAAGCTCCGGAAGCGGAAAGCGGCGTCGCTGCCGATAGCGCCGCCAAGGCCAAATCATCCAAGAAAACGCCCTCCGAAAAAAACTCGACGAACAAGAAGAAAACGAAATCATCTTCCGCCGCGGCCAAGGCGGCCGACGACGAATCCGACAATGAAGAATCCGACAATGCTGCCCCCCCCGAGCCCGAAGTGGAAGGCGCGTCGGAAAAGGCGCAGGGCAAAGACTCCGCCGGCAAAACCTCCGAAAAGACGCCTGAGAAGAACTCGGCCGACGACGAGCCGCCGGTGGCCCCGATGCCGGACGACAATCCTCTGCGGCGACCGGACCGCAAGCCGGCCGCCGAAGTTCCTCGGGGCGAACTGATGGGGCGGCTGATCTCCGAACACGACGTCTTGTTGCGCTGGAATCGCGACGAAGATGTTTGGCAGCGCGTGCCGGCGCGCGAATCGGTGTTCGCCGGCGACGTGTTGCTGGCCTTGCCCGCATACCAGCCGAACGTGGCCTTGGGAATCGGCGTGACCGCGCAATTGCTGGGCGGCGCCGCCATCGAGTTGGAACCGCCCGACGCCCAGGGCGTGCCCGGCATCAAGATCATCGACGGCCGCGTGCTGCTGTTGACCGTGGCCAAGCCCGGCGTTCAGGTGCGGGTGCAGGCCGGAGATCGCAAAGCGGTCGCCGTTTTCGGCCGCGACGACGCCACGCTGGCGGTGCAGGTTGCGCGCGATTTGCCCGACGGCGCCGATCCAGAAAAGACTCCCGCCGCGGTGCTCGTCGACTTGTTTCTTGCCAGCGGCGAAGTGCAGTGGGTCAGTCCCGGTTCGGGGCCGCAAAAGCTCAAGGCGCCCGAACATCGCACGCTGCACGCCGACCCGAGCGTTCCGCAAGGAGACGAATTCCCGGCTTGGATCAAATCGAACGAGCTGGCGCCGATCGAACGCCGCGCGGCGATGGCCGTCGACGAATTGCTCCCGGCCGACCGTCCGGCCGACGAAGCGCTCAAGGAATTGGCCGCGGATCGCAAAGCCGAGATCAGCCTGCTGGCGATGAAAAGCCTGGCCCTGATCGGCGAGTTCGACCTGTTCGTGGAGATGTTGAACACGCCTAGCCAGAAGCACGCCTGGACGCCTCAGATCGAAAGCCTCCGCGCCGCTTTGGCGCGCGGCCCCGCCGTCGCCGCTCAGATTCGCCAGGCGTTCGAAGACCAACGCGGGAAGACCAAAGGCGCCGAGTTGTACCGCATGCTCTGGGGTTACGACCGCGAGCAACTTGAAGGCGGCGCCGACAAGCAATTGGTCGAATACCTCAACGACAAAGAAGATCTCGATATCCGCGTGCTCAGCTTCTGGAACCTGCACCACATGACCGGCTTCTTGCTCGGCTACCGTCCCGCCGACCCCGATCAGAAGCGCATCAAGGGCGTCGCCGCCTGGCGCCAAAAACTCTCCAGCAAGCAAATCGTGCCGATGCCGAGCGAAGAATGATCCGCTGGTTAGCGGGCGTGCGGCGAGTCTGTTAAACTGCGAGCTATGGCCGCCCATGGATCGATGCTCCGCCTGTTGCCGCCCGCGATCGTTCTGCCGGCGCTCGTCGTGCTGTCGGACGAAGGGGCGCTGCGCCTGGGCGCGAGTTGCCGCTGGTCGACGACCGCAACCCTGGGCGTGTTCGGCTGGTTCGTGTTTCAGACCGCCTTGTTGAGCTACGTCGCTGGGTGGAAGCTGCCGAATTGGCCCTGGCGGCTGTTGCTGTTGGGCTGGACGTTGGTGCTGGTCAATTTGCTGTTGACCGCGTCGTCGTTGGACGCCGGATGGACGCAACGCATGCTCGGCCTGGCCTTCCTGACCGGCCAAATCGGATCGCTCGTGATCTGGCTGCTCCTCGGCGGCGTCGCCTGGGTGCGGCGCGCGGCGCTGTTGGCCCTGGCGGCGTTGCCGGTGACGTACCTTAGCTCGGCCCTGCAATTCCGCTGGAAACTGGGCGAATACTGGATGGGCGACGCCTGGACGGTGATCGTCTTCGTGCAACTCGCCGGCGGCGTTGCGCTGGCAGCGTTGTTGCGGCTTTGGGGCTACCGAGTCGAATCCTATTGCGAAACGGCGTCGAACGGCGCGACCGGACCGATCCAATTCTCGATCCGCCACATGTTGATCGCGACCGCGGCGGTGGCAGTCGTTGTTCCGATCGTGCAGCGCATGTTGGAAGCTTCGTCTCGAACGCTCAGCGGTTGGCAATGGCTGCACGCCTCGGCCGACGGCGCCATCTTGGCGCTCGTATCGCTTTCGGCGCTCTGGATGACGCTTGGGGCAGGGCGTTGGCCGCTCAAGTTTTTTGTTTTTATCGTTCTGGCCTCCACCGCCGGCGCAGGATTGAACTGGCTCGAATCGAGCATCCGCTACATTTCTCCTTGGGGCGCTCCCGTGCCGCTGACCGATCTCGGCCTGCTGTGGCTCGCTTGGACGCTGCTCACCGGCTCTTTCCTGGCCGGCATGCTGTTGGTGCTGCGGGGAAGCGGCTTTCGCCTGGTAAAACGGGCGCGATAGGACCGAGGATTGAATAACCTCCCAAACTGAGGAGAAATCGCCGCAAGATCGTCCCCCTGTCGCAACTCCGAGCGGTTGCTATAGCGAAGTTAGTTAATCCTGGGTGCGTAGAAGGCGGGCGGCCAAGAGATGCGACGATGAGCGAGCGGGTTTGCACCGGCAACGCTTGCCACCAGCTTTAGAGATCGTCCTGCTTTTTAACGCCGCATTTCGCTCCTTTTGATGCGGGAAATCGTCGCCGGGATCTCCCTGTCCTTGCCGCTGCATCGGATTACGGGTTCCTCTTCTCTGTTCCGGATGGTTCCGAGTTGCGGATTTCGTTCGCATCTGATCGTTCTCGATGCAACTTGACTTGCCGGCAACAGCGTCTGCCGCAGCCGGAACAGAAAAGAGGAACCCGTAATGGCGCCGGCTTGACGTCTTGCCTCGTCCTCCAAAAAGCAGGACGATCTCTAAAGCTGGTGGCAGACGGCAAAGAAGCCTAGCTGCTGCGTTTCCGCTGGGCTGGGAATAGAGAAGTTATTTAATCCTTGCTGCATAGCGCCGCGCGAACCGCCGCCGCTGCTCCGCGATCAGACCAACCGCAAGTTGGCGCTGGCCGTCTGCTGCTTCAATTCTTCGAGCGTCAAGCCCGGCAGGAAGACGTAGTATTGATTGTCGTAGGAAAGCGTGCCTACGTCGGGCTGAACGCCGGCATCGCGGAACAAGCTGCAGAGATCCTCGACGTCCGCCTCGACGGCGATTCCGCTGAGCAAGACGCCGGCCCCCGTGAATTCGGCATGAGCCTGCATATCTGTTCTCGTATACCCCTGGGATCCACCACGCCCGGCGCTCGCGACCCAACGCCGCCCGCCCGTGCGTCGCCTCAAACTCATCCGCTTAAAGCCCGCGAACCGGGCAGGAAAAATAAGACAGGAACCGCCCGCTGCGCGGAACCAAGTTGTCTCGGATGGCAACCGCGCGCTTGAGGCCCCTTGACACGTACTAACGAATCTACGCAGTAACGAATCAATGAGCCCATATTGCAACTCTAGCGACGGCCGGCGATCGTGCAACGCCGATTGGGTTAATCTTTTGTTAGGGTATGCTGAAGCAGAAGCACGGAGTCTGCCAAACATGCCAAGCGAGAGAGCCGCCGCAGCGCCGCCATCGAACCAGCCCAAAGCCGTCTTCCAGGCTCGCCATCTGGCGAAGGTCTACCGCATGGGCGAGGTCGAAGTCCACGCGCTGCGCGGCATCGACCTCGATCTCTACGCCGGCGAGTTCGTCGTGCTGCTGGGGCCCTCGGGCAGCGGCAAGTCGACCTTGTTGAACATTTTGGGCGGGCTCGACGCGCCGACGAGCGGTTCGGTCCGCTTTCGCGATCACGACCTGTCGAGCTACGACGACGCGGCGCTAACGCGCTACCGCCGCGAGCACGTGGGCTTCGTGTTCCAGTTCTATAACCTCATCCCCAGCCTCACGGCCCGCGAGAACGTGGCCCTGATCACGCGGATCGCCAGGCAACCCTTGCCGCCCGAAGAGGCGCTGGCCCTGGTCGGCCTGTCGGATCGGGCCGATCACTACCCCTCGCAGATGTCGGGCGGCGAGCAGCAGCGCGTGGCCATCGCCCGGGCCGTCGCCAAACGGCCCGACGTGCTGCTGTGCGACGAGCCGACCGGCGCGCTCGACGTCAAAACGGGCGTGCTCGTGCTCGAAGCCATTCGCCGCACCAACGCCGAACTCGGCACGACGACCGCCGTGATTACGCACAACGTCGTGATCGCCGACATGGCCGATCGGGTGATCTCGCTGTTGGACGGCCGCGTCTCTAGCGAGCGAACCAACGCGACCAAAGCGTTCCCGCAGGACCTGGCCTGGTAGCCGCGATGGACCCGCTCGACCTCAAGCTCTGGCGCGAGTTCTGGGCCATGCGGGGCCAGGCGCTGGCGATCATCCTGGTGATCGCCGCGGGCGTGGCCACCTATGTGATGTCGCTCTGCACCTTGGAATCGCTGACGCGCGCCGAGACCGCCTATTACGCCGGCTACCGCTTCGCCGACGTCTTCGCCCATGCCAAGCGCGCGCCGCAGACGCTGGAACGCCGCATCGCGGAAATCCCCGGCGTGGCGGCGGTTCAGACGCGCGTCGTGGCCGACGTCAAGCTCGACGTGCCGGGACTCGCCGAGCCCGCGACAGCGAGGCTGGTCTCCGTGCCCGATCGCCGCCCGCCCGACATCAATCAACTGCATCTGCGCAACGGGCGCTACGTCGAGCCCGAGCGCCAAAGCGAAGTGCTCGTCAGCGAAGGCTTCGCCTCCGCGCACCGTTTGGTTCCGGGCGACAAGCTGCGGGCCGTCATCAACGGGCGTTTCCGCGAGCTTTCGATCGTCGGCGTCGCCTTGTCGCCCGAGTACATCTACCAGATTCGCGAAGGCGACCTGGTGCCCGACGATCGCCGGTTTACGGTGCTGTGGATGGGCCGCACCGACCTGGAAGCGGCGTTCGACATGAAAGGCGCGTTCAACGACGTCGCCTGCACGCTGATGCCGGGCGCGGTCGAGGCCGACGTTTTGCGGCGGCTCGATCGATTGCTGGCGCCCTGCGGGGGCCGCGGCGCGTACGGCCGGGCCGATCAAAGTTCGCACAAGTTCGTCGCCAACGAGCTGCAAGAGCTGCGCGGCATGGCGCTGGTCGCTCCGACGATCTTTCTGGCGATTTCGGCGTTCTTGTTGAACATGGTCGTGGTGCGGCTGATCGGGTTGGAGCGCGAACAGATCGCGACGCTCAAGGCCTTCGGATACTCGGGCCGCGAAATCGGCTGGCACTACGTCAAGCTGGTGCTGCTGTTCGTGTGCTTCGGCTCGCTGTTGGGCACGCTGGTCGGCTGGGATTTCGGCCGGCGAATCACGCACATCTACGCACACTTCTTCCATTTCGCCGTGTTCGGCTTTTATCTCGATCCGCAGGTCGTCGCCTCCGCCGTGGCGATCAGCGCCGCCGCCGCGGTCGCCGGCACGATGGCCGCCGTGCGCCGCGCCGCCTCGCTGCCGCCGGCCGCCGGCATGCGTCCCGAGCCGCCGGCGAAATTCGGCCCCACGCTGCTGGAACGAATCGGTTTCGAACGCCTGCTGGGCGAGCCGGCCAAAATCATGCTGCGGCAATTGGAACGCCGGCCGTTGCGCTCCGCGTTGACCTGCCTGGGCATCTCGCTTTCGGTCGCGGTGATGATCGTCGGCAGTTTCATGGTCGATGCGATCGACTACGCCATCCACGTCCAATACTACGTTGCGATCCGCGAAGACCTGAACGTGCTGTTCGTCGAGCCCAGCTCGGCGCGAGCGCTGCACGACATCGAGCGCCTGCCCGGCGTGCGCCATTGCGAACCGTACCGGAGCATCGCCACCCGGCTGCGGCACGGCAACCGCTCGCGGCGCATCGCAGTGCTGGGCCTTCCGCCCGACGCCGAATTGCACCGGCTGATGGACGTCCATTGCCGCCGCATTCCGCTGCCGCGCGAAGGCCTGGTGCTGTCGAAGAAGCTGGGCGAAGTGCTCGGCTTGCAGCCGGGCGACCAGGTGCAGGTGGAAGTGCTCGAAGGCAAGCGGCCGACGGTCGATTTGCCCGTCGCCGGGTTGGTCGAGGATTTCGCCGGCGGCGCCGCCTACTTGCAACTCCGCGCGATGAATCGCCTGATGCGCGAAGGAGACGTCGTCTCCGGCGCGTTCGTGGCCGCCGACGCCGACCAAATGGACGCGCTTTATCGCGAGTTGAAAAACTCGCCGCGCATCGCCAGCGTGCTGATCAAAGGCTCGGCGATCCGCAGCTTTCGCGAGACGGTCGCCGAAAACATCTTGCGGATGCGATCGTTCATCGTGCTCTTCGCCTGCGTGATCGCCGTCGGCGTCGTCTTCAACAGCGCCCGCATTTCGTTGGCCGAACGCAGCCGCGAACTGGCCACCTTGCGCGTGCTAGGCTTTACTGCGGCCGAGGTTTCCTTCATCCTGCTGGGCGAACTCGCGCTGCTCACCGCCGCCGCCCTGCCCGTCGGCATGGTCGCGGGCTACTGGCTGGCGGCGTTCGTGATCGATTACTCCTATAATACCGAGCTATTTCGCATGCCGCTGGTAGTGTACCGCTCGACCTACGGCTTTGCGGCGTTCGTCACGACGTCGGCCGCGCTCGGTTCGGCGCTCGTCGTGCGGCGCCTGATCGACCGACTGGATCTGATTTCCGTCCTCAAAAGCCAGGAATGAACGCGAGCGTGAAACGATTGCTGCGGATGCTTTCGTATGCGGCCTTGGCGTTGGCGGCGGCCGCTTTGCTCGGCTACGCCTTCCTGCCTCAGCCCGCGGAGGTCGAGATCGCGCGCGCCGAACGCGGCCCGCTGGAAGTCACGGTCAACGAGGACGGCAAGACGCGCATCAAAGAGCGGTACATGGTCGTCGCTCCGCTGGGCGGCGAGCTGTTGCGGGTGCATTTGCACGCGGGCGATGCCGTCCGAGCCGGCGAGACGATCTTAGCCGTGATTCAGCCCAGCGACCCGACCTTGCTCGACGCCCGTGAACTGGCCGAGGCCGAAGCCCGCGTGAAGGCGGCCGAAGCTCGCACGCAGCACGCCCAGGCCCTGTCTGACCGGGCGACCGCCGCCTACAACGAGGCCAACACGCGTTACGCGCGGATCGAAAAACTATTGCCTTCCGGCGCCGCATCTCGCGATCAATACGACGTCGCGCTCAACGCCCTGCGGACCGCGACCGAAGACGTTCGCGCCGGCAAGTTCGCGGTGAAAATCGCCGAGTACGAACTGCAATTGGCCCGCGCCGCGCTGACCCGGACGCAAGCCGGCGCCCCGATGAGCGGCAACCGGCTGGAGATCCATTCGCCGATCGACGGCGAGGTGCTGCGCGAAAGCGAAGGCATGGTGGCCGCTGGGACGCAACTCGTGCAACTCGGCGATCGTCGCGACCTGGAACTCGAGATCGACGTGCTCTCGGCCGACGCCGTGCGGATACCGCCGGGCGCCCAGGTGCATCTCGAACATTGGGGCTCGGCGAAGCCGCTCGAAGCGCGCGTGCGGCTGGTCGAGCCGCAGGCCTTCCTGAAAGTCTCGGCCCTGGGCGTGGAAGAGCAGCGCGTCAACGTGATCGCCGATTTCGTCGATCCGCCCGAGGCGCGTTCGCGGCTGGGCGACGCCTACCGCGTCGAGGCCAAGATCGTCGTCTGGAAAGGCGCCGACGTGATCAAGGTCAACGCCGGCGCGCTGTTTCGCTACGCCGGCGGCTGGGCCGTCTATCGCATCCTCGACGGCCGCGCCGTTTTGACCAAGGTCGAAGTCGGGCGCACCAACGGGCTCGAAACGAAGATCGTCGGCGGCCTCAAAGCCGGCGACGACGTCATCGCCTACCCCAGCGATCGGATTCGCGACGGCGTGCGCGTGCAGGCGAGGGCCGCGGAGCGGTGATGGGGAGCAAGCCCAAGTTGGGCCTGTGTCGGGCGGTTCGGAATGGCGCGTTGCGCATCGGCGACGGCTCGCGGAGCGAGTCTGCTACGTTCTGCTGGCGCCCGTCCGCCGCGAGGGCTACAATCGCCGCATTCTTCTCTCGACACCTACGACGCGGCCAACGGCGGGCATGACACATCAGGAATTCATCGCCAAGTGGCGGCAGGTCAACCTGACCGAGCGCAGCGCCTGCCAGCAGCACTTTCTCGACCTGTGCGAGCTGCTCGTCCAGCCCAAGCCGGCGGCGGCCGACCCCGAGGGCGCCTGGTACACGTTCGAGAGCGGCGTCAGCAAGACGGGCGGCGGGCAGTGCTGGGCCGACGTCTGGATGCGCGGCCATTTCGGCTGGGAATACAAGGGCAAGCACAAGGATTAGCCAAAATCCTTCTTCAATTCAATTGCCAACGATAAAATGCTGGACTTTGCAGCGCCAGTAATATCCCTGCTTTCCAACGCGGTCCATCATGCCCTTATCCTGGAACGAGATTCGCCATAATGCTCACGCATTCGCGAAGGATTGGGCGGAGGAATCAAACGAAGACGCGGAAGCAAAGACGTTCTGGGATGAGTTCTTTGCCATATTTGGGGTCAAGCGGCGTGTAGTCGCGAGCTTCGAAGAACCGGTTAAAAACCTCGCCGGCAACTGGGCGTACATTGATCTGTTTTGGCCGAGCAAACTGCTGGTCGAACACAAGAGCCGTGGAAAATCGCTGGACAAGGCAAATAGCCAAGCGATGGAATATATCCGCGGCCTGAAAGTCGCGGGCCGCGATAACGAAGTGCCACAGTACGTCGTCGTCTCCGACTTTGCACGAATCGCGTTGCACGATCTCGACGAAGACAAAACGGTCACGTTCAAGCTTGCCGAGCTGCCCAAGCACGTGCATGCTTTCGCCTTTATAGCGGGCTACAAGCAGCAACGAGTTGATCCTGACGACCCGGTCAACATCGACGCCGTCGAATTGCTAGGCAAGCTGCACGACGAGTTGGAAGCCGGGGGATATGCCGGCCACGACCTTGAGCGGTTTCTGGTACGCATTCTTTTCTGCCTATTTGCGGATAAGACGGGGATCTTCGACTCGCCAAACGCTTTTGCGCTGTATATCGAAAATCACACGGCGGAAGACGGCTCCGATCTTGGCATGCACTTGGATCGCTTCTTCGACGTGCTCGACAAAGCCAAGGACAAGCGGCAAAAAAACCTGCTCGAAGAATTAGCCGAATTGCCCCACGTCAACGGAGCCCTGTTCAAGGAGCGATTGGGCTTCGCCGATTTCAACCGCGCGATGCGCGAGAAGTTGCTGGAATGCACTCGCTTCGATTGGTCGAAGATATCGCCTGCCGTCTTCGGATCGCTTTTCCAGAGTGTGCTGGAGCCCCGACAACGCCGGCAAGTCGGCGCTCATTACACCAGCGAACGCGATATCCTGAAGCTGGTCAGGTCGCTGTTTCTCGACGAATTGCGGGCCGAATTCAAAAAGGTAAAAGGCAACAAGAATCGCTTGAGGGAATTCCACGACAGATTGGCCGCGCTGCGATTTCTCGATCCAGCCTGTGGTTGCGGCAATTTCCTTGTCGTGACGTATCGCGAGATCCGGCTGCTGGAACTCGACGTGCTCAAGGAGATTTACGCCGGCGGCCAGCAGGTGATGGATATTGAGCACTTGTCTCGCGTCGATGTGGACGCCATGTTTGGCATCGAGATCAGCGAATTCCCAGCACTCATCGCCGAGGTGGCGATGTGGCTGATCGACCACCAAATGAATCAGGCGGTTTCCGCTGAGTTCGGCCTTTATTATGTTCGCCTGCCGCTTCGCAAGAGCGCCAAGATCACCCAGGCGAATGCGCTGAGGTTGGATTGGGAGGACGTGCTGCCCGCCGGCGAGTGTTCTTATGTGCTGGGCAATCCGCCGTTCGTTGGCGCAAAGTATCAGAATGCGGAACAGCGGAAGGATTTGGTCGAAGCCGCGAAAAACCTCAAAAACGCCGGTTTGCTCGACTATGTGGCTGGCTGGTATTTCAAAGCAACGCAATATTCAGCCGGCAGGAAAACTCCAATCGCTTTCGTTTCGACGAACTCAATCACGCAGGGCGAGCAGGTTGGCGTACTTTGGAATGAGTTGTTCCGTCGCGGAATACGGATTCGTTTCGCGCACCGAACCTTCTCGTGGGAAAGTGAAGCTCGCGGGAAGGCGCACGTTCACGTCGTCATCATCGGCTTTGGCTTTGGCGAAAGCGTAAACAAAAGGCTTTACGATTACGAATTGGATCCAAACCATCCGACGGTGACGCTGGTCAAGCAAATTAGCCCGTATCTTGTCGAAGGGCCGCCAACAACCGTCGTCAACCGCAGCCTGCCGATATGCGAAGTGCCGCAAATCGGAATTGGCAATAAGCCTATCGACGACGGCAACTATCTTTTCCTCCCCGAAGAAAAAACGGCGTTCCTTAAAATCGAGCCGAAAGCGGCGAGGTGGTTCCGGCGCTGGCTTGGCTCCAAGGAATTCATCAACGGCTGGGAAAGGTGGTGCCTATGGCTCGGGGATTGTCCGCCGAGTGAGCTTCGCGCAATGCCGGAAGCTCTGAAACGCGTCGAGGCAGTTCAGAAATTCCGCCTGGCAAGTCCCAGCGAACCGACTCAGAAGCTCGCAGCAACGCCAAGTCGATTTCACGTAGAGAACATGCCGAAAGGCAGTTTCCTCGTGATTCCTAAAGTGTCTTCTGAACGTCGCCGCTTTATTCCTATCGGATTCATGGGACCGGAAACGCTCGTAAGCGATCTGTGTTTCATCGTCCCGAACGCTGGGCTTTATCACTTCGGCATTCTGTCGTCCACGATGCATATGGCGTGGGTGCGAATGGTCGGAGGCCGTCTCGAATCGCGATACCGCTATTCGGCTAAACTTGTCTACAACAATTACCCTTGGCCGAAGAACGTAGCGGAAAAAAAGAGAGCGAGAGTCGAGAAGAACGCGCAAGCAGTGCTTGACGCCCGTCTGCAATTTCCGCAATCGACGCTCGCAGATCTTTATGACCCATTGACAATGCCTGCGCCGCTCGTCAAAGCGCACCGCGAGCTTGACCGCGCCGCCGATGCTTGTTATCGGTCGACCGCATTTGAGAACGATCGCTCCAGGGTCGAATTCCTATTTGCACTTTACGAGGAACTAACCGCACCTATTACAGCCGCACTCGAAGAAAACGCTCCGCGCAAGCGACGCAAGAAAGCGACCGACTGAACAAAGCGGCTCTTCGCGCGAGCCCGCGAAGGCTTTGAACAAGTGAAGAGGCCCCCTATTCTTGGACACGAAGTGCGGCGGAGTTTGTTGGTATCCGTGCCCCGCGTGGCTCGATCAGGCCCATCGCGGCTCGACGAGGCAGTGTTCGCCGGGGTACGGCTCGCCCGCCGATCTGGCCGACGAACAGATTCTCGCCCGGCTGTTGGAACTCAACCTCCAGCGCGCCGCCGCGCAACCAAAGTAGTAGGCATGCTCCGCATGCCGTAACCCGCGCTAGGGTTGGCGACACCCGATCGCCGGCGACGGCACACAGGAACGCGCCTGCGACTTTGGGCGAGCCTGGCAATCCTACGCGAAGATCAAATGCCTCCTCAGAAAGCCATCCACGGCCTGGTAAAAATGCTCGATGGTTTCGCGCTTCCGCCAGCCGTGGCCTTCGCCTTCATAGATGTGGTAGATGTGGGGCGTGCCGTTGCGCTTGAGCGCGGCGACGATCTCGTCGGATTGGTCCTGGGGCACGACGGTGTCGATGGCGCCTTGGAACACGGCTAGCGGGCGGCGGATTTTGGCGGCGTGGAACACGGGCGATCGCTCGCGGTAGAGCGCGGCGGCCTCGGGCAAGGGGCCGAGCAGCGTGTCGAGATAGCGGCTCTCGAACTTGTGCGTGTCGGCTGCCAGGCCGAACTGGTTGGCCACGCCGTACAGGCTGATGCCGGCCGTGAACGCCTCGGGCCGTTCGACCATCGTCTGCAACACCGTGAAGCCGCCGGCGCTGCCGCCCATGATGACCGTGCGGCTGCGATCGATGCGGCCGGCCGCGGCCAGGTGCTCGACGCCGCTGACGGCGTCTTCGACGTCGCACACGCCCCAATTGCCGCGCAGCCGCAGCATGTACTTCCGGCCGTAGCCCGTGCTGCCGCGATAGTTGACGTACAACACGGCATAGCCGCGGGTGGCGAAGAACTGGGCGTCGGCCCGCCAGCCGGCTTTGACCTGCGACGTCGGCCCGCCGTGAATCAGCACGATCAGCGGCGGGCGCCCGCTCGACGTGTAGCGGTCGCTGGCCGGCGGGTAGAACAGGCCATAGGCCGTTTCGCCGCCGGCCGTCGTCCAGGAAAGCGGTTCGCAGGCGGCCAGCGCCGCGGGCGGAACGGTTTCGCCCGTGGACCGAGCGACGACGTGCGACTGCCCGCTGGCGAAGTCGTGCACCACGACGCGCGGCGGCAGCGTCGGCCCGCTGGCGATGAAGGCCAGGCGTTCGCCGGCGGGCGACGCGGCCAGGCTGGAGATTCCGCAGTAGTCGGCCAGTTCCGCGGCCGGCTGGCTATCGCCGCTGGCCAGATCGATCCGCCGCAGTTGCTGAAAGCCGCGCTCGTTGCCGGCGGCGATGGCGTATCGCCCGTCGGCCGAGAGGGCGTAGGTCCGCAAGTCCTGCACCCAGGCCGGCGCGGCGTATTCGATCGGCTCGGGCGTGAGCGTGCGATGTTTGCCGCCAGCCAGATCGTAGACGCACAAGCGACCCCAACCGCTTTCATCGGAGACGTAGACGAGCCGCTTGCCGTCGGGCGTGAACTCCGGCTGAAACACGCTGACGTCGGGGCCGCCGGCCACGATTTGCGGCGAGCCCAGCCGGGGCAGGCCGCGAGCGTCGCGTTCGTCGGCTTTCGAATCAACCGAAGCGAGATAAAGCAGCGTGCCGTCCCACGGCATGTTCGGATGATCCCAGGCGATCCAGGCGAAATGCCGTCCATCGGGGCTGAAGCGGGGCTGCATATAAAAGTCGTGGCCCGCAGCGAGAATCTGCGGCCAGCTTTCGCCCGCCGCGTCGACCACGGCCACGAGGTCGCGGTCCTCGTAGTGATGCACGTAGGCCACGAATTGGCCGTCGGGCGAGACGACCGGCGACGAGGCCGAACCGCAGGCTGGCGTGATCGGCCGGGCGGCGCCGCCGGCCAGCGGTTGGCGGAAGATGCGGCCCGTCTTGTACACGACAAAATACGCATAGCCGCCGTGGACCGTGAAATCGCCGCCCCCATAGCCGACCTCGGCCCGCACGCTCAACTCGGCCGTCAGATCGCGCGGCGAATCGGCGCCGCCGGTGCTCTGCGCGACCAGCACGCCTTTGCCCGAGCGCCCTTCGAGCCAGACGAGCGTGCGGCCGTCGCTATCGAACGCCACGCCATCCAGCCGCTTGCCTTCGGCCAGGCTGCCCGGCGTGATCGGGCTGGGCCAGAGGCCAAAGGGGGCGGTTTGTTTCGCGGCGGGGGGCTGTTGTGCGGCAGGCATGGGAGGCTCCGGGCGGCGGGTTCCAGGTTCCAGGTTCGTTCCAAGTTTCAGGCGAAAACGGGCGATTCCCAACGTTTGTGCGGATTCTGGGGCGCGACTTGCCCGCACGCGCAGCGCCGCGGCGCCCTCGCCCCCGCCGCGGGTAACTTAATGCTACACTTGACGGCCTGAAATCGGGAACCTGGAACTTGAACTTTTCCTCGCGGAGTTCGGCGATGCGCAAGCTGTGCCTGGCGATTATGCTCGTGAGTTGGGCGGCGGCGCCGGCAAGCGGGCGCACTTTATACGTCAACAACGTTGCGGGCGACGATTTGCACGACGGATTGCAAGAATCGACCACTGCCTTCGGCGGGCCGCTGCGCAGCTTGCGACGAGCGCTTCAATTGGTGCAGCCGGGCGACCGCATCGAGCTGGCCAACTCGGGAGAACCGTATCGCGAAACGATCAGCCTCTCGACCGCCATGCAGTGCGGCCACGAACTGAACCCCTTGGTGATCGACGGCCAAGGCGCCGTGCTCGACGGAACCGCGCCCGTTCCGGAGAACGTCTGGGAGTCGGTCCGCGGGCCGCTGTTCCGCTTCCGCCCGGCGAAGTCGAGCTACCAGCAATTATTCCTCGACAACAAGCCGGCCGTCGAGCGCAAGATCGAGCCGGGCGCCCACAAGCTGCCCGAACTCGAACCGCTTCAGTGGTTCCGTCGCGACGCGTTCATCTATTTCCGCGTCGAGCCGGACAAGCTGCCCGAGCAATACCCGCTCTACTATAGCGGTCTGCAGACCGGCATCACGCTGTACCACGTTCACGACATCGTGATTATGGATCTGATCGTGCAGGGCTTTCGCCTGGACGGGATCAACGTCAACGACGGCGTGCGGAACTGCGAGTTGGTCAATGTCACCTGCCGCGGCAACGGCCGCAGCGGCGTGACGATCGCCGGCTCGTCGCACGCGCGGCTCCAGGGCTGTCTGATCGGCGACAACGGCGCTTCGCAATTGCGGACCGAAGGAGTCTCGGTCACCAAGCTCACCGAAAGCCAACTGCTCGACAACACCGCGCCGGCCGTCGTCTGGCGGGGCGGCAAGTTGGAAATCGACGGGCAGCCCTACGCGGCGCCGTAGCCCACGCACACTAACCCGAAGCGCCAGCGAGGAATTCAGTCGCCTCTCGCTAGCGCTTCGGGTTGGTATGGGAGTGCCCTCGCTTGCGCTTCGGCTTGGTATGGGAGTGCCCTCGCTTGCGCTTCGGGTTGGTGTGGGAGAGAGCGTCATGAAAGGACGAGCGAACGAGCCTCCGCTGCCCGACCCGCTGGCGTATTTTCTTACCTGGCCCACTTACGGCGCCTGGCTGCCAGGCGATGAGCGAGGCTGGGTTGAGTACCGAAAGGGTTGGCAGCTTCCTGATCCGATCGTGAAGCGGGAGGCCGAGGCGCGGATGACCGAGGATGCGTGCGTTCTTGATCCCGAGCAACGTCAGCTTGTCGAAAAAACGATCGCAGACCATTGCCGTATCCGAGGCTGGAAACTCCATGCCGTGAATTGCCGGACGAATCATTTGCACGTCGTCGTAACGGCTCCGGTTGCGCCGAAGCAGGTGCAGATTCAACTCAAGGCGTGGTGTACCCGACGCCTGAAAGAGCTGGAATGCGGACGAAGGGGGATCGCGAGTGGTGATCTCTCGATGCGCCAGGAGTGGTGGGCAGAGCGCGGCAGCCGGCGCTGGATCAATGACGAAGACAGTCTTGAAGCGGCGATCCTGTACGTGCGCGATGCACAAGACTGACGCGAAGCGCCAGCGAGCAATGAAAACGACATAGCCTCGCTTGCCCGGATTATTCACAGCCCGGCTATTACTTGACAAAGCGCTCCATACAAACCCGAAGCGCCAGCGAGGTAAGTGCGTCGCTCCGCCTCGCTGGCGCTTCGGGTTGGTGTGGGCTGATGAATAATCCGGGCTAGCGCTTCGGGTTGGTATGAAAGCACACGTACCTGGGACAAAGTTCAAGCGATGCCCCGGTTCGTAGCGGCTTGGCCTTGGCTCAGCCGCCAGCCGCCCAGTCGGCGCCCGGCGGCAATTGCGCGACCGCGGCGCTCTCGCCCAACTCGGGCTCGGCGGCGGATGAATCGGCGGCCTGTTCGTGTTCCAATTCGACCTCGGCCTCGTGCATCACCTGCGCCACTTCGCGGCGGCTGGCGAGGTAGTAGCAAACGCCCACCAGGGCGATCAGGATCGTGATCGCGCGATATCCTAACGCGACCACCAGCCCCCGGCCCTCGCTCACGGCCAGCCCCGTCGGCACGCTCTCGTAAAGAAATACGACCGCCGTTTCGAACGCGCCCAGGCCGTTGACGGGCAGCGGCAAAACGCCAGTGACCATCGCCAAAGGCACGATCACCAAGTGATCCGCCAGCGAAGGCGATTGGCCCGGCAGTCCTCGGGAGACGAACCAAATGCCGGTCGCAGAGAGCGAGTGGACGACGAGACTCATCGCCGCCGAGAGCAGCAGCATGCCGGGGCGTTGGCGATAAATTCGAATGGCGCCCAATAATTTGCCGAACAACGGCCCGACTCGCGGCAAGTGCTGCAAGAAGGCGGAGAAGCGGCCTTGGGTCAGGCCCGGAATCAGCAACACGGCGATGCCCGCCGCGCCCAAGCCGGTGCAGATCAGCGTGCCTCGGCTGACGATCTGAACCTCGCGGCTCGAACTGCTCAGTTGATCGGTCGCCAGGATGGCGATCGTGCCGAGCACGAACAGCATGTACAGCCCGACGAGGCGATCGAGCACGACGGTGGCCACGGCTTCGGCACGGCGGCCCGGCTGCTCGCGAGCCACGAACACGGCCTTGAACAAATCGCCGCCCACGGCGCCCAACGAGACGAAGTTCAGCAGGTAGCCGAGAAAGCCGAGCCGGAAAGAGTCTTTCAGGCTGAACGGCAAATCGAGCGCCCGCACCAGCACGTACCAACGGACGAAGGTCAGCGTGATGGCGGCAAAACAGCAGGCGGCGGCGGCGGCCAACAGGAGCCAATCTTTGGGCTGGCTGGCCAAATCGGCGAACGCCTTGTCGCGTTGGGCCTGAACCACCAGCCAAGCGATCAAACCGGCCGAAACGCCGAACTTCAGCAGGGTGAAGAACGTCCTTTTCAAGGGCTCCTCGGGAAACGTTTTTCGAAAAGGGATGTGCTTGACAGTTGCCAGCTACCGTGATAAGTTTTTTGGTTCGCGGCGGCAAGGCCAGCACGCGTAGTTTCGCCCATGATATCGCGAGAAACGGAATTTTCCCGCCGCGCGGACGTCGGGGGGGATTAGCTCAGTTGGGAGAGCGTCTGGCTGGCAGCCAGAAGGTCAGGGGTTCAAGTCCCCTATCCTCCACTTGAAAGCCACGTTGTGCAATTGCGTAACGTGGCTTTATTATTGCGCTTAGGTTGAAACGAAGGCCGCGATCTCGCGGCCGTGCAGGTTGGGTTCGAGATGCGAGCTCAAGGCCAACGAAGGCGGCGGACGGGATTGGCCATCTTGGAACGGCGGCGAAGCGTGAGTCACGCGAAGTTTGGACAGGGTTCACGCGGAGACGCGGAGCAGCGATGCCGAGCGGTCGAAGGCGGCCAAGGCGTCGAACGCCGCTAACGCGGTTGGCCATCTTGGGAATGCTAGCTCCATGGAGGTCGGGCGCCCCCGCCCGGCAAACAGATTCCAAGTTCCGGACTCAAGGACAAACGAAGGCGGCGTTTGAGATTGGCCATCTTGGGAAAGCTGCCTCGGGCTGCAAGTTCACGGCTCCGTAATACAAACGTTCTATTTCTCCGCGTCTCGCGAAGATTCATGCGGCGCTTTTGGCGGAGACGAGCCACGGATGAAACACGGATCGAACACGGATCGGACAGGGTGTTTTCCAATTCGGCTCCTCACCGGCGTCTCACTTACCAACGCTACGTTGATTTGCCCGGCAATGCCTTGGTAAACGCAACCCCAACCATGCTAAGGGGCGATAAAACCACTCATGGATCCTGCGAAAGAGCCTCATTCTGCATTTCATCCGTGTTTTATCCGTGTTCCATCCGTGGCTCAATTGGTTGCGGCCGAAGGGCCGCGCTGGGACTGCGGTTGGCCATCTTCTTGAGGAACGGAACGCGGCCGAGCCTCAAACCGCGGGCACGAGGTCGAGACGCGGCATGGATGATAAGCCGAAACCGGCTTGCAGCGAGACGGCGAAAATCTCGCCTGCCTGGTGACTTCGGCCTCCGCTTGTCCAGTTCCTTGCGCCAATTCACGCAACTCATGTAACCACCGTTCCGCGCCAGCCCACCCTCATCTTGGCCGCAGGGGCGATCAATTTTGTTGGGCGCGCAGTCGGCTTGCGATAGAATGGAGCGGACCGAGCATCAGCGGCTTATCCGTTGAACAGTCATGACACACTCGACGCCGCCCGGGGAAGAGTCGTCGCAGGAAGGATGCGGCCCATGGCCGATCGTAGCGACAGCAGGACCAGTGCCGAAGCGGAATTCGTCTTCGCGGGCTGGCGAAGACGCTTGGCGCGGCTTTCGCACGCCGAACGCTCGCAGGCGTCGGCGAGCTTCTCGTTGGCTGCCTGCCTGAGCTTGTTATTGGCCGCCGCTCCGGCCGCCGCCGCCGATCTGCTGCAGGCCGAGCAACTCTATCGCTCGGGTAAATACGCCGACTGCGTCGACTATGCGGCCAAGGCCCTGGCGGCCAGCGAGTTCAACGAAGAGTGGCCGCTGCTGAAGATCAAGTCGGAACTGGCCCTGGGCCGTTATCCCGACGCGCTGAAAACGCTCGATGCTGCGCTGGCCAGCTTCGAATTCAGCGTTCAATTGCGGTGGCTCGGCCGCGAGGTCTGCCGCTTCAACGGCCAGGGCGAGCGAGGCGAAAAGCTGATCGTCGAGATGGCCGACTTGGTGCGGCAAACCGCCTGGCGGTTCCGCGATCCGCCCAATCAGGTCGTGCTCGGCAGGTTCTTTCTCGAACAGGGGGTCGATGCCAAGCAGGTGCTCGACAACTTATATAACGAAATCAAAAAACGGCAGCCGGACGATCCGCACGCCTATCTGGCCAGCGGCGAATTGGCCCTGGCCAAGCACGATTATGGCCTGGCGGCCGAAGCCTTCGAACAAGCCGTCAAGCTCGACAAGGACGACCCCGAGGCGCATTTTGGCCTGGCCCAAGCTTATTCGGCCAGCGATTCCGACAAGGCCGCTACGGCGCTCCAGGCCGCGCTGGCGCTCAATCCGAACCATATCGACAGCTTATTGTTTCTAGTCGACGATCACGTCGATTCCGAACGCTACGACGAAGCTGCCGCCCTACTGGACCGGATCGAGAAAATCAATCCCGAGCACCCGAGGGCTTGCGCCTATCGGGCGGTGTTGGCTCACTTGGCTGGCAAGCCGGAGGAAGAAGCTCGCTGTTACCAACGGGCGCTCGCCCACTGGCCGGCGAACCCGGAGGCGGATTACCTGATCGGCAAGAAGCTGTCGCAGAAGTACCGCTTCGCCGAAGGCGCCGCGCGGCAGCGGCTGGCCTTGGCGTTCGACTCCAATTATCTGCCGGCCAAGGTGCAGCTTGCCCAGGATTTGCTGCGGCTGGGCGAAGAGGAAGAAGGCTGGCGGCTGGCCGACGACGTGTACGACAAGGATGGCTACAACGTCGTGGCCCACAATCTTGTCACGCTCGAAGAGAACCTTCGCAAGTTCCGCACGCTCGAAGGCGACGGGTTTCAGCTTCGCATGGATCCGCGCGAGGCGAGCATTTACGGCCGCCGCGTGCTCGAGTTGCTCCAGCGGGCCAAGCAAACGCTGTGCGCGAAATACGAAGTGACGATCGACGAGCCGGTCGTCGTCGAGCTGTTTCCGCGGCAGCAGGATTTCGCGATTCGCACCTTCGGTCTGCCGGGCGGCGCCGGCTTCTTGGGCGTCTGTTTCGGCCGCGTGATTACGGCCAACAGCCCGGCCTCGCAGGGCGAAACGCCGGCCAGTTGGGAAGCGACGCTGTGGCACGAGTTCTGTCACGTGGTCACGCTCCACAAGACGCACAACAAGATGCCGCGCTGGCTGAGCGAAGGCATTTCGGTTTACGAAGAGCGGCAGGCCGAGCGGACCTGGGGGCAGACCATCACGCCCCGCTATCGCGAAATGCTGCTGGCCGACGACCTGACGCCGGTCAGCCAGCTCAGCGGCGCGTTTCTGCACCCGGCGACGCCGCAGCATCTGCAATTCGCCTACTACGAGTCGTCGCTCGCGGTCGAGTACCTGGTCGATAAATACGGTCTGGAAACGCTCAAGCGAGTGCTGGTCGACCTGGGCGCCGGCATGCCGATCAACGATTCGCTTTCGCGTTACGCGGGCTCGCTCGAGGCGCTCGACAAGGAGTTCGCCGAATTCGCTCGCACTCGGGCCCGGCAGATGGCGCCCGAGGCCGATTGGTCCGAGCCCGATTTGCCGCCGACCGCCGGCGCCGAAGAAGTCGTTGCTTGGCTCGAAAAACATCCGAAGAACTATGCCGCTTTGGGCCGCCGGGCCAAACAACTCTTGGATGCAAAGAAATGGCAGGAAGCCAAGGCGCCGCTCGAGGAAATGGTGCGGCTGTATCCGGAGGGCGTCGGCGCCGGCAATCCGTATGCGATGCTGGCCAAGGCGCACCGCGAGTTGGGCGAAACGGCGGAAGAACGCGCCGCGCTGGAAAAGATCGCCGGCTTGACGGCCGATGAGCCCGATGCCTTGCTGCGGCTGATGGAACTGGCCGCGGCGGCCGAAGACTGGCCGACCGTCACCAAGCATGGCCTGCGAATGTTGGCCGTTAATCCGCTGCTGAAGACGCCGCACCGCCAGCTTGCCGCCGCCGCCGAACACACCGGCGACGACGCCCTGGCGATCGAAGCTTACGGCGCGCTATTGTTGCTCGACCCGATCGACCTGGCCGAGTTGCACTATCGGCTGGCCGTGCGATTGCACCGCACGGGCGACCTTGGCGGCGCCAGACGGCATGCGCTGGAAGCGCTCGAAGAAGCTCCGCGATATCGCGCGGCGCAGCGCGAGTTGCTGGCGATCGTTGAAAAGATGGATGAAGTTGCAAAGCCGGTCGAGCCGCCCGGGGGATCCGCGCCGGGTGCAGAAGATCAAGGGAGTGCCGGGAGGTAATGACTCATATTGTTGTTCTTTTACGTAGCCCAGGCATTTATGCCTGGGAATTCATTCGACACGCGCCCGTCTTTTCCGCCGGACGCCTCGCGGGCGCCGTTGGCGCCCGCGAGGCGTCTGGCGGTAGCGGGGATTTAAACGGCTTGCGGATCCCAGGCATAAATGCCTGGGCTATGCAAAAACAGCGCATCCGCGCCACGTTTTGCGTCGAGGAAACAAAACCATGAAACGCCGCGCGAAACTCCTATTGATACTGTCGCTGCTGACGGTTTTGGCGACCACGGCCGCCGTTGCCCAGCGCGGGGGCTTTGGCGGCCGGGGATCGCGAAATCGCCGCTTCCAGCGCGACATGAACGACCCGAACGACCGCAACGGCGTGCCGCAGTGGGAAAACAACGAGCAGTTCGAAGACGATGTGTTCACTTTCGTGCGGGTCCGATACACGTCGTACGGCTCGGGCGGCGGCTGGGGCTGGAGTAAGTGGGCCACCGATTACCCCGACAGCGATCTGAATTTTTCCTATCGCCTTCACGAGCTGACGTCGCTGGAAGTCGACCCCAACGGCAAGATCCTGGAACTGACCGACGAGGAGTTGCTCGACTATCCGTTCATCTACCTGATCGAGCCGGGCCACATGACGCTCACCGAGGCGGAAGTGGCCGGGCTGCGGCGCTACCTGCTCAATGGCGGCTTTCTGATGGTCGACGACTTCTGGGGCGAAGACGAATGGAATCAGTTCTACCTGAATCTCAAGCGCGTGTTCCCCGACCGCGAGCCGCTCGAATTGCCGCTAGAGCACGAAATCTTTCACTGCGTTTACGATCTCAAGAAGAAACCGCAGGTGCCGAGCATCCACGGCTACTACGCTGGCCGGACCTACGAGCGCTGGGACGCCCAGGAGCCCCACTACCGCGGGCTGTTCGACGACAAGGGTCGGATGATGGCCATCATCTGCCACAACACCGATCTGGGCGACGGCTGGGAGCGCGAAGGGGAAGACGCGGGCTATTTTCGCGAGTTCGCCGAAAAGTGGTCGTATCCGCTGGGGATCAATATCGTGACGTATGCGATGACGCATTGAGGACGAAAGCGCGAAGCAAAAAACGGTTCAGTGGACAAACAGTGGATGGCGAGCGGCGCCGAGAAGTAAATAACCTCCCAAACTGAACCACGGATTACACGGATGACACGGATTCTCGAATTCCAATATCCGTGGCATCCGTGCAATCCGTGGTTGGCAATCCGAATCTGAAACCCGGAGCACCCCTCGTGGCAACCGAAGTCGACGCCTACGAAGCCGAACGAGAAGCCGTCGAACAAGTCCGCGCCAGCCGGCGCAAGATCGGCGACGAGCT
Organism: Pirellulales bacterium; assembly: GCA_035532215.1. Lineage (GTDB taxonomy): Bacteria > Planctomycetota > Planctomycetia > Pirellulales > JAICIG01 > JAICIG01. The sequence goes on along the minus strand of DATKRK010000353.1, from coordinate 26,909 downwards.
ATCGAAAGTCATCGTCGGCCAGAAGGACGTGATCGAGCAGCTCTTGATCAGCCTGTTTGCCGGCGGCCACTGCCTGATCACCGGAGCGCCGGGGCTGGCCAAGACGCTGCTCGTGCGGTCGATCGCCCAGATCTTTCATCTCAAGTTCCAGCGGATCCAATTCACGCCCGATTTGATGCCGGCCGACATTACGGGCACCGAAATCCTCGAGGAAACGGCCGACGGCCATCGCAAGATGCAGTTCGTCAAAGGGCCGATCTTCGCCAACGTGATTCTGGCCGACGAGATCAACCGCACGCCGCCCAAGACGCAAGCCGCGCTGTTGGAGGCGATGCAAGAACACCAGGTGACGGTCGGCGGCGTGCGTTACCCGTTCGAAGAGCCGTTTTTCGTGCTGGCCACGCAAAACCCGATCGAGATGGAAGGCACTTATCCGCTGCCCGAGGCGCAGCTCGACCGCTTCATGTTCAACGTCCAGATCGACTACCTGCCCGAGGACGACGAGGTGGCCGTGGTGGTGCAAACCACGTCGCGGCGGGCGGAACCGATCGAACCGCTGTTCACCGGCGAGGACGTGCGAAAGTTTCACGACGTGGTGCGCAAAGTCCCGGTCGCCGAAGACCTGGTGCGCTATGCCGTGCGTTTGGCCGCGGCCAGCCGGCCGGGGCAGCCGGGTTCGCCCGAGTACATCAACCAGTGGGTCAGTTGGGGCGCCGGGTTGCGTGCGCCGCAGTTCTTGGTGCTCGGCGCCAAGGTCCGGGCGCTGTTCGAAAACCGCTCGCACGTCACGGTCGACGACATCCGCGCGCTGGTTCACGCCACCTTCCGCCACCGCATTCTGGTCGGCTATCGCGCCGAGGCCGAAGGGGTCTCGGTCGACCAGGTTATCGATCGATTGTTGAAATCCGTCCCGGCGCCGGGGGGATTTTAGATTTTGGATTTTGGATTTGGGCGCAGCGATGGAGTAAAAAAACCACGGATCACACGGATTGCAATATGAAACACATCCGTGCAATCCGTGTGATCCGTGGTTCAAACTGAAACAATGCAAAATCCAAAATCCAAAATCCAAAATGACCAGCCCGCGTCGTTCATCGATCCCGCGGCGGTGATGCGGATCAAGAACCTCGAACTGCGGGCCAAGGTCGTCGTCGAAGGTTTTTTTAGCGGCCTGCATCGCAGCCCCTATCACGGGTTTTCGGTCGAGTTCAGCGAATATCGCCAGTACACGCCCGGCGACGACCCGCGCTATCTCGATTGGCGGCTGTTTGCCCGCAGCGACCGCTATTACATCAAGCGGTTCGAGGACGAGACGAATCTCCGCTGCCACCTGTTGGTCGACATGAGCCGCTCGATGGGCTTCGGTTCGCTGGCCTACGACAAGGCCGAGTACGCCAAGACGGCCGCCGCGACCTTGGCCTATTTTCTCTCGCTGCAGCGCGACGCCGTGGGCTTGGTCACGTTCGACGAACGCATTCAGGAGCACCTGCCGGCCCGTTACCGGCCGGGGCATTTGCACCATATCATGCTCGGGCTGGAGCGCTCGCTCGCCGGCAAGGAAACGCGGCTGGGGCCGCCGCTGGAGCAGATCGCCAAAACGGCCGCCAAACGCGGGTTGATCGTGCTCGTCTCCGACCTGCTGGCGCCGATCGAATCGCTCGAGACGCAGCTCGGCTATCTGCGCTCTCGCGGGCACGAAGTTGTCGTGCTGCGCGTGCTCGATCCGGCCGAAATTGACTTTCGCTTCGACGAAGCGGCGTTGTTTCACGACCTGGAGTCGGGCCGCGAATTGTACATCGACCCGCAAGCGACGCGCCAGCGCTACCTGGCCCGCTTCGCCGAACACGCGGCGGCCATCGCTACGGCCTGCAACCGGCTGGGCGTCGATTTCCATCAGCTTACCACCGCCGAGCCGCTCGAGCTGGCGTTGTTCGACTTTTTGAACTCGCGGCTGCGGCGCGGGCGTTCGCCCGCGCGGCGAGCCAGACCGGCGCGGCGCGCGGCCGGCGCGGGAGGCGATTGATGGGCTTGCTTGCGCCGCTGTACCTTGCCGGCCTCGCCGCGTTGTCGCTGCCGCTGGTATTTCACCTGATCCGCCGCACGCCGCGCGGGCGGCAGGCGTTCAGCTCGCTGATGTTCCTGACCCCCTCGCCGCCGCGGCTGACGCGACGCAGCCGGATCGACCAGTGGCTGTTGCTGCTGCTGCGGGCCGCGGCGCTGGCGATCTTGGTGCTGGCCTTCGCCCGGCCGTTTCTGCGCGAAAGCGCGCTGTTGCCGCTCGACGATCTGCCGAGCCGGCGGGTTGCGATCCTCGTCGATACGAGCGCCAGCATGCGCCGCGGCGACTTATGGCAGCAGGCCGTCGCCAAGGTCGAAGAGATCGTAAGCGACCTCGGCCCGCGCGACGACATGGCGCTGGTCGCCTTCGCCGATCGCCCGCAGACGATCGTCGATTTCGCCAAGGACGCGTCCGAACCGACCGCGGGCAAAGCCGATCTCGTGCGTAAGCGGCTCAAGACGCTTGCGCCCGGCTGGTCGTCGACCGATCTCGGGGCGGCGCTGGTTTCGGCGGCCAACGACCTGGACGCCGCAGACGACGGCCGACAAGCAGCGGCCGAGCCGTACTTGGCGCTGGTGACTGATCTGCAACGCGGCGCCCGGACCGAGGCCTTGCAAGGTTACGACTGGCCCAAAAAGGCGCCGTTGGAGGTCCACAAGCTTTCGCCCGCGAAGACCACGAACGCCACGGTGCAACTGCTCGTCGACGGAGAGCGGCCGGACGCCGAGGCGTCGCGCGTCCGCGTGACGAACGCCGCCGACTCGGCCGGCGAAGAGTTTTTCATTCACTGGACGAACGACGCCCGGTCGTCGACCGAAGATACGCTGGTTCCGGCCTACGTCCCGGCGGGGCAAAGCCGCGTGTTTCGCCTCCAGCGAGCGGACGACAAGCTGGCGGCCGATCGCGTCGTGCTGCGCGGCGACGACGCCGAGTTCGACAACGCCTATTACGTCGTGCCGCAACGCGAAGAGCACGTTCCGCTGGCCTACGTCGGCCCCGATGCCGCCGACGACCGCCGCGGGCCGCGCTACTATCTCGAACTGGCCTTGGCCGGCGACCCGCTGCGCAAAGTCGAGTTGCGCGAGCAAGCGGCCGATCAGCCGCTGCCGACTTCCGCCGAAGAGCGCCCGAAGCTCGTCGTCGTAACGCAGGCGATTTCGCCGGCGCTGGCCGAGTCGCTTTCCGCTTACCTGGCCGCAGGCGGCATGCTGCTGGCGGCGCCGCCCGATCGCGCGGCGGCCGAATCGCTGGCGGCGATCTTCGACGACGTCGAGTTCGACGCCCGAAACGATTCGGCGAAGGGCGCCGACGCCGGCCAATACCTGATGCTCGGCGAGATCGATTTCTCGCACCCGCTATTCGCCGTATTCGCCAACCCGCGGTACGGCGATTTTACGAAGATCCATTTCTGGCGGCGCCGCTCAGCGAAGTTGAAGCAGCCGGCGACGACGAAGGTGCTGGCGAAATTCGACGACGGCCGGCCGGCGTTGTTGGAGCACAAGACCGGCGCCGGCCGCGCGCTGCTGTTGACCAGCGGCTGGCGCCCGGACGATAGCCAGTTGGCCTTGTCGAGCAAGTTCGTGCCGCTCGTGCAGGGCATTCTGGAGCAAGCCTGTGGCGGCCGCTTCAATGCGTCCAGCATCGAAGTAGGGCAGGCGGCGCTGCTGCCGGCGGTGGCCGCCGGGCAATCGCTCGTCGTCGAGAAGCCCGACGGCTCGCGGGCCTCGCTCTCGGCGGGCGCCGAAGCGTTTGGCGACACCGACCAGCCGGGGCTGTACCGCGTGCTCTCGGGCGACGAAGAGTATCGCTTCGCCGTCAACCTGCTCGGCGCCGAGAGCAACACGGCGCCGTTGGACCTGGAACAGTTAGAGCAACTGGGCGTTCCGCTCGGCCAGAACCTTTCGCGCGCCACGCGCGCCGAGCAGGCGCGGCAGCAGCGCGACATCGAACTGGAAAGCCTTCAGAAAGTCTGGCGCTGGCTGATCGTCGCCGCCCTTGGCGCGTTGATTTTCGAAACCTGGCTCGCCGGGCGCACGGCCCGGCAAATCCGTCAAACGACAGAGGCCTTCGCATGATCGAGCAAAGATTGTTCGCGGCGTTGGAACGAGCGGCTACTCGCTATCGCAAGCTTCGCTTCTGGCAAAGCCTGGCCGTCGCCTGGCTGGCAACGGCGCTGTGCGGCGCGGTCGTCGCCGCGGCCATCTGGACCACGGCCTGGCGGCCGAGCCATCCCGTCGTGATTCTGGCCGGGCTGGCCTTGGCCGCCATCGTCGGTTCGATGATCCGTGCAGCCGCATCGGCGCGCAATTACCACTGGGTGGCGATGCAGATTGAAGAGCGCTACCCGGAGTTGAAGTCGTGCTTGCTGACCGCGATGGAGCAGCGGCCCGAACTGCCCGGCGGCCGGTTTGGCTTCTTGCAGGATCGCGTGATCCGCCAGGCGCTGTATCATGCGCAGCAGCATGCCTGGCCGCGCGTCGTTTCCACGCAGCGAATGACGGCCGCCGTGCTGGCCAACGCCGCGACGCTCGCGTTGCTGGTCGCCGTGCTGACGGTGCTCGGCACGCAATCTTCGCGGTTGGGCCAGGCGGCCCTTTCGCCAGGCGAGTTGCAGTCGATCGGCGGCGGCAAGTTGTCGGTCACGGTCGAGCCGGGCAACGCCGAGGTCGAACGCGGCACAAGCCTGTTGGTGTTGGCCCGCTATCAAGGCGATCAGCCGGCCGACTGCACGCTCGTCTATCAAGCGTCCGGCGTAGACGCGGCATCTTGCCGCGTTATCTCAAGCGGCAGGGATGCCGCTTCTACAGGCGAGGCGAACCGGCTGGCGATGTCGAAAACGCTCAAAGACCCGGTGTTCGGCGGGCGGATTCCGGCCGTCGACGCGCCGCTCGACTATCACATCGACCTGGCCGGCTACAAGACCGAGACGTTTCACGTGACCGTGTTCGAGTATCCCAAGCTGGTGCGGGCCGACGCGAAGCTGGTCTATCCGTCCTACGCCGGGCTGGACGAGCGACTGATTCAAGACGTGCGGACGATCACGGCCCCCGAGGGCGCCGAGTTGACCTTGATCTGCCGGCTCAATAAAGCGGTCGCCACGGCCACGCTTGAAAGTAGAAGCGGCATCCCTGCCGCTTTGGCCGCGCAGCGCGGCAGGGCGCCGCGTCTACCAGCGCTCGCCGAGAAGGACGCGGCGCCGATCGAGCTGGCGCCGGCCGAAGGCGAAACGAGCGTCTATCAAGCGACGTTTCGCTGCGATCGGTCGCGGCGGCTGGAGCTGACGCTGGTCGACGCCGAGGGGCGCCGCAACAAGCTGCCGGCCGATTTCACGATCAAGGTGCTGCCCAACCAGCCGCCGGATTTGAAGCTGGCCTTCCCGGCTCGCGACGTCGAAGTCTCGCCGCTGGAAGAGACCGACGTCAAGGCGACCGCCTGGGACGATTACGGCCTGAAGCGATTCGGCCTGTCGTATGCCCTGGCCGGCGACGCGCCCAAGGAAATCGTGCTCGGCCAGGAGGCGGCCGCCAAACAGCGGCACGAACTGGCCGACGTGATCCGCTTCGAAGAGTTGCAGGCCGAGCCCGACCAGTTGCTGTCGTATTATTTCTGGGCCGAAGATCTCGACGCGGCGGGCAAGCTGCGCCGCACCGAGAGCGACATGTATTTTGCTGAAGTGCGGCCCTTCGAAGAAATTTTCCGCCAAGGCGAGCAGCCGCCGGGCGGCCAGTCGCAACAACAGCAACAAGGCGGCCAAAACGCCCAGGCCGCCGAGCAACTCGCCGAACTCGAAAAGCAGATCATCGCCGCCACCTGGAAGTTGATCCGCCGCGAGACGGGCGAGGCGCCTTCCGACGCCTTCAAGGGCGACGTCCATCTGGTCGGCGAGTCGCAAGCCTCGGCCTGGGAGCAGGCGACCGAGCTGTCGCAGAAGCTGCAGGATCCTCAGTCGCAACGGCACGCCGCCGCCGTGATCGAGGCGATGCTCCAAGCGATCGAACATTTGACCGCCGCCGAAGACGGGCCGGGCGTCAAGCCGCTCCAACCCGCCTTGGCCGCGGAGCAGGCCGCGTACCAGGCGCTGTTGAAGCTGCGGGCCCGCGAGCACCGCGTGATCCGCGGCCAACAACAGCAGGGCGGCGCGGCGGGCGGCGCAGCAAACCGTTCGCAGCAACAGTTGCAGCAGCTCGAACTCAGTAATGACGAAAACCGCTACGAGACGCAACGCACGGCCCAGTCGCCCCAACAGCAGCAAGAGCGCGAAGACTCGCAGGTGCTCAACCGCTTGAGCGAACTGGCCCGGCGGCAAGACGACCTGAACGAGCGGCTGAAAGAGCTGCAATCGGCCCTGGAAGAAGCCCAGACCGAACAGGACCGCGAAGAAATCCGCAAGCAGCTCAAGCGGCTGCGCGAAGAGCAGCAGCAAATTCTTCGCGACACCGACGAGCTGAAGTCGCGGATGGACGCCCCCGAAAACCAGGAGCGGATGGCCGACTCGCGCGAGCAGTTGGAACAAACGCGCGAACAGGTTCGCCGGGCTTCGGAGGCGCTGGACCAGGAGCAAGTCTCGCAGGCCGCGGCCGCCGGCACGCGGGCCGAACGCGACTTCCAGGAACTGCGCAACGATTTCCGCCGCCGCAGCTCCAGCCGCTTCAACGAGGAAATGCGCGAGATGCGCGACGCGGCCCGCGAGTTGGAGGAAAAAGAGCAGCAACTTGCCGAGCGTCTCGCGGCGCCGGAAGAGGACCGTCGCGAAAAACGTTCGCTGCGAAACGAGGGGTTTAGCGAAAATGAAAAACTGCCGCTGGAATTCGAGCAGCAGCGGCGCCGCGTAGAGGATCTGGTCGAGCGGATGCAGGAGACGATTCGTGAGGCCGAACAGGTTGAGCCTCTGTTGTCCGAGCGGCTTTACGACACGGCGCGGAAAGCCCTGGAGAAAAACCCGTCGCAAGCGCTCGAAGCCGCCGAACTTTCCGTGCAGCGCGGGCTGGAAGACGACGCCCGGCAGCAGGAAAGCGTCGCGCGGCAGGGCATTTCCGATATGCGCGCCGGCATCGAACGCGCGGCCGAAAGCGTGCTCGGCGACGAGACCGAGGCGCTGCGCCGCGCCGAGCAGGAACTCGAGCGGCTCGCCGAGGAACTCAACGACGAGATCGCCCGCAATTCCGACGAACCGCGGGATCGCCAGCAACCGGGCGAAGGGCGCTCGCGCCGAGCGGATGGATCGCAGGAGAATCGCAGTGATCGCGAGGCGCAAAGCCTCGGCCAAGAGGAAAACGCCGACCAACAGCGCCAAGGCCAGCGCGGCCAAGGCCAACAGAACCAAGGCCAACAGAACGAAGATCAACCGAACGAAGATCAACCGAACGAAGGCCAGCAAGGCGAAGGCCAACCCAATGAAGGCCAGCGCGGCCAAGGTCAGCCGGGCCAGCGGCAACCCGGCGGGCGGCAGCGGGGCGGCGGCCTCGGCGGCGGGCCGCAAAATCTGGCCGGGCCTGTCGGGCCGGGCGGTTTCGATTGGTTGAGCGACGGCCAGTTATTGAACCCGTCGACGGCGCCGATCGCGGGCGAAGATTTCCGCGGCTGGTCCGATCGGCTGCGCGACGTCGAGGAAATGGTCGACGATCCCGAGTTGCGAGCCGAGGCGGCGCGGATTCGCGATCGGGCCCGCGGCATCCGCGGCGATTCGAAGCGGCACTCGAAGCCGCCCGACTGGAATCTGGTGCGGGTCGAAGTTTCCGAGCCGCTCGTCGAGCTGCGCAACCGCGTGGCCGAGGAACTGCTGCGGCGCACGAACAAGGACGCGATCTTGCCCTTGGACCGCGACCCCGTGCCGCCGAAGTATTCGGAAAAGACGCGCCGCTACTACGAGCAGTTGGGGAGCGGCGAATGATCCTGGCGGAGATGGTCTTGGGGGCTCACGACTGGCTGTGGCGGGCCGTGCCGCTGGCGATCGTGGCGTTGGCGGTTCTCGCGTGGTCGTACAGCCGTGGCGGCGCCAGCGGTTGGGTCCGGATCGCGGCGGGCCTGCTCAAGGCCACGGCCGTGGCGGCGTTGGCTGCGTGCCTGGTCGAGCCTTTGTTCAGCGGCACGCGGCCCCGGCCGCAGAGCAATTTGTTTTTGATTGCCGCCGACAATAGCCGCAGCCTGGAGATTCACGACCGCGGCCAGCGCCGCACGCGGGGCGAAGAGTTGCAAGCCCGGCTGGACGAGCAAACGCCCTGGCTCGTGCGGCTGGCCCAGGATTTCGACGTCAGACGCTACGCCTTCGACGCCCGGCTGGCGCCGGTGAAGGATTTTGCGACGCTCGATTTCGCCGGCGATAGCACGGCTTTGACGACGGCGTTGGCTTCGCTGGCCGAGCGGTTCGAAGGGCGGCCGATCGCCGGCGTGCTGCTGTTTACCGATGGCAATGCGACGGATGCGGCGGCGCTTTGGGCTGCGGAAAGCGGCAAGGCGCCGCTTCTACTGGATGCGAAGCGGCTGCCGCCGGTCTACCCGGTCGTCGCCGGAACGGACGACGAACTGCCCGACGTCAGCGTGGCCCGCGTGACGGTGACGCAGACGAATTTCGAGTCGGCGCCCGTCACGCTCACGGCTGAAATCCAGTGCCAGGGCGTCGGCGGGCGAAAGCTGAGCCTGCGCGTGCTCGACGAGGCCCGCAAACTCGTCGAGCAGCGGACCGCGGAAAGCCCGGCCGAGGGCCAGGTGCTAGTCGAGCGGTTTCAATTGCGGCCCGAGAAGCCGGGCGTCAGCTTTTACTCGGTGCGGGCCGGCCTGGCGGGCGAAGAAAAGTTCGACGAGCGGCCCGGCAAATCGTCCGAAGCCACGCTGGTCAACAATCGCCGCCTGGCCACGGTCGATCGCGGCGGCGGGCCGTACCGCGTGCTGTATGTCTCGGGCCGGCCGAACTGGGAATTCAAGTTTCTGCGCCGCGCCTTGCAGGAAGACGACGAGGTCAATCTGGTGGGTTTGGTGCGGATTGCCAAGAAAGAGCCGAAGTTCACGTTTCGCGGCCGGTCCGGCGAAAGCACCAACCCGCTCTATCGCGGTTTCGGCAACCAGGGCGACGAAGAGGCCGAGCAATACGACGAGCCGGTGCTGCTGCGGCTGGGAACCGAGGACAAGGACGAATTGAAAGGCGGCTTTCCCAAAGGCGCCGCCGAACTGTTCAAGTATCACGCCCTCGTGCTCGACGACGTCGAAGCGGCCTTCTTCACGCACGAGCAGATGTCGCTCGTGCAGCAGTTCGTCAGCCAGCGCGGCGGCGGGTTCTTGATGCTCGGCGGTCAGAGATCCTTCGCCGACGGAGGCTACCACAGGACGCCGATCGGCGAGTTGCTGCCGGCGTATCTCGAACGCGGCCAGGCGAGCCATGACGGCGCCGCGTATAAGCTGCTTTTGACGCGAGAGGGCTGGCTGCAGCCGTGGGTCCGCATGCGCACGACCGAACCGGAAGAACTACAGCGGCTGTCCGAGATGCCGCCCTTCGAAACGCTCAGCCCGTTGCGGTCGATCAAGCCGGGCGCCACGGTGCTGGCGGAAGTGCAGGCCGCAGGCGGCGCCGTGCGGCCAGCACTGGTCGTGCAACCGTTTGGCCGCGGCCGTGCGGCGGCGCTGGCGATCGGCGATTTGTGGCGCTGGAACTTGCTGCGCAAGAAAAGCGATGACAAAGAAGTCGCAGACAGCGACTTGGAAAAAGCCTGGCGGCAGACGGTCCGCTGGCTGGTGGCCGACGTGCCGCAGCGCGTCGAGATTGAAACCGCCCGCGGCGGCGACCCGGCGTCGCCCGTCGAAATCACCGTCCGCGTGCGAGATGAGATGTTCGAGCCGCTCGACAACGCCTCGGTCGCCGTCCGCGTCGAAACCCCGGAAGGCAAACATATCGAACTCGCGGCCGAACCGAGCGACCGTGCAGCCGGCGAGTACCGCACCAGCTTCGCTTCGCGAGCGCCGGGCGCGTACCGGGCCCAGGTCGCGGCCAAGGCCGAAGATGCCAGCGAAATCGACAGCCGCGAAGCCGGCTGGACCGTGGAAACGGCGACCGACGAATTGCGCACGCTGCGGCCCAACCGCGCGCTGTTGGAGCGAATCGCCGAAGCGACCGGAGGCGAGACCGTCGCGGCCGACCGTTTGGAGGAATTCGTCGCCAGCTTGCCGAACCGCAAGATTCCGGTCGTCGAGGCTTGGACTTATCCGCTCTGGCATCAGGGCAGCGTGTTTCTGTTGGCCGTCGGCTGCCTGATCGGCGAGTGGGGACTGAGGCGTTGGAAAGGCTTGCCCTGAGGCGATTACATGAACGCATTCTGGCTCGCAATCGCGTTGACGTTCGCCTCGGCGGCCGAAGACCGGCCGGTCGTGCTGGTCGTGGTCGGCGCGCCGGGCACGGACGACTATGCCAAACAGTTCGGCCAGTGGACCGAGCGCTGGAGAGCCGCGGCCGACCGCGGGCAGGCCGAGTGCGCCGTGATCGGCCTCGATGCCGAAGAGAAAGCAAACGACGGCGAAGCGCTGAAACAACGGCTCGCCGAACTCGCGAAAAGTTCGAGCCAGCCGCTGTGGCTGATTCTGATTGGGCACGGCACGTTCGACGGCAAGACGGCGAAGTTCAATCTCCGCGGACCCGATGTTTCTTCCGCCGAACTGGCCGAATGGCTCAAGCCGATCGAGCGGCCGTTGGCGATCGTCAACTGCGCCTCGGCCAGCGGGCCGTTCTTGAATGCCTTGTCGGGTCCGGACCGGGTCGTGATCGCGGCGTCCAAGAGCGGGCACGAGCACAACTTCGCCCGCTTCGGCGATTACTTCTCGGCGTCCATCGCCGATCCGGCGGCCGACTTGGACAAAGACGAGCAGACCTCGGTGTTGGAAGCTTTTTTGGCGGCGGCGGCGCGGACGGCGGATTTTTATAAGGAAGATTCGCGGCTGGCCACCGAACACGCCTTGATCGACGACAACGCCGACGGCCTGGGCACGCCGGCCGACTGGTTCCGCGGCGTGCGGGCCGTGAAGACGGCCAAGGACGGCGCCAGCCCCGACGGGTTGCGGGCCGGCCGGTGGCAACTCGTTCCCAGCCGCAGCGAGCTGGAACTGCCGGCCGAAGTCCGCGGGCGGCGCGACGAATTGGAACTGGAAATCGCCGCACTCCGGCAGCGCAAAATGGAGCTGCCCGAGGATAGGTATTACGCGCAGCTCGAGCCGCTCGTCGTCGAGCTGGCGCGGCTTTACGAGCAGTTCGAGGCGTCGCCCGGCGCGACTGCGGCGCCGCCTTCTTCCGCCTCCGCAGAATAGGGCGTCGTTCATCCGTGGATGGCCCGCTCCGGCAATTTGGGCGGTGATTGCGGCCTGCAACAGGTTTGCCGCGAAAATCGCCGCCTTTTCGCCCGGATTATTCATCAGCCCAGATGTTACTTGACAAAGCGCTCCATACAAACCCGAAGCGCCAGCGAGTTAAGTGCGTTGCTCCGCCTCGCTTGCGCTTCGGGTTGGTGTGGGCTGATGAATAATCCGGGTTAGCGGGCCAAGCCGCGCTCGCTGCTCGTTCGACTTTGCGGAATGAGCAAGCTTTAGCTCGCCAAATGATGCGAGCGAAGTTCCGGGTTTTACCGCGACGATTAAGCGGATCAGAGAGCCAGGACTGATTTTTCACGCCCGACCGAGGCGCAAACGGCGGCCCGCCCTTGGGGACGGTCTCCTCGAGTTGGTTGTTTTGCGCCGGCGCTGCCACGGTGTGCAGGGCCTGAGGTCGATTTGCAATCCTCTAAGCTTCGAGTGCAAAACGATGAGTTTCCGGCGACTGTCAGCGCTGTTGTTCTTGTGGGCCCTGATTTCGGCAAGCGCGCGTACGGCGCAAGCCGACGGGTTGATTCGCGACGGCGTGGGCCCGATTTCGACCGGCCGCGGCGGCACGAACCTGGGCTTCGCCGACAACGGGGCGGTGATTCTGGACAACCCGGGCGCGCTGGTCAACGTCGCCAACAACGGCTTGTTCGAGATCGGCGCCGACACGGTCATTAGCCAGGTTCACTACACCGACAACAAGCCGAACGACGCGCAGTCGGCGGTTCGCCCGATTCCGGTTCCCAACATCGCCTACATTCGCCGCAGCAAAGACAAGCGTTGGGCCTGGGGCTTGGGCGTGTTCGGGCCGGCGGGCTTCGGCGCCTCGTACAATTTCCAGAACTCGTTCGCCGGGCCGCAGCAATACAGGTCGTTCGACGCGGTCGCCAAAGTGTTGCCGACGCTGTCCTATCGCGTGACCGACCGGCTGTCGATCGGCGGCAGCGTGGGGATTGCCGCCAGCTATCTCGATCTGGAAGGCCCGCTGTTCATGCCCAGCGGGGCGCTGGCCGGCGCGCCGGCGATCGTCAACTTGCAGGGCTTCGGCGTGGCCCCGGTCGGCTCGTTCGGCTTGCAATACAAGCTCAGCGAGAAGACGATGCTCGGGTTGAGCTTCACCAGCATGACCAAGTTCCACATGGGCGGCGTAATGAACGCCAACATCTACGGCGTCACGCCCGCCCCGATCTACAGTCGCTTCTCGTCCTCGACCGACATCAATTGGCCGCGTTCGCTGGGCATCGGGCTGGCGCACAAGTTCAATCGCAAGCACATGGTCGGCATCGACATGATCTGGTACGACTGGAAGCACGCCTTCAACGGCGTGGGCATCAATTTGACCGACTCCTCCAACCCGATGGTGCCTTTATTGGCCGGTCCGGCCATCGCGCAGACGCTGCCCATCAACTGGCACGATTCGGTTTCGTTGCGGCTGGGCTACCAGTGGATGCCGAACTCGCGCAATACGTATCGCCTCGGCTACGTGTATCACACGAGCCCGACGCCGAGCAATACCTTGACGCCCTACACCGACGGCATTCTGCTGCACGCCTTCAGCGCGGGCTTCAGCCATAAGATCGGCCGCGCCTATTTGAACGCGGCCTACCAGTTCACGTTCGGCCCGACCCGCTACGTGGGCGTGAGCGCCTTGGCGGGCGGCGACTTCTCGCACAGTTCGCTGCACGCCCAGGCGCACGTCGCCTCGCTGAGCTTGCTGGTGCCGTTCTAACCCGGATTATTCATCAGCCCATACCAACCCGAAGCGCAAGCGAGGTGGAGCAATCGCCTTACCTCGCTAGCGCTTCGGGTTAGTGTGAAGCGTTTTGTCGAGCATTCTCGGGGCTGATGAATAATCCGGGCTAAGTTCCCGCAGCGACTTGCCAGGGAGCGGCAATCAGGCCGAGCTGTTCGAGCATGGCGAAGAAATCGGGGATGCCCCAGTGTTCGACCATCCGGCCATCGGCGACGCGGATGATGTGAATTTCCTGGATTGCGAAACGCCGTCCGGTGGGCGGCGCGCCGACGAACTCTTGCTGGTGCGTTCCGGTCGAGGCGACCAAGGCTACGACCTTGTCTCCCTCGGCGATGAGCTGCTCGATCTCCGAGCGGAAGTCGGGGAACGCGCCGTGCAGTACCGTCAGCCTTTGTTGCAGCCCTGCGACGCCCGGCGACATGCCGGGCAGAGGCGTGTGGTCTTGAAAGTCGGGATGGACCAGCTCGCCGAGCTCCTCCTGGCGGTTGCCGTTGACCAGTTCTTGCCAGATGCGATTGACGAGTTGCTTGTTGGTTTCCAGAGACATGACGATAGTCCTTGGGCTTTCGAATACTTATACGGCCGCCGGCACGGCGCCGCATTCCTCGTCGGCGAAGTTCACGCCCTCGCGAGGCCGTAGCCGGACGAGGAAGCCTCGCTCGGGCCGCAAGGTAATCATCGGGCGGACCGTCAACTCGCTGCGGTCGGCCGGTTCGATCTCGAAGGCCCGCGCAACGAGCGAGGTGATCGTCACGCCCTCCATGTCGGCGAGCCCTTTGCCGATGCACATCCGCGGCCCTTCTCCGAAGGGCAGGTAGGTTCCGGGCGCCGGCTGCGCGCCGTCGAGGAAACGGCGCGGATCGAACCGTTCGGCGTCGGAAAAATACTTGCGATGCATCACGTACGGGCTCCAAATCAAGTTGGCGCCGGCGGGAATCGAGTACCGCCCGAGCCGCGCGTCTTCCGTCACGGTGCGATCCATCATCGGCACCGACGGGTAGAGACGCAGCGTCTCTTTCCAGACCGCCTCGGTGAAGTGCAAGTCGCCCTGTGGAACCGAATTGGCCGGCAGCCCGCAAGCCTCGTCAAACAGCGCCTGCTGCACGTCGGGGCGTCTTGCCGCCAGGCCCAGCAGGAAGGCCACCGAGCCGGCGGTCGTTTCGTGACCGGCGATGAACAAGGTCATCACGTGATCGCGCAGTTCCACGCCTTCGAAGCCGGCTTCGAACAGCAGCGAGAGCACGTCGCAACGCTCTCGCAAGGCGACTTTCGTCTCGCGGCGGCGCTCGTCGATGACGCGATTGACGACCGATTCCAACGTGGCCAGGGCGGCGAGAAACTTGCGTTTTCGCGGAGTATTCCAGCTCTCGGGCGTGAGCGACCAGATGCGATAGCGGGCGTAGGCGTTGCACACGTCGACCGCGCGCCGCGCCTCGTCCAGGTCGATATCGCCCGGCGTTGCGCCGAACAACAATTCCAGAGCGACGCGCAACATCAGTTCGGTCGTTACGGCGTCGAGATCGATCGGCTCGCCGGCGGGCGCTTTTCGCAACCGTTCGATCATGTTGCGAGTATGCCGGATCACGATCTCCTGCTGCTCGGCGATCAAGCCCGGCCGAAACGCCTGTTGTACTCGCCGTCGCGCGTCGATCCAGGCCTGGCCGTCGAGCGTGACCAGGCCCTTGCCGAGCACCAGTTGCAGTTTCTTGAACAGCGAGCCCTTTTGAAATTTCTGGGGGTCGGCCAGCATCTGCTTGATCAGTTCCGGCTCGCTGACCAGAAAGTAGGGCGCGCCGAGCCATCCGAGCCGCACGATCTCGTGCTTCAGGCCGACCTCGAGCAAGTACGGCAGCGGCCGGTACATCATTTGATACAGCATCAGCGGCGGACAGAGCCGCGCCGAGAGCAGCGCGGAGGGGCGTTTGCCGGCCGCGGCGTCTTCGAAGGCGTCGTTGTTCACGTTCGATCCTTGTGACGAAAGGTTGGCTCGGCCGCCTAGCCCGGATTATTCATCAGCCCACACTAACCCGAAGCGCAAGCGAGGTGGAGCAACGCACTTACCTCGCTGGCGCTTCGGGTTGGTATCGAGCGCTTTGTCAAGTAATAGCCGGGCTGTGAATAATCCGGGCTAGGCCGGATCCCACTGGCGCCGGCCGGCAATCGCCCGTTTGTTGAACGGCCGCCGGCGGCGTGGCTGAAGGTATTTACGTCAGCGGCGGGAGGCGTGCAAATGCTCGGCTCCTTTTTTTTCGCCAGCGCCGCGATCCTCGGCCAGCGCTCGCGCCTGCCGATAGATTCCCGCTTCGTCCAGGCCGAGTTCCTGCAATTGCTCTTCGCGTTCGGCGTGCAGCACGTAGCGATCGGGCAGGCCCAGGCGGCGCAGGCGACGCAGGTCGAGTTGCGCCGCATTGGCGGCCTCCAGCACGGCGCTGCCGAAGCCGCCGGCCAGCGTGCCCTCTTCGACCGTGAGCACGAAGCCGCATTCCGAGATCGCGCGCAGTATCGTGTCTTCGTCGAGCGGCTTGGCGAAGCGGGCGTTGACGACGCCCACGTCGAACCCTTCGCCGCGCAGCCGTTCGGCCACGCGCACGCACGACGACAACAACGAGCCGTAGGCGATCAGCATGCCGTCTTTGCCCCAGGAGAGCGTTTCGGCGCGGCCGAGTTCCACCGGCTGCACTTCGCGCTCGACGCGCTCCGCATGGTCCTTGGGATAGCGGATGGCCGTCGGACCGGGATGGCTCGCGGCGAAATCGATCATCGGCCCGACGTCGAGCGCGTCGCCCGGCGACAGGATGGCGAAGTTCGGCAGCGAGCGCACATAAACCGTATCGAACGAACCATGATGCGTCGGCCCGTCGGGCCCCACCAGCCCGGCGCGGTCCATGCACAGCGTCACGGGCAGGTCTTGCAGCGAGACTTCCTGGAACAACTGGTCGTACGAGCGCTGCATGAAAGTCGAATAGATCGCGACGATCGGCCGCAGCCCGCTTTTCGCCAGGCCGGCGGCAAAGGCCACTGCGTGCGACTCGCAAATCCCCGTATCGAAAAAGCGCTCGGGCATGTCGGCCCGCACTTTTTGCAGCCGATTCCCTTCGCACATCGCCGCCACGATCGTCACGACCTTCGGATTGCGCTGCATGGCGCCGTAAATGGCGTCGCTCGCGACGTGCGTGTAGCCGGGCCGCGAACCGCTGCTCAAGGGGATGACTTGCTTGCCGTCCCAATCGAAGCGGGCCGGCGCGTGGAACTTCACCGGATCGCTCGCGGCCGGCTCGAAGCCGTGGCCCTTCTTGGTCAAGACGTGCAACAGGATCGGTCCGCCCGCCGGCGCCAGGTCGCGGAAGCACTTGGTCAACATTCCCAGATCGTGCCCATCGACCGGGCCGATGTATCGCCACCCCAGCTCTTCGAAAGGGGCGCCGAAGGGCTTTGCAGTGCGTGGTTGCTCGGGCGGCGCCGGCTGGGCCTCGGCCGCTTCTTGTTCCCGCTTCGAGCGGCGCAAGCCGAGCGGATAGTCGGTCTTGGGCGTCTTGTCCAGATACTGGGCCAGCGAGCCGACGCGCGGGCAGATCGACATCTGATTGTCGTTCAACACGACCAGCAGGTTCTTCTTCAGCGCGCCGGCGTTGTTCAATGCTTCGAAGACGATGCCCGAGGGCATGGCGCCGTCGCCGATCACGGCGACCGTCCGGCGCTGGCCGCGGCCCAGCAGTTCGTCGCCGGCTCGCAGGCCCAGCGCCGTCGAGATGCTGCACCCCGCATGACCGGTCATGAACAGGTCGTAGGGGCTTTCCTCGGGATTCGGAAAGCCCATCAAGCCGCCTTTCGAGCGGATGGAGTGCATCTGCGGATAGCGGCCGGTGATGAGCTTTTGCGGGTAGATCTGATGCCCGGTGTCCCAGATCAGGCGGTCGTGAGAGAAGTCGTAAACCGAGTGCAAGGCGAGGCACAACTCGACCACGCCGAGATTCGAAGCGAAGTGGGCGCTGCGCAACCGCAAAATGCCGCGCAGCTCCTCGCGGATTTCGCGGGCCAATTGTCGCAGTTCTTCAAGGCTAAAATCGTGCAGTTCGAGCGGCGTAACGAGCCGCGAAAGCAGATGATCCATCACGAAATCCTTCCCATCACGCCGGGCTGAGCATGGAACCGTGGAGCAGGCGGCGAGACGTTCATATCACCACCGCCTCTTCCAAAAACTTGCGAGCTTGGACGGTCTCGAGTTCCGCCAGAGATTCGCACTCGGCGAACTGCGCGCGGACTCGGATGAATTCTTCTTCGCAGTCGAGGAACGCGCCGACCACGTCCGGGTCGAAGTGCGTCCCCGATTCTTCAACGATGATCGAGCGGGTCAAGTCGTGGGCGAAGGCTTCCTTATAAGAACGTTTCGTGGTCAACGCGTCGTAGACGTCGGCCACCGTCACGATTCGGCCGCACAGCGGAATGCCTTCGCCCGCCAGGCCTTGCGGGTAGCCGCCGCCGTCCCAGCGCTCGTGATGCGTCAGCGCGATGTCGCGCCCCATCTCCAGGAAACGGGCGCCGCGGTGATGGCAGAGCGCCGCATCGAGCGTTTCAGCTCCGATCAGCGTATGCCGCTTCATGATCTCGAATTCCTGCTCGTCGAGCGGACCGGCCTTGAGCAACACGCGGTCGGGAATGCCGACTTTCCCGATGTCGTGCAAGGGGCTGGTCAGGTAAATCGTGCGGACGTAATCCAGGTCGACCAGGCCGCTGTACTTCGGCGCGCCGGCCAGGCGCCCGGCGAGAATCCGGGCGTAAGAGCGCATGCGTTCCAGGTGCGCTCCGGTCTCGGGATCGCGCGACTCGGCGAGCTTGGCCAGCGCGAAGATCGCCAGGTCGCGAGTTTCCAAGGCCAGAATTCGCTTGCCCGAGCAAACGCGAACCTGCAATTCGGCCGGATCGAACGGTTTGGTCAAAAAGTCGTCGGCCCCGGCGGTCAAGCCTTCGACGATGTCTTTCTTCTCCCCTTTCGACGTCAAGACGATCACGTAGATATAGCCGCAGAAATCGCGCGCACGGATTTGCCGGCAAAGTTCGACGCCGTCCATTTCGGGCATCATCCAGTCGGTGATGACCAGCCGGCATTCGCCGCGGGCGAGCACGTCGAGCGCTTCGCGGCCGTTACGCGCCGATTCAACGGCGTAGCCGGCCTGCTCGACGGTGCGGCGCGAAATGGCCAGCGACACCTCGTCGTCGTCCACGATCAGAATTTTTAAGTTGCTCGCGAGCATGCATGAGGCTCTCTAGATTTTGCCGTGCGCCGCCGCGGCCTCGCGGCGGCAGCGGCGGAACCGCTCCCATTCGCTTTGCAGACTGGCAAAACAAGCTTCCGCCTCGTCCATGTTCGCTTGACGCCCTAACGCCTCCAACCGGGCCGCCGAGCCCGCCAGCGCGCACGCCGAAAGGCTCGCCGCAGCGCCTTTCAAGCGGTGCGCGATCAGCGCCATCTGCTCCGCGTTACGCTCGGCGATTCGCGCTTCAAGCTGTTTCAGGTCCGCTTCGGCCTGGTGATCGAACTTGTCGAGCAACGTCATGACGAAATTCCAATCGCCCATGAAGCGTTCGGCGACCGCATCGCAGTTCCAGGCGGGAAGTGACTCGTCGGGCGCCTCGGGGCCTTGCTCGACGGACGCCTCGTTCGCCGGGCGAGGGCGCCCGGTCCTCCCGGCCTCGTTCGCCGGGCGAGGGCGCCCGGCCCTTCCGGCCTCGGCCTCCGGTTCCTCGTACGGGAGAAACCGCTCGAGCGAGTCGAGCAATTGCTTGCGGTCCAGCGGCTTCTTCAGGTAGTCGGTCATGCCCGCCTCCAGGCATCGCTGGCGATCGCCCACCAGGGCGTTCGCGGTGAGCGCCAAGATCGGCAGCGGCTTCGTTTTGCCGGCTTGCCGCTCCGATTGGCGGATGGAGCGGGTGGCCTCATAACCGTCCATTTCGGGCATCTGGCAGTCCATCAGCACCAGGTCGTACTCGGCTCGGGTGAGCGCCTCGAGGGCCTGTTGGCCGTTGGAGCGAATCTCGCAGCCATACCCGGCCGATTTCAACATTTCGGCCGCAACGAGCTGGTTGACCTCGTTGTCTTCGACCAACAAGATGCGGGCCTTCTTCGCCGCCGCCGCCTGTTTCGAGCGGGTCCGCGCGGCCAAGGCGGCGGCTTCGGCCGCCAGGGGATGGCTGGCGGCGCCTATGATGGCCGGCTTCAAGGCCAGCATCAATAGGTCGAACAGCGGCGATGCGGTGATCGGCTTGCGCAACGTCGCCGAAACCCCGAGTTCGTCAAGCTCCGTATCGAGCGGTGCGTCTTGCAGGCCGGTCATCATATAGATCAGCGTGTCGCGGAGAGCGGGATTGGCTCGAATCGCGCCGGCCAGCTCGTCGCCCCTTAGGCCCGGCATGCAAAGATCGAGAATCGCCACCTGGATCGGCCGGTCGGAGGCGACCGCCGTGCGAAGCAAGCTCAAGGCCGCAGCACCGTCTTCGGCGGTCTGGCACTGGCATCCCCAAGCCGTCAATTGCCGCTCGAGCGAGGCCAGCACCGAAGGGCTATCGTCGACGCACAGCACGCGCAATCCGAAGAGCGGCAGCGAGTTCGCCAGTTCGGGCCTGGCGTCAGGCGTCAAGCTCTTCTTGAACCGCACGGTGAAGGCGAACGTCGATCCTTTTCCGTGCTCGCTTTCGACCCCGATTTCGCCGCCCATCATTTCAGTCAGCCGTTTGCAGATCGACAATCCCAGCCCGGTGCCGCCGAACTTGCGGGTCGTCGACGAATCGACCTGCGAGAAGGATTGGAACAGCCGCGATTGCAAGTCCTTGGGGATGCCGGTCCCGGTGTCCGACACGGCGCAGCGGACCGTCACCTCGTCGGCCGTTTGCGAAGCCAGCGAGACGTTCAGCCCGACGTGCCCCTGGGCGGTGAATTTAACGGCATTGGACAGCAAATTCGTGAGAATCTGCTGCACGCGGCCGGGATCGCCGCGGACCTGCGACGGCAAGGCCGGTTCGACGAAGCTCACCAGTTCCAGCTTCTTTTTGCCCGCCTCTTCGGCGATCATGGCCAACGCGCGTTCGATGACGCCGTGCAGGTCGAAATCGATGGACTCCAGTTCCATGCGTCCGGCTTCGATTTTGGAGAAATCGAGGACGTCGTTGATCAACTGCAGCAGCACTTTGGCCGAGAGCTTGGCGGCCTCGACGTACCGCCGCTGCTGCGCGTCGAGATTGGTGTCCATCAACAATTGGCCCAAGCCAATCACGCCGTTGAGCGGCGTTCGCAGTTCGTGCGACATGTTCGCCAGGAACTCGCTTTTGGCGCGATTGGCGGCCTCGGCGGCGGCCTTGGCGATTTCCAACTGCTCCGACTTCGAGGCCAGCTCGGCGGCTTGAGCCTCCAGATTGTGTTTGGCGGCCAGCAGTTCCTGGTTGTAGAGTTCGAGTTCTTGTTCCTTCTTCTTCAGCTCCTCGACCTTGCATTCTACGGCCTCGAGATAGTTCTTCGCCGACTCGGCCAGTTCCCGCTTTTCGGCCGTCGATTGGGCCAGTTGCAAGACCTCGATGGCATCGAACGGCTTCTTCAGGATCAGCAGATGGTTGGATTTGCCCAGCTCTCGGCGGATGTCGTTCCAGTCGTAGTCGGAATAGGCCGTGCAGATCACGCAGGGCAACTCGGGCAGTTCTTGCCAGATCGCCTTGATGGTCTTGATGCCGTCCATCCCCGGCGGCATGCGGACGTCGACGAAGGCCATGTAATAGGGCTGGCCGCGCCGCGCCGCGTCGAGCGCCATGCGGACGCCCTCATCGCCTTGGTAGGCGGAATCGATTTCGATCTCCAGCCCTGCTTTCAACTTCTCCGACGCCATTTCGCCGCCGAACAACTGGGCCTCCAACTGATCGATGCTGGAGGCGTGGGCGGCGGTGCAGCCGAAGACCTTGCGGAAGTCGGCGTGGATATCCTGGTTGTCGTCGATGATCAAAATGCGCTTGGCGCCGGTCATGGCATGCTCCGTATCAACCTGGACTTTCCCGCGGGAGAGACCAGGCGAGGGCAAAACAAAAAGTCGAGGTTAGGGTCGATCGTCGCAAATGGTCCCGATGGTTCTTGCTCGTTCAGCACGTGCCGCGATTGAGATTTCCTAGACCGACGTCAAAGCCAACGTTTCGGCTTGCGTTTCGACTCCGCCCTCTTCCGCCGGGGCGGCGCGATTCAAGCAGAGCTCGATAACGAACGTGGCGCCTCGGCCGAGGCCCTCGCTGCTGGCGGAGATCGAACCGCCCATCTCCGCCATCGCGTTGGCCGCCGAGTGCAGGCCGAAGCCATTGCCCGAGGCCTTCGTCGTGAAGCCGAAGTTGAAGATCCGGTTCGCGTCGTCCGATTCGATGCCCAAGCCCGTGTCCGTGACTTCGACCCTGGCTCGATCGGCCTCGAGCCGCTGCGTCCGGATCGTCAGCACTCGCGGCCCGTCGCAGGCCGACATCGACTCGACGGCGTTCTTGACCAGGTTGTCGACGACCTGCAAGAGCTTCGATTTTTCCAGTGGGCCGGCCGGCAACTCGTCGAATTCGCGGCGGACCTCGACGCGGTGTTTCGCCAGCGAATGCCCGTGCATCAGCAGGGTATCCTCGATCAACTTATGTACGTCGCAGACTTCGCGGAACGAAACGCGGCGCGCGTAATTCTGCTCGGCCACGATGATGTTGCGGATGTGCTGCACCTTATCGACCAGGAACTCCATCTCGGCGACCAGCGATTTCTGATCGTCGTCGAGTTCGCTCGCGACTCCCGACAGGTATCGCCGGATCCGATCGGTGCAGCCCTCCTGGGCGAAGAAGCCGGGCAAGTCTGCGGCGTGCTCGTCCAGCAACATGGCCATCTTGGCGACCCCGTCGATGCGGAGCCGGCGGAGCCGTTCGCCGATCACGGTCGTCGAGACATTGACGTTGTTCAATACGTTCCCGACGTTGTGCAGCACGCCGGTGGCGATCTCGGTCATGCCGGCCAGATGGGCGACTTGCAGCATCTGCTCTTGGGTGGCCTGCAAGGCGGCCAGCGTCGCTTCGAGTTCGACGTTGCGCTCGTCGAGTTTGCGGTCCAACGTTCGCAGCCGCAGCAACGAGCGCACGCGCGCCCGGAGTTCTTCGGCGTCGAACGGTTTGACTAGATAGTCGTCGGCCCCCGTGTCGAGTCCTTCGATCTTCATGGTGCGGTCGGCTTTGGCGGTGAGCAGCACGAAGGGGATGCGCGTGGTCGCCGGATTGCTCTTGATGCGGCGGCAGAATGCGTAGCCGTCGACGACCGGCATCATGACGTCGGAGATAATCAGATCGGGCATTTCGCGCAAGGCCGCTTGCGTCCCTTCTTCGCCGTCGCAGGCGGTGAACACGCAATACTGGTCTTTCAGCACGCCCGCCACCAGGCGCCGCATTTCGGGCGTATCGTCGACGACGAGCACCCGCGGAGCGTCGTTCGGCGCGGCTTGCGGCGCCTCGATCGGCGCCTCCGGCTCTTCGGGGTCGCAGACCACGAGGTCGGCGAAGCGGCAGGAGCGGGCCAGCGAGGCGGTTTGCCGCTGCGCCTCGGTCGGGGGCTCGGTGATGGGCAGTTCGAACCAGAACGTGGTTCCCCGGCCGATTTCGCTTTCCAAGGAAATCCGGCCGCCGTGCAGCTCGACGATTTCCTTGACCAGCGCCAGTCCCAAACCGGTGCCCGAATAGCGGCGCGAGGTAGAGCCGTCCAACTGCACGAACCGCTCGAAGACGCGGTGATGGTCTTCAGGCGAGATGCCGATCCCCGAGTCGCGGACGTAGACGCACGCGAGATCGCCTTGGCGAAGGGTCTTGATTTCCACCGAGCCGCCGGCGGGCGTGAATTTCATGGCGTTGGAAAGCAGGTTGGTGATCACCGAATCGAGCTTCTCGGCGTCGGCGCCGATCACCGGCAGATCGGCGTCGCGATCGAGCCGCAATTCGATCTGCCTTTGCCGCGCCAACGGCGCCGCTACGGCCACCAGCTCCGCGGTCATTTCCCCGAGATCGACGGGCGACAGCCGCACTTGAGCCCGACCCGCTTCGAGCGTGGAGAACTCCAGCAGGCGATTGATCAGATCGAGCAATCTGCGGCCGTTGACGAGCGCCGCGTCGAGCATGTAGCCCGTATCGCCGGCCAGCTCGCCGCGCCGCTTGTCGAGAATTTCTTCGATCGGCGCCAGGATCATCGTCAGCGGCGTTCGCAGCTCGTGGCTGACGTTGGAGAAGAATTCCGTCTTGAGGCGATCGTATTCCTGCAACTGGCTGAGCGAGGCCTGCAATTCGCGTTTCTTCTTGGAAAGTTGGCGCGTGCGCTGTTTGACTTTTCGCTCGAGATTGGCGTTCAGATCGCGGATCGTATGGTCGTTGCGGTCGAGCTGGCTGACCATGGCGTTGAACTGGCAAGTGACGATGTCGATCTCGTCGTTGCCCGTCGGCGTCATGCGCACCGACAAATCTCCCGCCTGCACGCGCTTCATCGAATCGACCAGCCGGCCCACGCGAACGGCCACCGATTGCGCCAGCACCGTGGAAAAAACCAATCCGATCGCCACCGCCGCGATGGTAATGTACGACGTGTGCGCCTTGAGGTTGGCCAGCGCTTCTTGCTGCGTCTCGGGCTGGTTGACCATGTCGGCGGCGCGTTGCCGGGCCAGCGTGCCGATCATCAGCGCCGTCGTCAGAATGATCAGCGAAAAGCAGATGTTCAAGCGGTTCCGCAGGCGGCTGACGGGCAGCTTGTCGAAGTCGATGGCGACGCCGTTTTCGAGCAGATAGGCGATCACCGGCCGCATGCAGGCGGCAATCAAAAAGTACGTGGACATGAGCGCCATTACGGTGCCCATGAAGGCCGCCATGCTGACGTTGATCAGGACCACGACCGACGCATGGTCCACCAACCGCAAGAAGATCAACAGCGGCGCCGCGGTCGAGGCCGGCACCAGCCAGGCTTCGGCCCGATGGTGGCGGCCGGCGAACGTCACGGCCTCGCGACCCGCCTCTTGACCCAGCCAGCGATCGACGGGCAGTCCGCGGTGTACGAGCGAAAGCGCCCGGCGCAGGCGCCGCGTTTCCCACAGGCTATACAAGGCGGTCAACGTGACCGCCGCGGCCACGGCGACCAGAGCCACGATCTCGAAGTGCCGCCGCACGTTTTCGGGCAGCGTCAGCGTCAGGTGAACGTAGTACAGCACCAGCAGCCCGCCGATCGACCCCGAGGCGCGGGTCACCGCCATCATCCACAGGATGTAGTGCGGGCCGAGCCGGCGCAACGTACGTTCGGGCAGTCGACGGACCATGGCGTGTTGCTCTGGCAAACCGCGGGCGAAGGCGGCTTGCGTCAAAGATCAGGTTATTTGTAACCGCGGCTGCCCAGGTGCAGGCAGATCAGCCGCTCCAAGCCCCGCACGTTTTCCCGGAAATCGAAGGAACGGATCAGCGGCGCTTTGTCGAGCAAATAGCGACGGTGCTCGTGCCAGCGCTCCAGGAACCGCGATTCGTGTCCGCCCTTGACGACGCCCGCGCGAATCGCCTCGCGGTCGCCGCTGCGCAGTTGTGCGAGCGTCACGTCGCCGCAGCTCACGGCGCTGGCGTAGACGCCGCTGGAATAATCTCCGTCGGCCAATTCTCGCTCCCAGGTCGTCACCAGGTTGCCGACGCGGCCCATGCACTGCGCGTGCCAGAGCAAATCTCGCAGCACCCCCAATTCATCGGCGTCGAAATCGGGCGAGCACATCAAATCGAGCGTGCCCGAGATCATCATGTGCATGTTGTGCGGGGTGTAGAGATCGTGTTCGGCGATGTTCAACAGCGAGAGGTTCTCATTCACCAGGTGCGAATAACGCATCACGTTGAACAACTGCGAGTAATCGAAATCGAGCAGCCTGGCGTATTCCGGAAAGCAAGGAAACCGCGAGGCGCGCGATACGATCTCTTGCCACAGCTCGACGGTGAATTCGGCATAGGCTCGTTCCTTCTGCGGGAACTCGGAAAAATCGGGCGCCGGGCCGCCGAACGACAGGCTCGTCAGTTTGTCGAGCAGCGCCGCGTCGCCGTGACGGTCGGCCACGTCGTCCAGCAGCACGTCGAGGATGATGCCCAACACGCGGGTTTCGCAGACTTCCTCGCGGAACTCGGGCATCACGCAGCCAAGCGTCGTGATCTCCACGCCCTGGCGGCACCATTTCCACAGATAGACGTTGCGATGGCCCACCTCGGCGTATCGCGACGCCCAGTATTCCAGCCGCGGGCTGAGCGTCATGTTCAACACGGGAGAAATCTGCTGCTGAATCTGTTCGGCCGAGGGCAGTCCGGCTTCGGGAAACAACGACGCCGCGGCGGCCGGGCTGGCTGCATTGCGCAACTGCGGGTTGACCTCTGCCGACTCCGAAACACTGGCGCCAAGGGTCATGGAAATGCTCGTAAGAGTGGTTTTCTTTTTTCGCAAAGGGCCGACCAGCAACTCTAGATCAAGAAATACAACGGCAGCCGGCTAACGCGGATTATTCATCAGCGCATACGAACCCGAAGCGCAAGCGAGGCGGAGCCATCGGCTTACCTCGCTAGCGCTTCGGGTTAGCGTGAAGCGCTTTGTCAAGCATTCTCGGGGCTGATGAATAATCCCGGCTAAGTGGCGCCGGTGAATTCCAGCGCGCTCGACCACTGGTGAACGACGATGAACTCGTCCTCGGATTGCAAGAACGCGTCGACGACGTCCGGGTCGAATTGCCGGCCCGACTCGATCAAGATTTCGGCCTTGGCCGATTCGTGATCGCGGGCTTCCTTGTAAACGCGCTTCGTCGTCATCACGTCGTAGGCGTCGGCCAAGGAGACGATCCGTGCGCTCAGCGGGATTCGATCGCCCGCGAGACCGTCGGGGTAGCCGCCGCCGTCCCAACGCTCGTGGTGCGAGGCGGCGATATCTCGAGCCATTTGCAGAAATCTCGCGTCGGGATATTGTTCGAGCGCCGCATGCAGGGTGCGCGCCCCGGCGGAGGCGTGCTTTTTGACGATCGCAAATTCATCTTCGCTCAGCTTGCCGGGCTTGAGCAGCACCGCGTCGGGGATCGCAATGCAGCCGATATCGTGCAGCGGACTGGCCAAGGCGATCAAGCGGACGAAGTCGGCGTCGACGATTTTGCGATACTTGGGACGCTCGGCCAGGCGCTTCGCCAGCGTGCGAGAGAAGTTCTGCACCCGTTCCAAGTGACCGCCGACGTTCGGATCTCGCGATTCGATCAGTTTCGCCAGTTCGAAGAGCGTCGCATTGTGCGTTTCCAGCGACAGCACTCGCTCGCCCGCTCGGACTCGAAATGCCAACTCGGCCGGATTGAACGGCTTGCTCATGAAGTCGTCGGCGCCGGCCGACAGCCCGGTCACGGCGTGTTCGGCCGAGTCGTTCGAGGTCACCAGAATGCAGTACACGTAGCGGTTTGCACTCTCCGCCCGGATGGCTTGGCAGAGCGAAATCCCGTTGATGCCCGGCATGTTCCAGTCGGTGATGACCAGGCGAATTTCGCCGCGGCGCAGGATATCGAGCGCTTCGCGCCCGTCGCGCGCCGTAGTTACTTCGTAGCCGGCGCGGACCAAGTCGCGCTCGATCACCATCAACGCCAATTCGTCGTCATCGACCGCCAGAACGCGCATTCTCGAACTCCCGCTCCTCGATCGTTGCTCCGAGCGGTCGCCGTGGCCTCCCGCGAGCTAGGGTAGAATAGCTCGCGCGGCGGG
>DATKRK010000352.1:0-4265 GCA_035532215.1 Pirellulales bacterium | reverse complement strand
CCTGGAAGGCCGCCCCACGGCAGGAATGTCTCGTTTCAGACCGCGTGAAGTATAAGTGCAAATGATGCCTGTTGCCGAGAGCCCATTTACCGCAGCTTCGGAATCCGCCCCGCCTCATCCTAGGCGAAGGCGTCGCGATGCGTTCTGGGTGGCATCGCTGGCGTTCTTGGCGATCGGTTGCGCGATCGGGCTGCTTGATCGGGCCGTGTTTTCGCCCGCTGAGACGGTCGCGGTGATTCGCCAGCGCCGCGCGCTCGCTCCGGACGAAGACGCGGCTTCGGCGATCGAGCAAATCGCCGGCCAGATTCTTGCGCCCGCGAATCTCGTCGCCGCGTTGCGAGAGTCGGCCGAGCCGCAGTCCGAGGAATCGCTTGCCGCCGCGGCCGAATCCTTGCGACGCCGGTTGCGGGTCGAAGTCGATCCAGGCGCCGGAAGACAACCGTGGACGATCTCGATTCGCTGCTTGGCCGGCCAGGATGGCGACGGCGATGCGCAGATCGTGAATCGGTTGGCGGAGAGCTACGCCCAAGCGCGTAAGTCGGCCGACGTCGCCAATCGCCAGCGCTCCTACGAAGCGGCTCGCACGGCGAGCCAGCGCGCCGAGCGTTTGGCGGAGCAATCGCTGCGCGATTTCGACCGCCAAATCGATCGCCTGCCCCAACTCCCGGCGCCGCCGCGGCGCCAGCCCGCCGCTCGGTCGGAAGCCGCCGTCCAAGCGCGCACGGAGTCGCCGCACAAGAGCGAGATCTCCGAGCAGAATTCCGAGCAACGGGCCGAACTTGAATTGCAACGGGCCGAACTAGAGGCCCGGCGGTCGACGATGTTGGAGCGGCTGCTCCCCGCGCATCCTGAAGTGCTGGCGATCGACTCGGAGATCGAGACGCTCCTCGGCCGCTTGAACCAGCTTCCGCCCGAGACGCCGTCGTCCCCTGCAGAGCAGCAAACAGAGCCGGACGGCGCGCCGCTGCTTACGAAAGAAGTCCCCGACGCCGAATCGAAGCGAGCCTTGGCGGAATTGAACTCGCGGCGAAAATCGTTGGCGGACGCCCTGTCGCGAGCCTCGCAATTTGCCGCCGCCGAGCGTCTCGCGGCCGATCAAATGCTGCACAACGGGCAGGACGAAATCATCGCTCTCTCGCCCGCCCTGCCCTCGTCCCCGCCGTCGCGAACGAACTGGTCTCTCGTTGCCATCACCTGTTCGGCGGGTTTGCTGGCCGGCTGGGCCGTTGGCCGCTGGCGTCAGGGACCATCGGACGCGTTTCGCGATGCCGACGAACTCGAATCGGCGCTGGGCGTTCCGCTGATCGGCGTGTTGGAAGGATGTTGACGACCCGAAGAAAACGGCCCTCCCCAAGCGCGCTTCGCTTTTCAATCTTCCGTCTTCATCCTTCCGCCTTGCCAAGCCGAATGTAAGCAAAGTGCGGAGGCGCCAGCCGGCGGCGCTTTGGGCCGCTTGCTCGCGACGAGGTTGGTTAGCTAGACCAGGAAGCCAGCGCTATGTATGAAGCTTTTTTCCAACTGAAACAACGCCCCTTCGCTGCAGCGCCTCGCATCGATCGCTATTTTCCCGCGCCGGCGATCGAGGCGGCTCGCCAGGCGTTGGCCCGCTGCATCGAGCGCGCCGAGGGGGCGGGCATGTTGGTCGGGCCATCGGGCGCCGGCAAGACGCTGGTCTGTCAGTTGCTGGCCGAACAGTTCCGCCAGCACTTTTCCGTGGCCCTGCTGTCCAACGGCCATCTGACGACGCGCCGCGAGCTGTTGCAGGCGATCCTGTTCGAACTGGGGCTGCCCTATCGCCGGATGGAAGAAGGCGAGTTGCGGCTCTCGTTGATCGATCATCTTTCGAGCGACGAGCAAGACGATCAAGGCTTGCTGTTGCTGCTCGACGAAGCCCATACGTTTCCCATTCGACTGCTCGAAGAAGTGCGTCTGATCACGAATCTGGTGCGACACGGTCAGCCCCGAGTGCGGTTGGTGCTCGCAGGCAGCCCGGTGTTGGAAGAACGATTCGCCAGTCCGCGGCTCGAGGCGTTCAGCCAGCGAATCGCATCGCGGTCGTACTTGGAGCCGTTCGATCACGCCCAAACGCGGCAATACGTGATCGCCCAACTCGCGGCGGTCGGCGGCGACGCCGAGAAGATTTTCGCGAGCGACGCCCTCGACGCCGTGTACCGGGCGACCGACGGCGTCGCGCGGCTCGTCAACCAAGTCTGCGACCATGCCTTGATGCTGGCGCTGGCCGGCGGCCGCCGCCGACTGACGGCGGGCGGCATCGAAGAGGCCTGGGCCGACTTGCAGCAACTGCCCACCCCCTGGAACGACGCCGGGCGAGCCGAGCGCCGAGGGCCGAGCGAAAGCGGGATCATCGAATTCGGAGGGCTCGACGACGAACTGGATGCAGACGGCGAAGAATCGCGAACGGCGGACGGCGACGATGCCGACCGCGTCACGGTCATGCTGCACCAGATCGAAGAGCAGGTGACGGCGCTCGAAGAAGAATTCCGGCCGGTCGCCACGATCGGGCCCCCGCCGCAAGACGACGATTCGCCGGCCCCCTTCGAACCGCCGCTGGAAGCGGAATGGGCGGCCGATCGGGCGTCGCAATCGTCCGACCCGTTCGCCGAAGAGTTCGACGAGGAGGAAGTGCTCGTCGATCGTTATTCTGCGTTCGAGTTGGCCAGCCTCGAGGAGCGGGCCCAAGTGCGCAGCCAAGAAGGACAAGTGCTGAGCGCTTTGCTGACGCCTCTGATTCAGAATCCGGCGGCGCCGGAACTGAGCCTGGTTGCCGCGGCCGAACCGAACGATGAGTTTGGCCCCCCTGCTTCGGCGCAGGCGATCGTCGCCGAGACGACTTCGTTCGTCGTGCATTCCATCGACACCGCCAGCAGTCAGAACTCGGCGCTCGCCCTGGCCGACCCGCAACCGACGGCGGAAGCCGTGCGAGCGGCATTCGAGCGACCGGCCCGGCCGGCCGAAAACGCTCGGCCCGCAGCCGCCGCTGCGAGCGAGCCTCACGAAGATGCCGCCGAGGAGACGCTCGCCGCGGTCGATAGCGACCTGATGATCGTGGAAGAAGATCCGCATCCGGGCGACGTTCCATCGTCGGTCCTGCGCTCGCCGCAAGCGCGGCGATTGGAGTATCGCCAACTGTTCACGACCTTGCGTCGCGGTTGAGCGCAGGCGAATCACGAACGAGAGGATTGGGGGTGATGACGGTTGATACGGCGGCAACGTCCTCACCCGAGCCCTTTCCCGAGCCGGCGGAATCCGCCGCCCGCCTATCCCGCTTGCACGACGCGCTGAAGCAACTCCGCGCCAAAAGTGCGGCGACCAGCCCGCTGTCGTCGATCGCACCCAGCGTTTCAACGGCGGCGGTTGCGGCGGCAGAAAGCTTGCCGCCGGCGCCGAGCGAAGCTGCGCAGCAGCCAGCGGCTCTCATGGCCCCCGCGTCTGCGGAACCGCCGTTGGCGCCCGCTATCGACGCCGTCGCATCGCAGCCAGCGACCGAATCGTTCAGCCTGGAAGCGTGGTTTTCGACTGCCGAGTTGCGGCAGTACCGGCAGTTGGCCGGCAATCTTGCCGCGCACCTCGCCTCGGGCGAGCCGGCTGCGATTGCCATCGCCGCGCTGTCGTGCCGCCACGAGGCGCCGACGATCGCCGCTCGGCTGGCCCTCTGTCTGGCGGAACGGCAAGCCGGCGAAGTGCTGCTGATCGAGCCCGCCGAGCGGAGTTTACGGCCGATCGGCGATGCGCCATGCGCGAGCCTCGTCGAGGTGGTCGGCGGGCGAGCCGACTGGCGGGACGCCGTGGCGCCGGGCGTGATGGCGGGACTGAGTTTAATCGAGTTCGGCTGCGCGGCTTCGCCGGACGACGCCCCCTTGAACGACCAATGGCGCACGGCGCTTGCCGATCTCAAACGGCAGTTTCGCTACATCGTGAGCCCCATTCGGCCGGGCGAAAGTTTTGCCGGCGACGCCTGGCTGGCCGCGATCGACGGCGTGTATCTGGCCGTCGGACTTGGCGACGCCCCGCGCGGCATGGTCGCCGCGTGCCAAGCGCAGTTGAAAGCCTGCGGCGCCCGGCTGTTGGGCTGCATTGCACTTAAATGATACCCGATGCGGGGGGCCGTCGCGGCCTGCTCGTTCGTCGGGTGAATTGTTGCCAGCGGATAACGGGCGTAGAATTGGATGGTAATCCGTGCTGGCACGGGGCTGAATCGAGACGATTTCCATGACGATCGACATCGAGCGGCGCATTGCTCCGCT
>DATKRK010000351.1:0-11988 GCA_035532215.1 Pirellulales bacterium | reverse complement strand
CTAACGTGGCCGGGCTGGACTAGGCGCCCGCACCTCCGCTTCGGCGGCTGCGTGCCGGCTGGGCCCCTAGAGGAAGGAGGTGATCGTTCTATGTGTAGTCGTATCCAGAGGTGGCTCGTCTGACGAGCAGCCGACGGGCTGCTGTGCTCCGGTTCGCAAGCAAAACCGGAGCCGCGTCTTGCAGCCAACTTGGTTTTTGACTTTTTGGGGAAACCGGCCGAGGCTCGACCTCGGCCGGTTTTCTCTTTGTTATCGTCGCCTCGAACTCGAAAAGGATGCCGATGAGCCAGGCGCGCCGGCTGTTGTGGCTGATGTTAGCCGCCGGCGGCATGGCGGCCGCCTCGCCGCAAACCGCAACGGCCCAGATGTTTCCCTATCGTGGGTCCGGTCGGCGAGCCGTGACGGTGATGGGCGGCCCGCTGGGCCCGGCGCCCCTCAATCCCTATGCGGTTTCCGCCTATTGGGGATTTCTCCCAGACCCCATCGTGGCCCGGCAATCTTACGGACACCAGATCATTTGGACCGGCCCGAACGGCTACGTCTACCGGCCGCTGTACGCCGACGACGATCCGTCGGGCATCGCCCAGGCCGACGGTTTCAAGGTCGTACCGCAAGCGCCGCCGGCCGATGCCGCCGCCAATCCTGCCGCTGCGCTCCCGGCTGCGCCGCCCGCCGTGCTGCAACTTCCCCCGGCCGACGCTGGAGACCCGTTCGACCAAGCCCTGCTGTTGTTCCGCGGGGGAAGATATCGAGAATCGCTGGCCGCTCTGGAGCGCGTGCCCGACGCACAGGCCGGCGAGGCCGAACTGTTGGCGGTGCAAGCGTTCTTCGCCGTGGCCGATTACCCGGCGGCGGTCGACACGCTCGGGCGAGCCACTGAATCTCTGCCTGAAGACGAGTGGGGCCGCTACGTCGCCAATTATCGGGACTATTTCCCTTCGGCGCTCAGGTACATCGTTCACCTGCGGTCGCTCGAACGCGTTACGAATCAGTTTCCCGATCGCGCCGACGCGAAGCTGTTGCTGGCCTATCACTATGGCAGCCTTGGCTTTGCCGATCAGGCGATCGCACTGCTCGACCAGTTGAAACCGGATCCGCTCGTCGAACGGCTGCGCAGCCATTTCGCCCGCCAGCGCGCCGCGCCGGCGCCCGAGCTGGACGACGATGCCGCCGGCCCGGCGCCGGTCGATCCTGCACCGCTCGTTCCGCGGCCCGCGCGAACCGGCCGTCCGGGGCCGCGCGAGTTTTAACCCTCGCCGCCCTCTTGAGCCAACCGCCAGGCGCCAACGATATCGAGCGCCGCGGCGAGATCGCGGTTCAGTTGGAGCTTCAACTCCTCGACCCCGGAGAACGGCCGCACGTCGCGCAGGCGGCTCAGAAAATCTACCTCCAGCGGCTGGCTGTAGAGTTGTTCGGTAAAGCCGATCAGGTGGACTTCGACCTTCAACGCCTGCTCGCCGAAGGTCGGATTGCCGCCGATGTTGATCGCCGCGGGCCAATGCTCTCCTTGGACGACCGCACAGCCGGCGTACACGCCGGCGCCGGGCAACAGGGTGTCGATTGCACTGATGTTCGCGGTCGGAAAGCCCAGCTTGGCCCCCCGGCCGATGCCGTGCGTAACCATGCCGCGAATTCGGTACGGCTCGGTCAGCAGTTCGCGGGCTTCGTCGACCTGACCGGCGGCCAACAGCTTGCGAACGCGCGAACTCGAAACGATTTCGCCGCCGGCGGTGATCGGCTCGACGACTTCCAACGCCATCCCCGCTTCGGCCGTGAAGCGCCGCAGCACGTCGATCGTACCGGTCCGATCGCGGCCAAAAAAGAAGTTCGGTCCTTCGACCATCGCGCGAGCCGCCAATTGGTCGCGGACGATCGAATCGAAAAACTGCCGGTCCGTAAGTTGCAGCAGTTTCTCGTCGGTCGGGTAGGCGACGATCAAGTCGGCGCCCAACTCGGCCAGTAATTGCGCCTTGCGATCGGTCCAGGTCAACGGCGGCGGCGCCAGCGCCGGGCGCAAGATTCGCACCGGATGCGGATCGAACGTGAACACAACCGCTGGTCCGCCCGCACGACGGGCTTGCGCAATCAGCCGCTCGACGATTCGCGCGTGGCCCAGGTGAACGCCGTCGAAGTTGCCGATCGCGACGGCGCCGCCGCGCTGATCGAAAGCAAGCGCGGCAAGGTCACGCAAAAGTTTCACGGTCGCGGAGCAAAGAGACGGAATGATCGGAACAACTTGGCGCAATTATGTTTATCGATCTGCAAACGGTCAACCGGCTCGCCGGCGCCGGGTGGTTTGTGGTATGGTTAGAGCATTAGTTCGCCTTTCGATTCCTGAGTCGACGGTGCATGGAAGATAAGCAAATTTTTCTGTCTCCCGACCTCGCCCATCGCCTGGCGGCGATCGACGTCGGGACAAATAGCATTCGCCTGGTCGTGGCCGAGGCCCTGCGCGACGGCCGCTATCGCGTGCTCACGGAAGAGAAAGAATCGGCCCGGCTGGGCAAAGATCAGAGCATTACCGGCCGCCTCAATCCGGCCGCCGTCGAACGCTCGCTGGAAGCCCTGCGGCGAATGAAACAAATCGCCGTGGGCTACCAAGTCCGCGAACTGCGGGTGATCGGCACCTGCGCGATCCGCGAGGCCGAAGACGGCGAGGAATTCTGCCGCCGCGCCAAACAGGAAATCGATCTCGACGTCGAAATCATCACCGCCGAACAAGAGGCGCACCTGGCGTTTGGCAGCGTGGCCCGAAATTTTCACCTGGAGGGCAAAGACGTCGCCGTGGCCGACATCGGCGGCGGCAGCACCGAGATCATTCTGGCCTCGGGCAATATCATCGAAGACATCTGCACCACGCCGCTGGGCGCCGTGCGAATGACCGATCTGTACGCCGCCAGCGACGAATTTTCGACGCAAAGCTACGAGCGAATGGTGGCCGGCATCGATCGCGAACTGCGCAAGCACACCAAGAACGTGATTATGTTCCCGCATTTGCTGATCGGTTCGGGCGGCACGTTCACCAGCCTGGCCGAGATGATCATCGCCAGCAAAGGCCAGGCCGGCCTGCCGCTGCGC
This sequence comes from Pirellulales bacterium, assembly GCA_035532215.1. Taxonomy (GTDB): domain Bacteria; phylum Planctomycetota; class Planctomycetia; order Pirellulales; family JAICIG01; genus JAICIG01. The sequence goes on along the minus strand of DATKRK010000351.1, from coordinate 8,910 downwards.
GGCTACGAGATCACGCACGCCGAAGTCGGGCACCTGCTCGATCGTTTGCGCAAGATGCCGGCCAAGGCCCGGCGGAATCTTCCGGGCTTGAGCCCCGACCGGGCCGACATCATCGTGGCCGGCGTGACGATCGTCGACCGCATCATCCGCCGCTTCAAGGTCAACCGCCTGCAGATTCACGATCGCGGCGTGCGCGACGGCTTGCTGCTGTCGATGCTCGACAGCTCGCTCGGGGCAAGGGGTGAAGACCCGCACGATCAGCAGGCGGCCATCGAGCGTTTCGCCGCCGGCTGCGGCTGCGACGTCAAGCACAGCCGGCAGGCGGCGCGGCTCTCGGGCTTGTTATTTGCGGCGTTTTCCGCGGAACTCGGCCTGGCGGCGGAAGACCGCCGGCTGCTCGAGTCGGCGGCCCACTTGCAGGACGTCGGCTACTTAATTAACTACGAGAAGCACCACAAGCACAGCTACCATTTGATTCTCAACAGCCGCCTGCCCGGCTTTCAGCCGCACGAATTGGAGCTGATCGCCAATATCGCTCGCTATCATCGCGGCAAGGAGCCGAAGAAGAAGCACGAGAACTTCAGCCGCCTCTCGCCGAAGGACCAGCAACGTGTCCGGCGCCTGGCCGCGTTGTTGCGGTTCGCCGGCGGGCTCGATCGCAGCAACACCCAGCAGGTGCAATCGCTGGAAGTGTCGCTCGGCCGCGACGAGGCCTTAATCTGCGTCCTGGCGAACGAGCATCCGGAGGTCGATCTCTGGGCCGCACGACGCCGCGTCGAGCCGCTGGAAAAAGCCCTGGGCCGCACGCTGCTTCTCGAATGGCGATCGCCCGAGCAAGCGGCAGCCGCCAAGCGCAAGAACGGCCAGGAACCGCCCGGCGGCGCCACGCAGGCTTTGGCTCGGGTCGATCGGGCGTAAGTTGGGATTCGTGCGGTTGAATCTGTAGGGCACGCCCTCCGTGGCGTTCCGGAAAGCGCGAATCGACGCGATTTCCGCGTCCTCGGAACGCCACGGAGGGCGTGCCCTACAGGCTTCGTTGCGAACGCCTACTTACCCGCTCGGGTCGATCGGTTGCGGCAGCGGAGTCTGGCGAACTGGGCCGTCCTGAGACATAATAAAGCGATTGCCATTGGGAGTTCGTCCAGGGGCAAACGGCCCGCCGATTCATGCCTGCCAGTCGTCTCGCCAACATGCACACGATGATCGATTTCCGCTCTCGTAGGGAAGGCAACGCCCGCCAGAAGCAACGGCGGGCATCGCCTTCCCTACCATTTGCTTCGGTATTTGCCGTTTGCGCGCTGCTCAGCGGAAATTCAACGCAAGCCCAAGAGGCAAAACAAGCTGCGAGCCAGGCCGATTTCAATCGCGGCGTGCAGCCCCTGCTGGCCCAGCATTGTTATCGCTGCCACGGCCCCGACAAGTCCGAAGGGGGCTTGAGGCTCAGCGAGCGCGACGCCGCGCTTGCCGAACTCGATTCGGGCGAACATGCGATCGTGCCCGGCAAGCCCGAGGAAAGCGAGTTGCTCGCACGCGTGGCGTCCGCCGACGAAGCATCGCGGATGCCGCCCGAAGGCAAACCGCTCAAGCCGGACGAAATCGCCGTGTTGCGAAGTTGGATCGCCGCGGGCGCCGCCTGGAAGAATCATTGGGCCTTCGAGCTGGTCGAGAAGCCGCAGCCGCCGGCCGTCGCCGATGCCGCTTGGGTCCGCAATCCGATCGACGCCTTCGTGCTCAAGCAACTAGAAGACGCCCAGCTTTCTCCTGCCGCTCCGGCTGATCCGGTGGCGCTCGTGCGGCGCGTTTACTACGATCTGACCGGTTTGCCGCCGACGCCCGAAGTGGTCGATGCCTTCGCGGCCGATCCTTCGCCGGCCGCTTACGAACGGCTGATCGAACAATTGCTCGATTCGCCCCGCTACGGCGAGCGCTGGGGCCGGCACTGGCTCGATCTGGTGCGCTATGCCGACACCAACAGCTTCGAACGCGACGGCGTAAAGCCCAACGCCTGGAAGTATCGCGACTACGTGATTCGCTCGTTCAACGACGACAAGCCCTACGACCGCTTCATCCGCGAGCAACTGGCCGGCGACGAATTGCAGCCGCCTTCGACCGACGCGCTGATCGCGACGGGCTATTATCGCCTCGGCCTGTGGGACGACGAGGCGGCCGACCCGCTGCAAGCCCGCTACGACGAGTTGGACGATATCGTCGCCACGACCGGGCAGGTGTTTTTGGGGCTGACGGTCAACTGCGCCCGCTGCCACGACCACAAGCTCGACCCGATTCCGCAGACCGATTACTACAGCCTGCTCTCGTTCTTCCACGAGGTCGATACCTACGCTCACCGCGGCGACGGCGACGGGCCGAGCCAGATGGATGTTTCTCCGGCCGAGATTTCCGCCCAGTATCGCGAGTTGGCCGGACAGAAACGCGAGGTCCGCCGCCTGTGCGAAGACTTGGAACGTCGCGGCATCGTCAAGATGCCGGCCGAGGATCAGCGCAAGACGGAAGGCCCCGAGCGCGAGCAAGTGCTCGAAGAAAAGCTGGAAGCGAACCTGAGCCCGGAGGAATGGGAGCAATACGCCGCCTTGAAATCGAAGCGGGCCGAGCTGGAAGCCTTCAAGTTGCCGCCGCGCGAGACAGTGCTCGGCGTCGGCCGTTGCTTGAGCGAGCCGCCGCCGACGTTCGTGCTGCTGCGCGGCAATCCGCACGTGCCAGGGCCGCAGGTCGAGCCGGCCTTTCTTTCCGCGCTCGGAGGCGGCCAGCCGCAGATCCCCGCGCGGCCGCCGGAAGCCCAAAGGAAAAGCTCCGGCCGCCGCAGCGCGCTGGCCGAGTGGATCGCTTCGCCCGCTAATCCACTGGCGGCGAGGGTCATGGTCAATCGCGTTTGGCAGCATCACTTCGGTCGGGGAATCGTGCGCTCGACGAGCAATTTCGGCAGTCTCGGCGACCCGCCGACGCACCCTGAGTTGCTCGACTGGCTGGCTGCCGAGTTCGTCGAGAGCGGCTGGCGATTGAAGCCGCTGCACCGGCTGATTCTGATGTCCAGCGCCTACCGCACGTCTTCGGCGGCCAACGCCGAGGCGTTGGCGAAGGATCCCGCCAACGATCTGTTTTGGCGGTTCGGCATGCGGCGCCTCGGCGCCGAGGAACTGCGAGATTCGATGCTGGCCGTCAGCGGCCAATTGAACTTGAAAATGTACGGGCCGGGGGTCTATCCGGAAATCTCGCCTGAAGTGTTGGCGACCCAGTCGCAGCCCGGCAGCGGCTGGGGCAAATCGCCGCCCGAGGAGCAAAACCGCCGCAGCATTTACGTCCACGTGAAGCGCTCGCTGATTCTGCCGATTTTGAGCGAGTTCGACTTTTGCGATACCGACGGCAGTTGCGCGGTGCGCTTCGCCACGACCCAGCCGACGCAGGCGCTGGGCATGCTCAACGGCGCCTTCGCTGGCGGGCAAGCTCAGGCGCTGGCCGAGCGGCTGCGGCGGGAAGCGGGCGATCATCGCGAAGCCCAAGTGCGCCGCGCCTTGCGGCTGGCGCTCGGCCGGCCGGCCGACGCCAAGAGCGTCGAGCGAGGCTTGCGATTGATCGAGGCGCTGACCAACGAACAAGGCTTGAGCCCGGACGCGGCGCTCAAGCTCTATTGCCTGATGGTTTTGAATCTCAACGAGTTCGCGTATCTCGATTGAAAAAACAGGCGCGCAAGGAATGAAACCATGAATTCGCCCTCTTCGCCGAAAAACACCTTTTGCCGCCGCACGCGGCGCGAATTTTTGTGGCAGGCCGGCGGCGCGTTTACGTCGGTGGCGCTGGCCGGCTTGCTCGAGCGCGACGGATTCCTGGCTTCGCAGGCGGTGGCGGCCGACGGCGCCACGCCGCTGGCCACGCCGCTGGCGGCCAAGCCGCCGCACTTTGCTCCCAAAGCCAAGAGCGTGATCTTCCTGTTCATGTACGGCGGCCCGAGCCACGTCGACACGTTCGATTACAAGCCGAAGCTTTACGATCTCGATGGCCAGACGATCCCGGTCAAGACCAAGGGCCGCGGCGGCGCCAAGAGCGAAGGTCGCGTTGTCGGCCCGAAATGGAAGTTCAAGCAATACGGCCAGTCGGGCCAGTGGATCTCCGACTTGTTTCCCCATCTGGCCACGTGCGCCGACGACCTCGCCTTCCTCAAGTCGATGACCGCCGACTCGCCGATTCACGGCTCGGCCATGCTGCAGATGAACTCCGGCCGCATCCAGAGCGGCAGCCCGGCGCTCGGCTCGTGGATCAACTACGGCCTGGGCAGCGTGAACGAAAACCTGCCGGGCTTCGTCGTGATGCTCGACCCCAGCGGCGGGCCGATCAGCGGCGCCAAGAACTGGTCGAGCGGCTACATGCCGGCCACCTACCAAGGCACGGTGATGCGCTCGAGGGGGGCGCCGATCGTCGATTTGAACCTGCCCGATGGCGTCACGCAGCCGATCCAGCGGAAATTGCTCGACGCGCTGCACGAAGCCAACGCCGAGCATCTCGCCGGCCGCGCCGACAACAGCAATCTGGCCGCGCGCATCGCCAGCTACGAGTTGGCCTACAAGATGCAGCAATACGCCCCCGAGGCGGTCGACTTGAGCCAAGAATCGCAAGAGACGCTGGAGTTGTACGGGCTCGACCAGGAGCGGACGCTCGATTTCGGCCGCCGCTGCCTGTTCGCCCGGCGGCTGGTCGAACGCGGCGTCCGGTTCGTGCAACTTTATTCCGGCGGCGCCCACAACGACTCGAACTGGGACGCGCACGGCGACCTGGAGAAGAACCACAGCTTTCATGCCGGCAACACCGACAAGCCGATCGCCGGCTTGATCAAAGATCTCAAGCAGCGCGGCTTGCTCGACGAAACGCTGATCGTCTGGGGCGGCGAATTCGGCCGCCAGCCGACGGCCGAATACGCCAAAGGGACCGGCCGCGACCACAACGCTTACGGCTTTACGATGTGGATGGCCGGCGGCGGCATCCAGGGAGGCCAAAGCTTCGGCGCCACCGACGAACTGGGCGCGGCCGCCGTCGAAGAGCCGCTGCACGTCAAACACTTGCACGCCACGGTCTTGCAGCAACTCGGGCTGAATCCCAACGCGCTGTCGTACTTTTACGGCGGGCTCGATCAGAAGCTGGTCGGCGTCGAGCACGTCGAACCGATCCGGCAGATCATTTGAAGCTGCGACGGGGCGAAAAGCTTTGAGTTCCAAGTTCTAGGGAGGGCCGGGCGCCCTCGCCCGGCGAACAGGTTTTCAGCTTGCAAGTTGTCGCGCTGGGTTGGCCATCTTGGCAAGTTCCATGCGTTGTGAATCCCGAAGACTCACGCGGAGGCGCGGAGCCGCGGAGGAGAGATACGCAGAGACGTTGAGCGGACGAAGGCGGCCAAGGCGCCCGGCGCGGTTGGCCGTCTTGGGGTCCAGTTCTCCAAGCGATCGGACAAAGTTGGCCATCTTGGGCGCGGGATCTTAGATTCTGTAAGAGCGAGTATCGTATCCAGCCTGATGCCGTGTCAGGCTGGAAAGCCTGACCTACGATTGTTTCCCATCCCCTGGCGCCGCTGGCCAACTTCAATTCCTTTCTCTGCGACTCCGCGGCTCCGCGCGAGCGATGACAGCCGGCGTGGGAGATGATAGACCGGAAGCGGCTTGGAGCGAACCTCTCGGCCCAAAGCCAGCGACGGATTCCGCTACGGAGCCAACAAAAAAGCCGCGCTCAGCCGGTCACATCCGACTGAGTCGCGGCCTGGATCGTATCCTCGCGCCGCTGGAAGGCCGGCTTCATCCGGCGCCAGCGACGTGCTACACGCTTACTTCAGCAGCTTGGGGACGTCGGCCAGAATGGCATCGATCGTCTTGTCGTTCAGCTCGCCCGAGACGGCGTGATTCGCAACAACGCTGCCGCCGACCGCCAAAATCACCGTGACTTCGGCCTTGGGATTGATGCCGTAGTTGTCCGGGCCGTTTTCGAATTCGACCGGCACGACGACCGGCACGTTTTCGACCTTGGTCTTCGAGGCGAACTTCTTGGCCTTCGATTCCAGGGCTTCCTGGTCTTCGCCCAGCAGGTTCACGAAGGCGGCCAACTTCTCGTCAGCGTTCTTGGCCACGGCCGCGTCGAGCTTCTTGACCAGTTCGGCCACTTTGCCGTCGGTGGTGCGGGTGAAGACCATCACCATCGGGCGGCCGCCGTACTTGCAGCGATAGCAGAGCTTGTCGCCAGTGCTCACGCCGTCGTCGACGGCGCCGGCGCATTTCACCACGTCGAACGCGCCAATGCCGTCGCCGGGTTGGACGCCGCTTTTCAGCTCGGCCGCGATCGCCAGCGAGGCGCCGGCCAGCATCAGGGCCACACACAAAGAAGTCAGCACTTTCATGGGGATCCTCGTTTTCCGGGTTAATGAAACACGTAGTGCTATCGAAGGCCGGTAGGTTACACGGCGACATTATGCGGCATTTTCGCCCGAAAGCAAGCTTTCGGGGGCGCAAAATGCGAAGTCCCGATCCGCGGCTACTTCTGCGGCGGCGCCATCTGCCGATAGCCGGGATCTTCCAGGCCGAAAGCGTCGGCCACCCGGTTAAAGAAGGCGAATAGGGCCGTAATATACACAGCCTCGGCAATCTGCGGGTCGCTCCAACCGGCGGAGCGCAGCTTGGCAGTGTCTTCGGCCGTCGTGCGGTAAGCATGCTGCGTGACCAATTCCACGAATTCCAACAGCGCGCGCTCCGCGAGCGTCAGCGGGGCGGCGGCCAATTCGCCCCGTCCGAGAGCTTCGATCGTTTCGTCCATGCCGCCCTGCAACTGCAGGAAATACGCGTGCGAGCCCGTTCAGTAAAGGCACTGGTTCAGGCCCGAAACGTAGGTGGCGATCATTTCCTTCGTGCGCCGCGTCAGATGCCCTTCGGAAAAATGTATGGTGTTGCCGAAGTCGATCACCTGCTGCAGAAAATCGGGTCGCTGGCTGAAGCACTTCAAGATGCCCGGCATGCGGTCGCGTCCCGGGTTGTTGCGCTTCCAAAGCGCGTACACTTCAGCGGCCAGGCCCGTGGCGGCTTCGTCTTCGATCCATTCGATGTGCGGCATTAACGGTTCCTCCAAAGGGTCGCGGCAATCTGGTAGGTCGTAAAGGCGGTCAGGGACTCACGCGGAGGCGCGGAGACGCAGAGAGCATTTTTGTTTTCTCATCTCCGCGGCTCCGCGTCTCCGCGTGAGAACTTTTCTTACGCTGATTCAAATCGGGAGTCGCAATCTTGGTTCCGAGTCTCATCAGAATCTTCACGCTCTCTTTCATCCCCCGCGTCATTCCAAACAATTGAGGTCGAGTTCATTCGCTCGTCGATTGCTCGATCGTCATCAAGCGATCGACGCCGTCCGGCTCGACCGATTGCCGTGATCCGTCGGGCCAGCGCACGGTCAGCGACTCGATCCGATCGGCGTCGCCCAGGCCGAACGTCACGGGCAACTCGACTTGCGAGAGATAGCTGCGAGTCGGCATGACTTGCCGGCTGAGCGTCTCGCCCGCGACTTGCACGTCGACCCAGGCGCCGATGGCATCGCGGTTCGAGCGCGTGCCTTTGAGCTTGACGCGCAGCCAGTGGCGCCCGAGCTGCTGATCGTTGCGCAACAGCCGCGGGGCGCCGCGCACGGTCGTGACCAGCACGTCGAGATCGCCGTCGCCGTCGAGATCGGCGTAGGCCGCGCCGCGGCCGACCATCGGCTTGCAGAAGCCTTCGCCGCACGATTCGGGCGGCACGAGCAGGAATTCGCTCTCGGCCTCCGGCCCGCAATTCCAATACAAGTGCGGCGGCTGCTCGTAGTGCTGGCTTTCCTGCACTTTCTGAATGTCCTCTTCGAGATGCCCGTTGGCGGTGAACACGTCGAGCCGCCGGTCAAGATCGCAGTCGAAGAAGAACACGCCGAACTTGAGCATCAGCCGCGAGGGCGGGCCGATGCCGGTGGCCACGGCGTCGTCGGCGAACTGCATTGGCAGGCCCTGCGAGACGTACATGGCGGTCATCTCGTTGGAAAAATTACCGATGGCCAGCCCCAGCGTTTCGTCGTTGCGGAACCGCGCGGCGTCGATGCCCATCGCACCGCGGGCCCGGCCTTCGGGGTCGAAGGCCACGCCCGAGAGCGTGCCGATCTCGTCGAAGCGGCCGTCGCCGCGGTTATGAAACAGCAGGTTTTGCACCGTGTCGTTGGCCACGACGACGTCCATCCAACCGTCGGCGTCGAGATCGACCAGTGCCAGCCCCAGTGACTTGGCCAGCGGCACGCCCGTGTCGGGGTTGCGAATTTGCACGCCGGCGGCTTCCGAAACGTCGGCGAACTTGCCGCCGCCGTCGTTGCGATAGAGATAGGGAAACGTGCCCTGGAAGGCGTCGGGCCGGCAGTAGGCGCGGCCTTCGCCCTTGAGCGTGCAGTGCAAGCTGAGATCGATTTCGCGACTCCAACGCAGATAGTTTTCGACGAACAGATCGAGATCGCCGTCGTTGTCGTAGTCGAACCAGCCGCAACTCGTGCTCCAGGCATCGGCCGCGCCGCCGACGCCTGCGGCGTCGGTGATTTCCGTGAAATGCCCTTCGCGATTGCGGAACAAGCGATTCTTGCCGACGGCCGAGATGAACACGTCGACCCAGCCGTCGTTGTCGAAGTCGCCGACGGCGGCGCCCATGCCGTAGCCGTGCATGCCCAGCCCACAGACCATCGTCACGTCTTCGAAATGGCCTTGCCCGTCGTTGCGGAAAATCGCCGAGGCGGGCTTGGGCGCATCGGCCGGCTCGTGCCCCGGCCAGTAGTCGGAATTCACCAGCAGCAGATCCTGATCGCCGTCGTTGTCGAAGTCGAAAAACGCGCAACCGCCGCCCATCGTCTCGGGCAGCAGCTTGTCGCCGTAGGCGC
>DATKRK010000350.1:0-8730 GCA_035532215.1 Pirellulales bacterium | reverse complement strand
TTTTCGGCGCGGCTCGTGCAGGCGCTCAACCAGCACGCCCCGTTGCGGCTGACCACGTTTCTCGATCCGCGAACGGCCCGCGTACACAAGCTGTGCGACGACTTGTCGCAAGGCGAAGAGATCGAAATCGCCCAGGGCGAGTTGACCGACGCGGGCGAAGACTTGCCCGGCTGGGCGCGCCGCGTCTGCCAGCGTCCCAAACGGCCCTACGACGCCGAAGAGGCGTCTCGGCACACGGGCATTTATCTGTGGCAGCGGCCCGACGAACGGCATTTCGCCCGCGAACTGACGATCTTCTACGATTTCACGCCGCTGATCGTTTCCTGGTCGCACACCGCCGGGCTGTGCGAGGGCTTTCACCGGCAGATCGCGGCCTCGCGCCACTGCGAAAAGGTGTTGGCCATTTCGCACTCGACGCGGGCCGATGCCGCGTGGCTAAGCCCGGCGCCTGAAGAGGACGTGGTGGTCGCGTATCCCGGCCCCAGCCAGTGTCTCCAGCGGCACGCGCATCGCGAGCCGGTCGCGCGCAGCGAGCACGTGATCTTGGTGGTCGGCACGCGCGAGCCGCGCAAGAACGGCGACTTCCTGCTCGACTGGTTCCTCAACAGCCAGGCGCTCACCGCCGAGGCCGAGCTATGGTGGGCCGGGCCCGAGGGCTGGCTTTGGGACGGCCCGACCGGGCTGGCGCAACACCCGCGCCAGAGCCGGGTGAAGTTTCTGGGCATGGTCTCCGACCAGCGGCTCTGCGAGCTGTATCAGCATGCGGCGATGACCGCTTATCCTTCGCTCTACGAGGGCTTCGGCTTCCCGGTGCTCGATTCGTTGTTGCACGGCGCCCCGGTGCTCTGTAGCTACAACAGCTCGTTGACCGAATTGGAATCGCCCGGCGTGTTCTACTTCGACGCTTGCGACCCAGCGTCGCTCGACGCCGCCTATCGTGAGTTGATCGCCTCGCGGCCCTTCGCGATCGCCCCCGCGCCGCTGCGCGAGCGATTCTCCTGGCCGCGGATGGGAGAGACGTTGTTCGAGATGGCCAGGGCGTTGCGGCTAGCACAGCCGATGCACGCTGCGCCGCCGCGTAAAATAGCGACGACATGACGGTTGATCGTTGACCGCGCTATGCAGCGGGATTACCATCGCCTCAAATGTCCAGTGGGCCGCACAAAACTGAGTTCAGTCCGCTCCTGCCTATTGGCCGGCATCCGTTTACCGTCCCAGAGCTAATCCAGCTCTGCGTCGAAAAATTTCCATCCTCTTCGACACGGCCCGCCATTATGGCTGGACTGAACGCCGTCATCGAAAAGCTTGTCGCCGTGAAGATCGTGGGAGAGCTTTGGGTCGATGGGAGTTTCCTGACCGAAAAGTTGGATCCCGAAGATGTCGATGTGGTTTTGCGCCTCAACGGGGAATTTGAGGAATCCTGCAACGCTGAACAACGGAACGCGATCATCTGGGTGGTGAGTGACCTGCATAGCTCGCATCGCTGCCATTCATTTTACTTCGCCGAGTGGCCGGAAGATCACCCAAAGTACTGGCTTGGGCACTACGCCTACTGCTACTGGATGCGGCAATGGGGATTTAGCCGAATTGATGACTTAAAGGGAGTCGCCGTGGTACAATTACCGGGGAGCGACAAATGAGCAGGATCCTAGACCTCCAAGAGAAACTGCAAGACACCAGCGCTGCGATCGCGGAGTTCGAACGCGCGGTCGCGCACGAGCCGGATTCCGTCTCGCTAGCTGCGATGCTCAAGTCGTTTGCCAAGCGGAAGCAACAGCTTGAAGACGATTTCCGCTCGACTGCCGCCGATATTGGAACGGACGTTTGCCGATACCGTTTCTTCTCCGACTCGCGTCGGCCAACAGTGAGCCCGCTCTGTGCGGCGCTCGCAGAATTTCAATCGCTGTTTTCCGTGGCCTACGACGCGGTAAAGAATGGCCCAAAGAGGCAGTCCCGCAAGCTCCCGCCTGAAGTGGTAGACCAATCCTCTTTTTACTTTGGTTACAGCTTTAGCGGATCCGTGGGTATCGTCATGACGTTCGACAATAACGTCAGGTCGCTCTTCGAATCGAGCCTCGATGAAGCGATGCTTGCTATCGTCGACATCGCTCAGGCGCGGGCAAGTGACGAGATTATCTCCAAAGGCAAGCGGCTTGGCGTTCCGGGAGTGCGTGCTTTGCACCGCTGGGCGGCGCGGCACGTCGAGGCCGCGATGGGCGCAGAAATAGAGTGGCAAAAGGGGCATGAAACCAAAGCAAGACTTCTGGCGCAATTGCCCGACTTGCGGCAGTTGGTATCTGCGATCGACAACGCAACCGAGATTATCGAAGAGGAATCAGATGAGATCGGACGTCTTGCGGGCGCCGATGTGACCAAGCGGACGTTTCATTTAGAACTGGCCGACCAGCATGACATTCGCGGATCGTTTGCAGAGACGATATCCCCGACACAAACCTTCGAGGTCGGCAGGCGCTACCAGGTTACTCTTCGACGTCGGATCAAGGTCTTTTACTCGACGGACGTCGAGGAAGACGTTTCCTTTCAGTTGATTGCAGCATCCCCGATAGTGGATGGGCAATAACGAAACCGGAAAAACACAAGATTACCGGTGCATCACTACTCTACTCTCCCGCAGCCGCTTCCGCCCCCTCCTCGATCCGGTACAAATGCGTCTTCGTGCGATGAAACAGCGCCTTACCGGCGATCGCCGGGGTGGCCATGCAGCCGGCGTCGAGGTGATTGGTCGCCAGCAGCTTGAACTTCCGCCCAACGGCGATCACGTGGCTCTCGCCGTCTTCAGTATTCAGGTAGATGCGGCCTTCGGCGGCCACGGGCGACGAGCTGTAGTTGCCGCCCAGGCGATGCTTCCAGACGACTTCGCCCGAGCGGGCGTCGAGACAGGTGACGATGCCCGCCTCGTTGAGCATGTAGAGCAAGTCGTCGATCAACAGCGGCGCGCAACGCGATGGGACTCCTTGCTGAACCTTCCAGACCACGCGGCTCTCGGTGACGTCGCCCCGGCCGCCCAACCGCACGGCGAACTGCTTGAAGCCGCCATCGCCCGTGTTGACGAACAATAAATCGAGTCCGACCAAGGGCGGCGCGGCTGCATTCATGCCGCCGTGATGCACTTTCCAGAGCCCTTCGCCGGTGAGCGGATCGTAGGCGATTGTCGCCGCCGCGGCCGGGCTGACAAGCTGCGGCTTGCCGTTCGACGTGACGATCGTCGGCGTGCTAAAAGCCTTTTTGTGGTCGCCGTTGTCGGTGCCGTAATCGATCTCGCGATCCGTTCGCCAGACGGTCTCGCCGGTGTGCTTGTCGAGCGCCGCGACGTATTGCAGATCGGCGCCGTCGAAAGTCAGAAACACCAGATCGCCGAACACGATCGGCGACGACCCGGCGCCGCGAAAGTGGTCGCACGGCAAGTCCTGCCGAGCCCAGATCGTGTGGCCGTCGGCCGTATCGAGACAGGCCGTGCCGTGGCTGCCGTAGTGAACGTAAATCCGCCCGGCTTCGATGACCGGCGTCGACGAGGCGTAGCTGTTGAACGGGTAACAGAACTGCGGCTTTTCGATGGCGAAGACCAGCACGTCGCGGACGATTTCGCCCGTCTGGCGATCGAGGCACACGGCCGATAGCCGCTTGCCGTCTTCGGTAGCGTTGGTCGCCCAGACCTGGTCGTCCCAGACGACTGGCGACGACCAGGCCTTGCCCGGCAGGACCGTTTTCCAGCAAATGTCGTGCGTTTCGCTCCACTCGACCGGCAACCCGGTGGCGTCGGAAAGGCCGGTTCCTCCAGGCCCTCGGAATTGCGTCCAGCGTTCGGCTGCCGTAGCGAAGGACGAGGAGGCTGCGAGGATCAGGCAACAGAGCAAGGTGCGCATAAGGGGGGGCGGCCTGTCGGGATTGGGCTAAGGCGGGCAAAGAATTCCGATCACGATTCTAACCCGGCGATCGGCCGGCGCCATCGGGCCGGAGAGATCGGAAAACCTCGAACCGGCGCGAACCACTCAAGCTACGGTCGGGCTGCGGCGGCGGATCAAGCCGGGCTGGACGTCGAGATCGAGCGGTTCGACGAGCCCCGCCTTGAGCTGTTCGATGGCGATGGCGCCCATCACGGCGTTGTCGGTGCAAAGTTCGAAGGGGGCGATGTAGACGTTAAAGCCGCCGACGCGGGCGGCCGCTTCCAACCGCTCGCGCAGCAGGCGATTGGCCGCCACGCCGCCGCCGACGCACAAGCTGCGCCAGCCGGTCAGCTTTATCGCCTGCCGCGCCTTGGCGACCAGGACATCGACCGCGGCCGCCTGAAAGCTGGCGGCGAGGTCGGCGATTCTTCGCTCATCGAGCGTTGCCGGGTCGCATTCGGTCGCGCCGCTGCCGTAGGCTTCGTAGCGGACCGCCGTCTTCAAGCCGCTGAAGCTGAATTCAAGCCGCTGTTGTTCGTGAATGAACGAACGGGGAAAAGCGTAGGCGCGCGGATTGCCCCCCTCGGCCGCCGTTTGGATCGCCGGTCCGCCGGGATACGAGAGGCCGAGCAGGCTGGCCACTTTGTCGAACGCCTCGCCGGCCGCGTCGTCGATCGTGCCGCCGAGAAACTCGAATTCCAAGGGACCGCCGCAACGATAGAGGCTCGTGTGCCCGCCGCTGACAATCAGGCCGATCGACGGGAAAACCCGCTCGCCGAAGGCGAGCCGGCAAGCATAGACGTGGGCGTGAATGTGGTTTACCGCCACCAGAGGCACTTCGAGCGCCACGGCCAGCGCTTTGGCCGCCGCCAGCCCGACCAACAGCGAGCCGGCAAGCCCCGGCGTGTTGGCCACGGCCACCGCGTCGAGATCGGTCAGTTCGATGCCGGCCTGGCGAACGGCTTCGTCGATGACCGGGACGATGCGTTCGACGTGGGCCCGCGAAGCGATTTCGGGCACGACGCCGTGAAAGCGGCGGTGCAAGGCGTCTTGCGAAGCGACCGAGGACCCGAGCACTTCGAGCCGGTCGGTGACGACTGCGGCGGCCGTTTCGTCGCAAGTCGTCTCGAGGGTCAGAACGTTCACGGAGCCGCGTTCTCTTGCTGGACTACTCATCTGCGGCGCCGAACGGCGTTGGGGCGCCTGGCGGCAGAGCGCAGCGATGCCCCAGCGAACTGGGGCTTCGCCCAGGGTCAGCCCCACTCCGCCCGTCGATGGAGGCTTGAAGAGGCATTAGGCGTTTGCGAACTGAATGCCTACGGCGCCGACGCGCGGCGATTCCCAGCGCGCCCAGCGCGGACCAAATCGCCAACGACGACGGCTCCGGAGTGTCATGTGCCACGTAGATGTACCCCCACTGAACGCCTCCTAACAGAGTCACGGCGTTTGAGTTTTGAGTAATGTTATAGTCGTCTAGGGCTAGCGCTACCTGAAAAGTTAAATAGGCTACGGGGTTTGTCTCTTTTTCCACCTCCTTCGAGTAAGGAACGTCGAGGAACCAAGCACTCGGATTGCTGCCGGGCCAAAACGTTCCCGCAGTGCCGCCGGGCGCACCCGGACGCGGGCCGGCATCGTAAAAAGGCGACGTGCCCTGTGCGAGGCCATTGTCCAAGCTCGTCGTTGGGTTCGGGTCGATAATGTCGAAACCGGAATACGCCTGGATCCAATGGAGAGAATAGACGTGGCCCGGCGGGGCGGCAGGAACCTGGTAATTCGCGGTGATATTGAACACGGCGCCGCCGACCTCGTTCTTGTTGCCGTTGTCGTTGCTGACGGGCGATTCATAAAACTTGCCGTCGCCCTGCCGAACCGTCGGCGCGCTGACGACCCAGGCATAGGCGCTGCCGTTGATCGAGTCGATGACGGAATTTTGAAGATTGGCAGACGCCCAATTGAAGGTCCACGTTTGTCCTGAAAGGTTGTTCGCTTTAAAAGCAGCATCGCTGGTATCCAGAATCGAACTGGCCCCATCCCCTTGTCCCCCGATCAGTATGGACGGGCCCGAAAACACGCTGATGTTCTCGTCGTCGCCGTAGAACCGGGTGGCTGTGATGGGATCGTCCATGATGACGCCGGCTCTGGCGCCGCTGGACAAGAGCAAGACGCCGGCTACGAGGGTCAAGGTACGGAGTCTCATTTTGGTCCTCCACATGCGCAAAAACACGGATCAATTGAAAGGCGCCGCGCCGCCAACGAAGCAAACGGATCAAACCGCATGGGGGCGAGGAGGCCGGAAGACGTGATCTCGCAATGCCCAGGGGAAAGAGGCGCGGCTGAAGTCCGGCAGCCGCGAGATCAAACAAGAGCGGATAACCTTCGGGAAATCGCCCGCAAGTCCCGCGGGCACACGGCTTGTCTGCGCCTGCGCCCGACGACGCCGGGCCGCGCGAGCAAAGCAGCAAGCCGCCAAGATGCTCGATCGCGAAAATCGAGACGGGTCGCGGCGCTTCGCTTCCACTCGCTGACGAGCTGCCGCCGGCCATGTCCAGTTCGGCCGAGAGAATCACGCCCGCGTCGGCTTGCCCGACATGGGAAACAAGAACCGAGACCTCACCCATAATCAGCACGACAACGCTTCGTAACGTGAGCATCGCTGGCCGGCTTTAACAGCGGCGCTGGGCATGGAATACGGCGCACTTTCACCAGCACGGAAGAAGGCAAGCTGACTATAGTACCTGATCTAGCCCTGTCAAGTCGCCGCGGAAGGGTTTTTCTTCAGGCGCCCGCCGCGTTTTGCTCACTGGGCCTTGGCCAGCTCGCTCGACAGATAGTCGAGCGCCTTTTGCAACTGGCGATCGTCCGAGGGGGACTTGGCTTCGCCGGGAGCCACAGTCGCGTCGGCCGGCTTTTCTTCGCCCTGCGGGGTTTCCGATGCGGGCGCGTCGGCCTTGTTTGCGTCCGACGGCTCTTTCGAGGCGTCTTTGGATTCCTCGGGGGCGTCGGCGGACTTGTCGTCCTCCGGTTTGGCGGGCGGGCTGGATGGCGAGGCGGCGTCCGGCGGGACGGAATGGTTGACCTGGAGAATGTCGCGCTGGCGCCGCAGGGCCACGAGACGGCTCATTTCCTCCTCGCCGAGCTTGATTTCATAGCCCGGATCGGGCAATACGCCCCACTCGTCGCTCTCTTTCGAGTCGGGGAAGCGGTGAATGTTGTGTCCGCTGGGGCGCCGGTAGCTGGCGGTGGTCAGCTTCAACGCGCTTTTGCCGTTTTCCAGTTCGATCACGTTTTGTACGCTGCCCTTGCCCCAAGTGCGTTCGCCGATCACGATCGCCCGCTTGTGGTCTTGCAGCGAGGCCGAGACGATTTCGCTGGCGCTGGCGCTGTAACGATTCACGAGCACGACCATCGGGAAACCTTCGAACGTGTCGGGCTTGCGGGCGCTCCACGAGCGTTTCGGGCTGTTGCGTCCGGCGGTGCTCACGATTTCGCCTTCGGTCAGGTACAAATCGGCGACTTCGATGGCCGAAGTCAGCAGCCCGCCGGGATTGAACCGCAAGTCGACGATCAGGCCGCGCAGCTTTTGCTCGTCGAGTTCTTTCATCGCGGCGTGCAGGTCGCGGAACGTATCGCGGCCGAAGGCGGTGATGCGGATATAGCCGATCCGCTGCTCTTGGTCGAGCATGAAGTCCCAGCGGTCGTGATCGTCTCGCCGATCTCCCAGCACCGTCTCGACCTGGATGATTTCGCGCTCGATGGTCACGCTGCGGCGGTCGGGTTTCGGCGGGTGCGTCAGCGTAATCGTGACGCGGGTGCCCGCTTCGCCCTTCAAACGGCGGATGGCTTCTTCCAGATCGATGTCGACGCTCGACTTGCCGTCGATTTCGACGATCGCATCGCCCGCCTGCAAGCCGGCGCGGTACGCCGGGCTGCCCACCAGCGGGCTGACCACGAACAGACGCCCGCGACGCACGTCGACCTGAATGCCGATGCCGCCGAACTGGTTTTCGACCGCCGTCTTGAAGCTGCCGATTTCTTCCGGGCTGATGTAGTTCGAGTACGGATCGAGTTTTTCCAGCACGCCACGGATGGCGGCCTCCATCAGCTCGCGGCGGCTGATGTCCTTGACGTAATTCCGCTCGACCTGGTCCATCGTGTCGGCCAGGACCTTGAACAACTCGTAGTATTCGGCGCCTTTATCGGCCTGCTCTTTTTTGCCGAGCGAATCTTGGCCCACCTGGTCAGCGGGCAGCACTTTAACTTTTTTGGGGGCGGCCTGCTCGGGCGCCGCTTCCTTGGGGTCTTCGCCACGCACGGGCGACCAGGCCCAAACGCTCGCCAACGCCACCATCAACGCCGTGAACAAGACGCGACACACCATGGAATCTCTCCTGGCGGGAATCTTCCGGGCAAGATGAATAAACCCCCGCGGTGACAAGGGTTACTTCCAGTATAAACCGGCCGCCGGCGGGCGGCAAGAACAGTGTTTTTGCTCTGATTTGCCCGGATTCACGGCTGCCAGAAAATCGACGCAGACCGAGGCCAATTCCTTCAGGAAACGCTCGAACGATTCGGTCAATTCCGCGAGGACCATGCGGCGCAAGTGCCCGAGATGCCGGTCGTAGACAGCCTGGTAAACGTCTGTGCTGTCGATATGGTCGTCGATGTATCTGATGAGCGAAGCCCCGAAGTTGGCCGACATCTCGAAGTGTTCGATCGGGCATTCGGCGAGCGGCGGCAGTGGCGAAGAGTGCTGAAGCACTGCCCTGACCATCTGGTGCAGATCAATGACCGGACGAGGCAATGCCAGCTCCCTTCGTGAGGAAAC
>DATKRK010000349.1:0-7923 GCA_035532215.1 Pirellulales bacterium | reverse complement strand
TTCCCAAAGCCCCGCAGGTAGCATGATCCTCGCCATGGCAGACTCCTTTCGTTCTTGGTTTCCATTGTCCAACCAAGAGAATCCCGGCGCAAATATCGTGCCACACTGTAACGAATATGCGTTTTGTTACGGCCTCTAAGGCATTTCAAAGCCGATGGCATCGATCGACAGCAATTCTTGAGGCAGGCGCTGACCTTCCCAGTGCTTTTCAAACTCCCACCGGCAACCCTTATCAGCAACTTCGATCCGGTGGTCCAGTACTTTGAAGCCGACGGGCTAACGCGTTCCAAGTACCTTCGCGTTGTGCAAAGCAATGCACGCTTGTGGGCGACCCGTCCAGAAACGGTCATTTCCAATATCAATGAGGTCGCTACAGCACTTGCGTCAACCGGTCTCACACGGCGCAACTATCTCACACTTGCTTGCAAGCGGCCGGCGCTCTTTGCATCTAACCCCAAAACCATCATGACCAATTTTCACCGCCTAAACAGCGCCCTGGGCCGTACAATGATTGAGATTCAGCCACACCAAGCCTCTGAAAAATCCTCTCGCTTGGCTCTCGACATTGTATCGCGCAACCCCAACTTATTGACTCTTTCTGAAACCGACATCTATCTCCGTGAGCTTCTTGCCACTCTTCAAGGGACATCGTTCAAGGCATCTCGCAACAAATCAGAAATCGAAAAGCGGATCGCAAATGCCCTTGGGCACGACAACCTTAACGACCCTGTTCCTCCTATTCCCGACGGGATGGCCCTCGACTCGTTCACTGGCCGATTGCTCCTTCGCGCGCTGATCCACGAAGGACTCATTAGAGGCAGGCTCAAGTGAACCAACGAGAGCCGCCGCCCTGTTCGGTCTCAGATTAGAATCGAATGTGGTCCCTCCGCTAAGGACAGTCTGCCGAACGGCACGCACTTACGGGCGGTAGGCTCTGGCTGCACCTACGAAAAGAACGCTGTTTTGCTTCAGCCGCAAGATGAGGTCAGCGCATGAAAAAGAGCCGCCGCAGGCGGGGCAGGTACCTGGGCGGCCCGTGATTCAGCCTTTTGGGCTGGGTCAGCCGTAAGAACAGCGACAGCCGATCGTGATGCAATCCCCCCTGGCCAATCGTGGTCGTTTTTCGCGGGGAAGCCGCACTCACTCTTGGGTTGCAAAAATCGCTTGAATTTACCCCAAGCTGTGGCAGTCTGCGGTTGCTGTTCAGCAATGTATGCCGACGAGAAAACCGCCCTCATCCGCCCTGTTGCCAGGGTTCTCAGACGATCCCGAAGACGCTAACGGGGCAGCGATGGTTGTCGTCGCCCAAAGAAAGGAAAACCGCCATGCCAGCCTACAAGACGATCGTTCTCGAACTGCTGCGGGACCGGCCGGCCCTGCACGAGCAGCTCCGCGCGAACGGGACGTTGCTTCAGAGCATGGAGCAACTGGCGATAGCGCTTCGGGCGTGTCACCTGGACTGGATGGCGAAACTGGCCGAGACGAGGCCGGGCAGCGATTCGAGCCAGATATCGAGCGAGGCCCTGGAGCTGGCGGTGAACGAACTGCAGGACGATTTGCCGAGCGACTCGCCGGCGAGCGAGGAGGCCATGCAGCCGCTCTCGCTCGACGCGGCGATGGCCTTCTTGCAACGACACATGCCGGCCGAGTAGCCGCCTCACGCGCCCGCCAATCGCTGATCGACTTCGACGCTCCCGCCCCGGCGCCGTCCGCCGGTCCCCTTCCCTCTGCGGCCCCGCCCGTGGCCGAGTCCAGCGGCACGGTGAATCAGCCGCCGGTCCGCGCAAGCGGAAAGCCGGTTCCCCCTGAAGGTCTCCCCCGACTTTCCGCTTGCCCGGTCGCTGCGCTCGCTTCGCACGCGGCTGAGACTGATTCCTTGGCGTGCCGCAAGGCCCCGGCTGCGGGGCCGCCAACCAAGGAGGGAGACCAGGCTATGGACAGCACCACGGCAACGATTGCCAGCGGCGACAAGGCGAAGGCCCGCGACATCCTCGCGGCCATCCGCACGTTGAAACAGATCGAGCAGGACGGGCGGCCGGCCAGCGAAGACGAACGCAAGGTACTTTCGCGGTTTTCGGGGTTCGGCGGCGTCGCCCTGTCGCTGTTCCCCGATCCGGTCACCGGCCGCTACAAGGACGCCGGCTGGCAGACGCTCGGCGAGGAGCTGCGGTCGCTGCTGTCGGACGCGGAATACGACAGCGCCAAGCGGACGACGTTCAATGCGTTTTACACGTCGCCGGTGGTTATGGCGGCCATGCACGAGGCCCTCTCCCGCCTTGGCATCCCGGCCGCCTCCACCGTGCTTGAACCGGGCTGCGGCATCGGCAACTTCATGGGCCACGCCCCGGCGGGCATGCGGTTCATCGGCGTCGAACTCGACGGCATTTCCGGGCGCATCGCCCGGAAGCGATTTCCCGCTTCCGACATCCGCATCGAGAACTTCCGCGATTCTCGTTTGCCGGAAGGCCGCATTGATGCCGTCATTGGCAACGTGCCCTTCGCCGACGTGAAGCTCGATTACGCCGGCAGGAAGCTGGCCCTGCACGATTTCTTCTTCGCCAAATCGCTCGATGCCTTAAAGCCCGGCGGCGTCATGGCCCTGGTCACCAGCCATTTCACGCTCGATAAGCAGAACGCCGAGCTGCGCGAGCACCTCGCCGAGAAAGCGGACTTCTTAGGCGCCATCCGCCTGCCCTCGGATGCTTTCCGCCGCGAGGGCACGCAGGTCGTCACCGACATCGTGTTCCTTCGCAAACGCGCCCCCGGCGAGGCCGCGAGGCACGCCGACCCCGAATGGCTCAAGGCCGAGCCGATGACGATCGAGGATGCCGACATCCCGATCAATAAATACTTTCTTAACCATCCCGAGATGGTGCTGGGCACGTGGAGCGGCAAGGACCGGCTCTACAGCGCCGGCTACAGCCTGACTTCCAACGGCGACCTGCCAGCCCAGCTCCGCGAGGCGATCGGCCGCCTGCCGGCAAACGTCGCCACGGTCGCGCCGGCGACGGATCAGCCGACCGAGGCGCCGGTCCCGGCCTTCGTCCCTCCCCCGCCTTTGAATCACATCACCGAGGGCAGCTTCTTCGTCGGCGACGGCCGCGTCATCCACCAGGTCGAGGACGGTGTTGCGATCCCGGTCACTTACGGCGGCACGCTGCTCAAGGCCGACGGCACCATGACCGGCAAACGCCTGGCCGCCCTGATCGGGCTTCGCGACCATGCCCGCCGCGTGCTGCAATCGCAGAACGAAGGCTGGCCCGAGATCGAGCGCCAGCGAGCCCGCCGCAACCTCAACATCTATTACGACCTGTTCGCCAGCATCTACGGTCCGATCAACAAGACGACCTTCAGCAAGAACGCCGACGGCACCGTGATCCGCCGCATGCCCAACATCGTGAAATTCCGGGAAGACCCGGACGCCATGCTGGTCATGTCCCTGGAAGACTACGACGAGGTGACCGGCAAGGCGGAAAAAGCCGCCATCATGCAAAAGGACGTGGTCGGCCGCACGCCCGAAATCACCACCGTCCGCAGCGCCGAAGAAGGGCTGCTCGTCTCGCTCAACCATCGCGGCAAGGTCGACCTGCCCTATATCTGCCAGCTTTACGGCCAGCTTCAGGATCGCGTCATCGAGGAGCTGGGCGACCTGATCTATCTCGACCCCGAGTCCAATGCCTGGCAGACCGCCGACGTCTATCTCTCCGGCAACGTCCGCCAGAAACTCGCCCAGGCCGAACGGGCCGGGCCGTCCTATGCCCGGAACGTCGAGGCGCTGAAGCTCGTGCAGCCCGAGGACGTGCTGCCCGGCGACATCGACGCCAATCTCGGGGCGCCGTGGATTCCCGTCCCCGATATCCAGGCTTTCGCCTGCGAGCTGTTCCGCGTCGGGCCGGCTGCCGTCAAGGTCTCGCACATCAAGAAGGACGCCGTGTGGAGCGTCGATGCCGACCATAGCGCTCAAGCGTCGGTGGCCGCCACGTCCGAATACGGCACGCAGCGGGCCGGCGGCACATGGCTGTTCGAGCAGGCGCTCAACCTTAAAACGCCGGTCATCTACGACACCATCATGGAGGGCGGCAAGGAAACGCGCGTCGTCAACCAGGAGGCGACCCTGGCCGCCCGCGACAAGCTGCGGCAGATCAAGGAGAAGTTCCGCTCGTGGGTGTTTGCCGATCCCGACCGCACGGAACGTCTGGTCCGCCTCTACAACGACACGTACAACAATCTGCGGCCCAGGCAATTCGACGGCTCGCACCTCGATTTTCCCGGCATGAACAAGACCATCGCGCTTCGCCCGCACCAGGAAGACGCGGTATGGCGCGGTATGTCGAGCGGCAACACGCTGCTGGCCCACGTCGTGGGGGCCGGCAAGACGTTCACGATGGCCGCCACCGGCATGAAGATGAAGCAGGCGGGCTTAATCAAGAAGCCGGTCTATGTCGTGCCCAATCACATGCTCGAACAGTTCGCCCGCGAGTTCATGCAGCTTTACCCGACCGCCAAGCTGCTGGTCGCCACCAAGGACGACCTGGCCCGCGAGCGCCGCAAGCGGCTGACCGCCAAGATCGCCAGCGGCGATTGGGACGGCATCATTTTGACGCATTCGTCGTTTGAGCGGATCGGCCTCTCGCGCGACTACCAGGCAGGGTTCCTCCGCGAACAGATCGCCGAATACGACCAGTTGCTGCGCGACAGCGCCGCCTCCAGTGAAGGCCGCGGCCGCCGCAACATGATAAAGACCATCGAGAAGCAGAAAGCCGCCCGCGAGGAGCGCCTCAAGGACCTGCTGGCCAGCGACAAGAAAGACGACGGGCTCGTCTTCGACGAACTGGGCGTCGATCACCTGTTCATCGACGAGAGCCATTATTTCAAGAACCTGGAGACGCCGACCAAGATGGAACGCGTCGCCGGCATCCAGACCGGCGGCAGCGAGCGCGCCTTCGACCTCTATATGAAGGCCCAGTACCTGCACCGGCAGCATCCGGGCCACGGCGTCACCTTTGCCACCGGCACGCCGATTTCCAATACGATGGTCGAGATGTACAACGTGCAACGCTTCCTCGATCCCGAGGGACTCAAGTCCCGCGGCATCGAGCATTTCGACGGCTGGGCCGGCACGTTCGGCGAAGTGGTCGACACGATGGAGATTGCCCCCGATGGCGCTTCGCTTCGCCCGCGCAGCCGCTTCGCCAAGTTCATCAACATGCCGGAATTGCAGCAGATGTTCCGCTCCTTTTCCGACGTGCAGACGGCCGACATGCTCGACCTGCCCAGGCCCCGCCTGGAAACCGGCAAGCCGATCACCGTGGCCTGCCCGATGTCCGACGAGCAGGCCCGGCTGCAGGCCGAGCTGGTCAAACGCTACGAACGGCTCCGCTCGGAGAAGATCGACCCGCGGCTCGACAACGCCCTGGCTATCACCACCGACGGCCGCAAGCTGGCCCTCGACGGCAGGCTGCTGTCGCAGACGGCCGGCGACTTTACCGGCTCGAAGATCAACGCCCTCGTCGACAAGGTGACCGCCGTTTGGAACCGCACCTCCCCGACCCGCGGCACGCAGCTCGTTTTCTGCGACATGGGCGTTAAGGCCACGCCGTGGGGCTACTGCGTCTATGACGACATCGTGCAGAAGCTCGTCGCCCGCGGCATCCCCCGCGAGCAGATCGCCGCCATCGGCGACGCCGACAGCGACGCCAAGAAGCAGGCCCTGTTCGACAAGGTCCGCTCCGGCGCCGTCCGCGTGCTGATCGGCAGCACCGCGAAGATGGGCACCGGCACCAACGTGCAAAAGCGCCTGGCCGCCCTGCACCATCTCGACGCCCCGTGGAAGCCGGCCGAAGTCGAGCAGCGCGAAGGCCGCATCCTGCGGCAGGGCAATACCAACGACGAAGTGGCCATCTACCGCTACGTCACCGAACAGAGCTTTGACGCCTACATGTGGCAGGCCCTGGAAACCAAGTCCCGCTTCATCGCCCAGGTGATGAACGGCACGAGCGGCGTCCGCCGCGCCGAGGATATCGGCGGCCAGGAACTCTCCTATGCCGAGGTCAAGGCCATCGCTTCGGGCAATCCCGCCGTGCTGACGCTGGCCGAAGCCGACGCCGAATTGCAGCGGCTCGCCATCCTCAAACGCAACCATGCCGATGAGCAGTACGTCGCCCGCCGCAATCTCCGCGAACTGCCCGAGGCGATCGACCGGCTTAAGAAGCGGACCGCCGACCTTGACCAAGATATCCAGACCATCGCCCAGCATGCCGACGACCGGCTGACCATCGGCGAGCGCCGTTGCTCGCGCGACGAGGCCCTCGATCTTCTTGCCGGCCGCCTGAAGCACCTGCCCGAAAACGTCCGCGAACCGCAGCGCGTTCCGCTTGGCATTTGCCGCGGCCTGCGATTCGGATTGCTGTTGCGCCCCCGGCAAGCGCCAGAACTCTTCCTGGAAGGCGCGGCCACGCGCCACGAAGCGCTGTCGCGCGAGCATCACGGGCCGAGAGCCGTTCTGAACGCCGTCGACCGCCTGATCGGCGGCTACGAGGCTCGCCTCACCGCAACCACGCAAGACCTCGCCGTCGCCGAGACCCAGCTCCGCGATTACCAGTCCCGTTTCGGCACGGCCTTCGCCCACGAGGAATATCTAAGTCAACTCGCTCACTTACGCGGGCAACTGAAAGCGGTGCTTTCTGGTGAGACGGCCCAGGAAGGCGCCGAGCCCCTGCCCCCGGCCCATGAGATCGCCGACCAAATCAAGACGCTCAAGGCGGCCAGCACGATCGAAGCATCGGCCGGGCGCGTCGAGGCCCGTGGCCCGATTGTGGCCGTCGAGCCGGTGACGACCCGCATTCGTCGGCGGATGCCCAAAAGCCCCGAGCTGCCGCCTGCCGGCGATCCGGAGCCGGCCGCCGCAGTCGTCGAAGCTGAGCCGCGCATGGCGCCGGAGAAAGAAGCCAAGCCAGTTTCCTCGTCTGAGCCGGCACGGTCGCCGGTCGAGCCGGTGTTTCCCGAACTCGAACAATCTCCGCAATGGCGGACCGTCGCCCGGCCAAAACGCCGCATGGAGCGCCAACTCAGCATGTTTTAGAACCGGACGGTTTCGCCGCCGCCGGCTCGCTTTGCGACTTGCCCAAAGGTCAACGGGCTCACAGTCCTTGCCGCCTGTCGTCATTATCGACTCCGTACCATGCTACGGAGGCAAAGCCCTTTTACGCGCCCGCCGATTGGCGTGGGAGTGACTCGGACGGGCAAATCGGAAGGGATCACGGTTCTGCGTCCGGACAGGATTTCGCCGCGTTCATGCCGATGACCGGGGCGCGCGTTGCCGCCCCGGCTATAACCAAGCCTCTCTGTTGCCGGAAAGAAGGCACTCAAAAGACGCTTGATCTTGTAAGAAAAACAGGCTATTTTTTCTTGCATGAAACAGCGTCCTAAATCGCCGCAAAGCATTGATTCCATAGTACTTGCCGCCATACACGGCTGTGGCCGAGGTTCGGTGTTCGTTCCGGCAGATTTCCTGGACATCGGCAGCCGCGAGGCCGTCGATACCGCCCTGCACCGGCTCGCAACGCAAAAAAGGCGGCTCGACGCCGCCTTCTGAAACGCCCGACGCTTGCCAACAGTAACCTTTTTAACGAAGATTCAGTCCCTACAACCCCGGCTGCCGAATTCCGCCCGGCCCTGGCGGCATCTTCAACTGCCCGATGACATGAGATTTGGCACGAACTTAGGCGGGACGAAAGTCAGCGGGGCAGGGGCGATAAACGCAATTCCCAGTGCGGTTAATCCCTAATGTCGCGAGATTAATCGGAAAGCGTTGTTTCATATTGACATAGGCAAAAAAAGCCTCCTTTGGCATCTTTCGGGCGTCTTACCCAACGAAAGAGCAAAGGAGGCCAAGGATGGCGCATCGTACCAAGGAGTGGTTGA
>DATKRK010000348.1:0-9563 GCA_035532215.1 Pirellulales bacterium | reverse complement strand
AGCGGGGGCGGCGTCATGGCATCTTACTATACCGGATGCCGACGCTTTGACCGCCTGCGAACCCGCGTAGTAGTATGTTGTCGCTCGATCACACTTCGCCCAACGGGGAACACGCTGATGACACGCATCGCTTGGCGGTTGACTTGCGTTATTCTGTCTCTCGGCGCCTTGGCACGGGCGGCCGATCCGCCACCTAAGTCGGCTGGCGGCGACGATCAGATCGCTTCGGATGCAGCAAAAAAGGAACGGCTCGCATTCCTGGCCGAAACGTTCGCCTCCTATTCTCTTTCGACGCCTGGTCGAAGCGAGCAGCCCTTCGCCCATAGCGGAGAGCCGCTGTTGCGTTTTAACAATCCGGTGCGGCAGGCATTCAGCGACGCCGCTGTCTTTTTGTGGCTCGACGACGGACGGCCGCGGGCCGCGGCGACGATCGCAATCCGCAGCAAGGGGCAAGTCTCTCGCGAATTCACATCGCTCAGCAGCGAGCCGCTGGAATGCCGGGGAAAGGCGGGCGAGCGCTGGCTGCCGAAGTCGGCCGGTCTCGCCGAGCAGGATTTGCCCGACGCTCCGGCGCCCAAGGCGTCCGATAAGCTGCGGCTGATCCAGATGGGGCAACTGGCCCGGCGGTTCCGCGTCGTGATGAAGGAAACGGCGACAAACGAGCAGAGCGAGCTACGCTTGATGAGCCGCCCGATCTACCGTTTCGCCGCCGAGAAGGCGGGCATTATCGACGGCGCTTTGTTCGCCTTCGCCGAAGGGACCGACCCCGAGGCTCTGCTGTTGCTGGAAGCCGTGCGCGGCGCCGGCGAATCGCTGGAGTGGCGGTATACGCTGGCCCGCATGACCGCCCGGCCTCTCGACGCGGAACTCGACGGCCGTCAGATTTGGTCGGTGCTCGGCTTTTGGGACAATCCGCGCAGCCCGAGCGATCCGTACATCGAGATGATCCGCGGCACTTACCCGCTCACGCCCTGAGTCGCCTACTTTCTGCAAGCGAGTTGGAACATGAAAGATTTTCTCTGCTATTACGTCGTCAAACCCGACCGCGGCCCGGCCAGCGCCAAGGTCGCCCGGCGGCCGATCGAGGAACTGCCCGCGGGCGACGTCTTGAGTCAGGTCGCCTATTCGTCGCTGAACTACAAGGACGCCCTCTCGGCGACGGGCCATCCAGGGGTGACTCGCAAATTCCCGCACGTGCCGGGGATCGACGCCGCGGGCAAGGTGGTCGAAAGCGGCGCCAGCGAATGGAAGGCCGGCGATGAAGTGCTCGTCACCGGCTACGACATGGGCCAGAACACGTGGGGCGGCTACGCCGAATACGTGCGCGTGCCGGCCGCTTGGGTCGTGCGCCGGCCGGAAGGCCTGAGTCTCCGCGAGTGCATGATCCTCGGCACGGCCGGCTTCACGGCCGGCATGGGGCTCGATGCTCTGGTCGAGCGCGGCGTGTCGCCGGCCCGCGGAGAAATCGTCGTTACCGGCGCCTCGGGCGGCGTCGGCAGCCTGGCCGTGGCGCTGTTGGCCAAGGCGGGCTATCAGGTCGTGGCCTCGACCGGCAAGACGTCGGCCCACGAATTGCTCAAGCGGCTCGGCGCCGCCCGCGTCGTCGGCCGCGATGAAGTGCTCGACGCCAGCGACAAGCCGCTGTTGCCTTCGCGCTGGGCGGGAGCCATCGATACGGTCGGGGGCAAGACGCTGGCGACGCTCGTGCGTTCGGCCCATCACGACGGCTGCATCACCTGTTGCGGGCTGGTCGGCGGCACGGATTTGCCCCTCTCCGTCTATCCCTTTATCCTCCGCGGGGTCGAACTGGCCGGCATCGATTCGGCCGAATGTCCTCGCGAGCGGCGCTTGCGCGTCTGGAGAAAACTCGCCGGCGAGTGGAAGCCCAACGATTTGGAACAACTCGCGACCGAATCGAACCTCAATCAACTCGGCCCGCACATTCAAGAGATTCTAGCCGGCCGCAACACCGGCCGCGTGCTGGTGACGCCGACGACGTAGGCCGAGCCATGTACGAAACCTTCGAGCACACCGCCGACCTGGGACTGCGCGTGACGGCGGCCGATCTGCCGACGTTATTTGCCGAAGCGGGCCGGGGGCTGACTTCGATCATCGTGGCGAATCTCGACGACGTGCGGCCTGTCCGGGAAATGAGCTTTGCCGTGCCAGGAACGCAACTCGATGAATTGCTGTTCGACTGGCTCGATGAACTCCTCTACGCCTTCGAAACGCAGCGATTATTGTTCGCCGAGTTTGATGTGAGCGTCGACGACGCCGGCTTGAAGGCCGCCGCCCGCGGCGAAACAGCCGACGAGACCCGGCATCGGCTGGAACACGAAGTCAAGGCGATCACCTATCACGGATTGAAAGTCGAGCGAACGCCCGAGGGCTATTTGGCGGAAGTCATCGTCGACATTTGAGCCGTAGACGCGGCATCCTTGCCGCGTTTTTTCGTCGTCGTAGACGGGGCGCCCCTGCCGCGTTCGAAGCAAGCGGCAAGGATGCCGCTTCTACAGGCGGCTCGCGCCAAAGGCTTTCTTGCTAATGCCTTACCGGGGCAAGACTTCTGGTTTGACACCCAGCCCGAATGACCTAAGCTTCGATCGAAGGCGCTCAGGACGCGCCGGCGCAGCGATTTGCGATCTCGGAGGCCCCCGCGATGAAAACCCCCGACCAGGAGTTGGCTTGCCAGAAACGAAAGCTCGCGAACCGAGCCTTTCGCGATTTCTTCGCCTCGCACCGAGACGAATTGCAGGAGTTCTTGACTCGCTATTTCGAGGGCGACGAGAAGGCCGCGGAAGCCGCCTTGACCCTGTCCTTCTTTCAGGTCTACCGCAATTTGCACCAAACCGGGCTCTGCCCGAACCGCGCGGAATTGTTCACGATGGCGACCGACCATGCCACCGATCTGAAGGGCATGGACGCCGTCATTCCCCGCTCTCAATTCTTCGCTCTGCGCGAAATCAGTGCGGGCGAATCACTGTCGCCTCGCTGAACTTGCCGGTTTGCCGCGCAGATGCTGGCATTCTCCCGGCTGCGCCATTATCGTTAAGGGGCGGCGCCTGCGGCAAGAATCGCAAAATGCGAGTTGCAGACGGGCGCTTTCATTGGGCCAAGCACGTGGCGAGGGCGCCGCAGGCGACTAAATGAGCCAGCTCGATCGAATCAAGCGGCGCTCCGACGCCGCGACCGAATTCAACCAGCGACACAATCGCCAGGACGGCGCGCAGATCGTCAACTCGTTGGCCGACGGGCTCAACGCCTTGCGAGACCTGCTTTATACGCGCGTTCACGGCGATGTCGAACAGCGCGTCGGCGTCGATTCGCTCCTGGTTGCGGCCGCCGAAATCAAACAGTTGGAAATGGGCAGAAATGAAATCGAGCTATATGAAATCGCCGAATCGGCCACAATGGTCGCCGAACGCCGATATTTCCCCAAAGATGACCCCTGGTATCTCGATTGGCTGATCCGGCTGCGCTTGGGCGAAGCGGAGAAAAACCCGGCTGCCAGCAAACGCTTGTCGGAGTATCTTTCGCAATCCCCCGACGGTCGCCGGCGCAAGTTCTCACAAATCCTGGAGAGCAGCCTCCCCGATGCCGGGCATGCGCCGCTGGTCATTTACCGGCTGTTTCCGCTGGCCGTCTGGGTCGCGACGGCGCTGGCCTTCGGCGATCATGCCGGCGCCGAGGACGCGCGCCGGCGGCAGGTCGCCATTCTGCCCGGAATCGGCGATTGCCCAAGTTGCCACGGCTGCGTACTTGCCAACGAAGAGCGATGCCCGCAGTGCGGCAATCCCTTTTGGAACTACGAGTGGCTGATCGACGATTGAACGGGCCACTTTCCTGCCGAATGGGGTTGCAATCGCGGTCGTTTCGGGCAAAATAGCGAGATTCGCGCTAGCGAGAATCGATCGCCCAGGGCGTATCGGCAAGAAACAGAGACCCACGCGGAAGGCTGTTTGCCGATTGCGGCGTGCATCGCCGAGCGGTGAGAGCGGCAAGCGTCGAGGCAAGCCATAAGTGCAATAAATATTTAAGGATAGGTCATGTCGGAAGTTTTGACGGTCGAGCGTCGCGAGAATCTAGGCAAGCGGCACTCCCGGCGTCTGCGCAATACGGGCCAAGTGCCTGCGGTGCTGTACGGCCACGGCGAGGCGAATTTGAGCTTGTCCGCCCCGGCGGATCAGGTTCGGGCGGCCATTCGCCACGGCGCCCGAGTCGTCGACTTGACGGGCGCGGTCTCGGAAAAAGCCTTCATCCGCGAGCTGCAGTGGGACGTTTACGGCGTGGAAGTGCTGCACGTCGACTTGAGTCGCGTCTCGGCCGACGAAAAAGTCGAGGTGGAATTAACGATCGAGCTTCGCGGCGAGGCGCCCGGCGTCAAGGACGGCGGCATCGTTAATCAACTGGTTCACGTCGTTTCGGCAGAGTGCCTGGTGTCCTCGATTCCCGAGAAGCTGCACCTGAGCATCAACGATCTGAAGCTGGGCGATGAGTTTACGGCCGCGCGTTTGGAACTGCCCGCGGGCGTGACCTTGCTGGACGATCCAGAGAAGGTCATCGTCGAGTGCGTCGAGCCGAAGGCCGAGGAAGAGGCGGAAGCAGGGGCCGAAGGCGCCGAGCCGGAAGTGATCGGACGCAAGGCGGAGGAAGAGTCGGAGGAAGAATAGGCCTTGGCTTGCCGGGTCGATGTCCATGAAATTGGTGGTAGGACTGGGCAATCCCGGCCGAAAATATCAGGAAACGCGGCACAACGTCGGTTTCGAGGTGATTGCTGAGCTCGCCCGGTTGTTTGGCGGCGGACCGGCCCGAGCGAATTTCCAAGGCGAGACCGTAGATGCTAATCTGAAGGGCGAACGAGCGGTGCTGCTCACGCCCCACACGTTTATGAACAAGAGCGGCACGAGCGTCGTGCGGGCTCGAGATTTTTATAAATTGGCCAATCGGGAATTGCTGGTCGTCTGCGACGACTTGAATTTGCCGTTGGGCAAGCTTCGCCTACGGCCCAAGGGGTCGGCGGGCGGACAGAAGGGCTTGGAAGACATTATTCGCTGCCTGGGCGGCGACGACTTCCCCCGGCTGCGAATCGGCATCGGCCAGCCGCCCAATGGCTGGGATGCGGCCGATTACGTGCTGGGAAAGTTCAGCAAGGCGGAACGCAGCGAGATCGACGCGGCGATTTGGCGGGCGGCCGATGCCGTGACGATCTGGGCCCATGAGGGGGTCGAAAGCTGCATGAACCAATTCAATGCGTAACGTAAAGCACGCAACAAGAAACACCGAACCTAAAAAAATGGAGGGACGGGCGCCCCCGCCCGTCCTCAAGCCCTAAAAAAATGGAGGGACGGGCGCCCCCGCCCGTCCTCAAGCCGGGCGAGGGCGCCCCGGCCCTCTCTAGCACGAGGAGTGAAGTCTTGACGAAGAACGTCTACGAAGGACTGTTTATTTTCGATTCCAACCGCTACGGGCGGGATCAGCTCGGCGTGTCGGGACGAATCGCCGAGTTGGTGACCAAGCTCGGAGGCGAAGTCCTGGTCAGCCGCTTGTGGGAAGAGCGGCGGCTGGCTTACCCGATCAACGGACAGCGCAAAGGCACGTACTGGCTGACCTATTTCAAGCTGGACGGCGTGCAACTGCCCGCCTTCGAGCGCGAATGCCAATTGAGCGAGAGCATTCTGCGATCGCTGACGCTGAAGGTCGAGCCGCGAATTGTCGACGCCCTGGTCAGCCATGCTCAGAGCGCCGGCGCCGATCTAACCCGCAGCCGCCGGCCGGAACCAGCGAAGACCGCGGAAGTCGGCGTCGAGGCGGGCGAGGAAGCCCCTGGCGACGAAGAAGTGAACGCGGGCCAGTAGAAAGCTGCATCCTGCCGCTTGCTTCGAACGCGGCAGGGATGCCGCGTCTACAGGCTTGCTATAGAAAGCGAGTGTTTCTTGCGCGAACGATCGACCAACCGACGAGGGGGATATGGCAAGCTATAACAGAGTGATCTTGCTCGGCAACCTGACGCGGGATCCCGAGTTGCGATACACCCCCAGCGGCATGGCCGTGACGGAAATCGGCCTGGCCGTGAATGACCGCCGCAAAAACGCCAATGGCGAATGGGTCGAGGAAACGACGTTCGTCGACGTCACGCTCTGGGGTCGCACTGCGGAGGTCGCTACCGAGTATCTCAGCAAGGGCTCGTCCTTGTTGATCGAAGGCCGGTTGAAGCTGGACCAGTGGCAAGATAAAAACTCCGGCGATAAACGCTCCAAGCTGCGGGTCGTCGGCGAGCGAATGCAAATGCTTGGCGCGAAGCCAGGCCCCGGCGGCGGGGGAGGCGGCGCACGAGCCGCCGGCGGCGGGCGTGCTCCGTCCTACGACGAATCGGAATATGGTGCCCCGGCCGACTTCGGCGAACCGAGCGGTTCCGCCTCGGGCGGTCGGCCGCCCGACGACGACATTCCGTTCTAACGGATGCCGCTTTGGCGATACGGAACTAGGACGTAGGTCAGGCTTTCCAGCCTGACGCGCGTCAGGCTAGAAAGCCTGACCTACAAACAAATTATCAGCATCTTTTAGTTGGAAACGATCATGCCCAAGCTCAGCAATAAATTGGATCAGGCCCAGAAGCGCAAGGCCCATCGCGGCAACAAACGGCTGCCGCGCGGCCCGCATGGCGGCATTGAATTGCTGCTGATCCAGTCGGTCGACCATCTCGGCAAGCAAGGCGACGTGGTGTCGGTCAAGCCGGGCTATGCCCGCAATTACCTGTTGCCCCAAGGGCTGGCCGCGCTGGCCACCGATCATCACAAGCGTATGATCGAGAAGCACCGCGCCCGGCTGCAAGAGATTCAGAACACGCGGTTGGCCGGTTTGCGGGCGCAGGCCGACGAGTTGGGTCGCCAGAGCGTGACCATCGAAGCCAACGCCAACGACGAAGGGCATCTCTACGGCTCGGTCGGCGCCGCGGAAATCGTCAATGCCTTGAAGCGCGCCGACATCACCATCACCAGCGATCAAGTTCGGCTCCGCGGCCCGCTCAAGGAGTTGGGCTTGTACACCGTCCTGATTCACCTGGGACACGAAGTCGAGGCCGAACTCAAGGTCTGGGTCGTGCCGACCGTCAGCGACGAAGCCAGCGAGAAGAAAGCCGAAGCGATCGCCGCCGAAGCCAAGAAAGCCGAGCCCAAAAAGGGTTGAGATCGCAGGGCTGCCGAACGGCGATCTTTCGAAGCCCTCTGGGGCTTGCGCGAAGTTCGTGCTGCGTCCATCTTGAATCGATGGTTGGCTGGGCCCGAGTTTTGGCGAAGCCCCAGTTCGCTGAGGCGCGACCGAGCATTCCTCGGAGCGAATTCCGGTCTGCCATCGCGTACAGGTCCTGGATTGCGGAGCGTCGCGACGCTCCCCTTGCTTCTCGTTTCTCTTCGGCGCCCCGGCATGGTAGAACAACGCTGGGGGCGAATTCATCCGGCGCGCGACGGCTTCGATCTCGCCGGCCAACACGGAGGTTCGTAGGCGATGGCCACGTATCAGCGCATCGACGACCGCAACTCGGCCCCGGCCCGCGAAGTTTCCGAGATCCTCGATCGCGTGCCGCCGCAGAACCTGGAAGCCGAGCGCGGCGTGCTGGGCAGCCTGCTCTTGGATCCCGAGCTTTGCGACGAGGTCGCGCTCACGATCAAGCCGGCCGATTTCTATTCGCCCCACCATCAGTCGCTCTACAGCCACCTGCTGGCGATGCACAACGACGGCCTGCGGATCGACGCGACGCTGCTGCACGAGCGGCTGAAAAAAAGCGGCGACCTGGAGACGATCGGCGGGCTGGCCTACCTGGCCGAGGTGGCCGACAAGGTGCCGACGGCCCACAACGCCATCTATTACGCGCAGATCGTGCGCGACAAGGCCACGCTTCGCTCGCTGATTCACGCCAGCACGGAGATTCTGCGCGACGCCTACGATTCGACCCTGGAAAGCCGCGAGCTGTTGTCGCGCGCCGAAGAACGCGTGTTTCGCATTCTCGAAGACCAAGGCGCCGGCGAACTGGCGGCCTTGCAAGACGTGCTGTACGAAGCGCTGGTGCGGATCGACGCGCGGCTCGAGAAGGGGGGCGGCGTCGGCGGCATGTCGACCGGCTATACCGATCTGGACGGCATGACCGGCGGCATGCACGAAGGCGAACTGGTGATCCTGGCGGCCCGGCCCAGCATGGGGAAGACCGCACTTGCCAGTAATATCGCCGAGCACGTGGCCATCGAACTCGGCCGCACGGTGCTGTTCGTCAGCCTGGAAATGTCGCGTCTGGAATTGGCCGAGCGCATGCTCTGCGCCTACGGCCGCATCAACGGCCACAAGCTGCGCAACGGCTTCATCTCGGCCGCCGACCGCACGAAGCTGACTTCCGCCTCGGGCAAGATGAGCACGGCGCCCTTGTTCATCGACGACACGCCCAGCCGCACGATGACCGAAATCGCGGCCACCGCCCGGCGGCTGAAGCGGCGCGAGAACCTGGCGCTGGTCGTGATCGACTACCTGCAATTGATCGAACCCGACAACCCCCGCGACCCGCGGCAGGAGCAAGTCGCCAAGATCGCCCGGCGCCTGAAAGGGCTGGCGCGCGAATTGAAAGTGCCGGTGCTTTGCCTGGCCCAGCTCAACCGCCAGGCCGAAGTTTCCAAAGACAACCGGCCGCGGCTCAGCCACCTGCGCGAAAGCGGCGCCATCGAGCAGGACGCCGACGTCGTGATGTTCGTCCATCGCGACGAATACTACATGACCAACGAAGAGGACAAGGCCCGCGTCGCCGGCCAGGCCGACATCGTCCTCGCCAAGCAGCGCAACGGCCCGACCGGCGACATCAAGCTCGCCTGGCTCCAGGATTACACCCGCTTCGAGAACCTCTCTCGCGACGAGTACGACTTCAGCGGCGGGGGTGAATTTTAATCGAGTTGGCTCCCAGAACCTGTCTTTTGCGGTTGCGCTCCTCTCGCAAAAACCAGTTCCTCGGCAGAACCTGTGGGTGGTTCCGGCTGCAGATCAAAGCGCCGAAACCGCCCATAGCTTCGGCGGAAGAGCCAAAAAACCCGCCCCTCCTGCGCCAATCGGGTAGTGATACCATTTGCGAGCATGTCAAGGAAAAAAGGGCGAATTGGAAGGACGAGCTTGGCCCCATCCGTGTTTGCCACCAGCTTTAGCTGGTGGGGACCGGCAACCATTCTCTCGCTCTTTGGGAGCCGGCTTTAGCCGGCTTTTTCGGCCCTCGGGAAGCCGGCTAAAGCCGGCTGAAAAAGAAGGTTGATGTTGTTTCGTTACCACCAGCTAAAGCTGGTGGCAGACAAAGCGATAATTTTTTCTTGACACCAGTTCAAATGGTATCACTACCCCCAAGCTGGTCCTTTTGGCAAGGATCTTCTTCGCGGTCGCAAGTAAATGCGAGCACGCGGCCGACAGTCTCCGCCTTCACCTAATATGTGCAATACCGTGCGTTCCCGCACACTTGAATCAGCATTGCGCGAGCTTTGCCCCTCGCAATCGGCAGTCAAAGCCGCATTTCCCGCGAAATCGACTTGCGCCGCGCCTCG
>DATKRK010000347.1:0-15820 GCA_035532215.1 Pirellulales bacterium | reverse complement strand
TGGAAAACGCAACCCCAACCATGCTAGCCAGCGATAAAACCACACATGGATCCTGCGGAAGAGCCTCATTCTGCATTTCATCCGTGTTTTATCCGTGTTCCATCCGTGGCTCAATTGGTTGCGGCCGAAGGCCGCGCTGGGTTTCATCCGTGGCTCGATTTAGGACGTTTTTTGATCCCCGTTCCTAGGCTTCGGCGTCGCAGGATTCCCGTTCGTCAGGTTCCAAGTCGCCCAACATGGATTCACTTTCCGACTCGCTCGCAACGCTCGTTATGCAAACCGCCGCCGGCAAGCTGGTCGTGATCTCGGGGCCCTCGGGGGCCGGCAAGACGACGCTGCTCAAGCGGTTGTATGTCAACTGCCCTCGACCGCTGCAAGCCAGCGTTTCGGCCACCACCCGGCCGCCGCGCCCCGGCGAGGTGGATGGGGTCGACTATCACTTTCTCAGCCGCGAGGAGTTCGCCCGGCGCCGCGAGGCCGGCGAGTTCCTGGAATGCTTCGAGGTATACCAGCGCGGCGACTGGTACGGCACGCTCAAGAGCGAAGTCGCCCCTAGCCTTGCGGCGGGAAAGTGGGTAGTCTTGGAGATTGACGTCCAAGGCACGCTGGCCGTACTGCAACACTATCCCGACGCCCTGACGATTTTCGTCCGGCCCGGCTCGGTCGACGAACTGGAGCCGCGCCTGCGCGACCGCGGCACCGAGAGCGAAGCGGCTCTGGCGCGCCGCTTGGAAGTGGCCCGCCGCGAACTGGCTTCGATCGACCGCTACAGTTATCAGATCGTCAACGACGACATCGACCGTGCGGTGCGTGAACTGTGCGAGATTCTGACCCAAAGTGGAGATTGAGCCAAGATGATTGACGAGCTTCGCGAGGAAGCGATCGTGAACAAGGTAGGCGGGCGATTCAAGCTCTCGACGCTGATCCAGAAGCGTCTGGTCGCTTTGAACGCCGGCAGCCGCCCGCTGATCGAAACGAACAGCACCGACAAGCTGCAGATCGTGATCGACGAGATCATGCAAGACAAGATCTATCTCGACGCCACCTCGAACGTGCGGATCGCCGGGGAATCGGAAGACGGCGGCGGCCCTGCGGAACTCGATCTGAGCGACCTTTAAGCGTCCTGTTGCTACTTGGTAGGCGGGCGATCGACAACGGGGTGGCTGGGGCAGAGCGCAGCGATGCCCCAGGGCAAGAGAGCTTTCGCGGGCAACCAGCAATTGAGCGTTGCAATCTGGGGCTTCGTCCAGGCTCAGCCCCAGCCACTCGTCAAATGAGAACGCGAACCACTCGCTAATCGTCCATGAACGGCCGCGAACTGCTGATCGGCGTGACGGGCGGCGTCGCGGCCTATAAAACGGCCGCCCTGGTCAGCCAATTGGTCCAGGCCGGGGCCGGCGTTTCGGTCATCATGA
This sequence comes from Pirellulales bacterium, assembly GCA_035532215.1. GTDB lineage: Bacteria > Planctomycetota > Planctomycetia > Pirellulales > JAICIG01 > JAICIG01. Next base: position 14,405 of record DATKRK010000347.1, on the reverse strand, counting down.
CCGACGCCGCCCAAGAGTTCGTCGGCGCGGCGACGTTCGAAGCCCTCACCGGCCGGCCGGTAGCGACTCGGGTCTTCGGCGAAGCCGAGCATCCGCTCGGCGCGCACATTGAACTGGCTCGCCGCGCCGAGTTGCTCTGCGTGGCGCCGGCCACGGCCAACTATCTGGCCAAGGCCGCCCAAGGGCTGGCCGACGATCTGCTCTCGACGCTGAGCCTGTCGTTCGCCGGCAAGATCGTCGTCGCTCCGGCCATGAACTGCGAGATGTGGGCCAAGCCCGCCGTCGAGCGCAACGTCGAACAACTGCGCAACGACGGCTACGTGATTATCGACCCCGAGGAAGGCTGGCTGAGTTGCCGCGAGCAAGGCGCCGGGCGAATGGCTTCGCCCGAGCGGATTCGCCAGGCGATCGTCGAGAACTTGCCCTGACCTACTATTAGCGGCTCAGAGGCGCCCCGTGGCTCGCGTCTTGATCACTTCCGGCCCGACCCGCCAGTATCTCGATCCGGTGCGCTATCTGACCAACGCCTCCAGCGGCCGGATGGGCCAGGCCCTGGCCGAAGCGATGCTCGCCGCAGGGCATCGGGTAACGATCGTCAGCGGCCCGGTCGAAATCGCTTATCCGCCCGCGGCCGAAGTGGTCAACGTCGTCTCGACCGAAGAGATGCTCGCCGCCTGCCGCGAGCTGTTCCCGGCGTGCGACGGGCTGATCGGCGTGGCGGCGCCGTGCGATTACCGGCCGGTTCGCGTCGCCGAAGGCAAGATCCAAAAGACCGGCCAGCCGTTGGAATTACACCTGATCGAAACGCCCGACGTCGTGGCCACGCTCGGCGCCGAAAAAAGGCCGGGCCAGTGGCTCGTCGGCTTCGCCCTGGAAACCGACGACCAGCGGCTGCGGGCCCTGGCCAAGCTCGAAAAGAAAAGCTGCGAGTTGATGGTTCTCAACGGCCCGCAGGCCATGCACGCCCTGACCACCGAGGTCGAACTGCTCGACAAGCAAGGCCAGGTCATCGCGGCCTTCAGCGGAAGCAAGCAAGACGTGGCGCGGGGAATTGCCGAGGTGATCCAGCAGAGACTCATCGAAGTCGTCACTCGGGCCTCGCCGTCGGCAGCGGCACGTGCCGAAACAAGATCTCCAGGTCTTTCTGCGCCCGAATCCGCGGATAGCTGACTCGCAATACTTGCGGCGACGACATTTCGCTGTCGCCGGCGAAGGTCAGTTTCAGGATCGCCCCTTGATCGGTCAGCGAGTTCGACTGCCCTTGCCGGTGAAAGGACTTGCCCTCGGCGTCGAACAGTTCGACTTCGATCTCTTCGAAGATCAAATCCTGCGGCTCGGGGATCACCAGTTCGCGGACCACCAGCAGCGTCAGTTCGCAACGCGGCCCGGGCCCCGTCTCGAACTTCTGCACGACGAGTTCCACATCGTCCTGAAAGTGCGGTTCGGTCGAGGCGAAGTCGCGAATCTCGATCGCCGCCCGGTCGCCGACAGCCACCAGCCCCCACTTGAGCTTCAATGTTTCGAGTTCCTTGCACGCCACCGGCGGCGGCTGCAACCGCAAGCTCATCGAAACCTGCCGCGTCCCCGAGCCAGCGATGTTCCAGCCGCTGGCCGCGGCCTGGGCCGCGATGATCCTTTGGCCCGTGTCGGTCACGGCCTCGATCAGCTCGGGGTGCGAGCGATAGGCGACCAGGCGAAAGCGGTCCTCCCACATGGCCTGCATTTCGAACTGAAACGCGTGGGTCTCTTCGCCGTCGAGCCGTTCGTAATCGAATTCCTCGCTGAAGGCCCGCCGCGCGCGGATCATCTGCATCCGCACCGGCCCGCTGCGGGCGATCGGATAGCGGCCCGGATTGCCGGCCGCCAGCACCAGCCCCGGCCGCCGCGTGTCGTAGTGCGGACGGATGCGGTTGCCGCTGCTCGTACACAGCGCGTCGATCGCCTCCCAGAACGAGCCGTCGGTCTCCGCCAGATCGACCCACGTCTCGTGAAACGCCCCGTATTGGTCGCCGGCCAAGACGCGATTGCCCGTTTGTTCGGTGATCGTCGCCAGGGCCGCCGCAGCCGAAGTCTGCCGGGCTTCGCACCGCACTTTCGACGCCGTCCAAAGCTCCTCGACCTGCAATCGCCGCAGCAGATTCTTCGCCCGCAGGCGAACTTCGGGGTCGACGTGTTCGGTCGCCTCGATCAGCTCCTCGCGGGCGCCGACGCCCAAGGCCGCAAGCTGCTCTTCGGCCGCTTCACGCTCGGTGAACGCGTTGCTGCCCAATCGCCGCACCAGGCTGGCGACGCGAAGTTCCTCGTCGGGCTCTGCGGCCGCCAGTTCAACCGCGCCGGGTTCGACCACGGCGAACCAGGCCAACGTCGCCGAGAGCAGCGTGCGGCGCAGCCTTCCGACGAGCAAAAACGCGGCCTCGGTCGAAGCTTGTCGCCAGCCCCAGACCGGGTTCGCCGAAGAAAAACCCGCCGACAAAAACCTGGCTCGGAACAGACCCAGGCTCGGAAACTCGCCTTGCAGCCGCAAATGCCGACAGGTCGTCATGCTTGGGGCCCCCGCGATGGAACCATCCGTGGCCGCAGCGGGTGCGGTCGAGCGGGGTCACTCGCAAGACCCTTTTTTGGCGCATGTCGAGGGATGGAAAACCAAGCACCCGACTGCTAAAAACAGGGCGCCTTCGCGAGGAGGCTCCTCCTGAGCCTGCGACCCCAGCGTGCGGACGGTAGCCGAACGCCGCTTGAGGGTCAAGGCGGGTTTTGGGGATTGCCGGATGTAGAAATGCGTTTACTTCCGGTCTCCAACCTCCGACATCTAACCTAGGACCAACAACCTGTGCCCGCTTGCCTCAGCGTCGGACTGCTCGTGGCCGATCATCTCTGTGCTCCCATCCCGCGGTTGCCCAAGTCGGGCGAACTGGTGCTCACGGACCATTTGCTGCTGAACATCGGCGGCTGCGCGTCGAACGCGGCGATGGACCTGGCCCGGCTCGGCGTCGACGTGGGCGTAGTGGGCTGCGTCGGCCAGGACGCCTTCGGCCGCTTCGTGATCGAAACGTTGGCCGGCCGCGGCATCGATGCCAGCACGATCCGCCAACTGCCCGACGTCGGCACCTCGGGCACGCTGATCATCAACGTAGCCGGCGAAGACCGCCGCTTCATCCACGCCATCGGCGCCAACGCCCGCATCACCGCGGCCGACATTCCCTTGGAAAAAGTGCGGCAGGCCAAGGTGCTCTATATCGGCGGCTATCTGCTGATGCCCGGTTTGAAGGCCGGCGAACTGGCCGAGTTGTTCCGCCAGGCGCGGGCCGCGGGCGTGGCGACCATCTTGGATATCGTGCTGCCGGGGCCGGGCGACCATTGGCCGGAGCTGGCGCCTGTGCTGGCCGAAACCGACGTCTTTTTGCCCAACGACGACGAGGCCGCGCTGATCACCGGGCTCGACGATCCTCGCCGGCAGGCCGAGCGGTTCCACGCCGCCGGCGCCCGCACGGTCGTCATCACCTGCGGCGGCCGCGGCACGATCCTCCTCGGCGACGCCTTGCGGATCAAGGCCGGCGTTTACCCCGTGTCCTACGTCGGCGCCACCGGCGCCGGCGACGCCTTCGACGCCGGCTACATCGCCGGTCTGTTGGCCGGCGCCGATCCGCTCGGCTGTCTCCACTGGGGCAGCGCGCTGGGCGCCAGTTGCGTCCGTTCCATCGGCGCCACCGAAAGCGTCTTCACGCGGGAAGAAGCGGAAGATTTCATGCGCCGGAATCGCTTGCCGATCGAGCGCTGGTAAACGACGAACGAGCATGCGCGTCTTGCTTCTCGGCGTCTCGCTTTTCTGCCGCTTCGCTTGCCGATGAGTGCAATCCGTGGTTCCTCGAAGATGGCCAACCCCGCCCGATCACAACCCATCAGAAAGCAGCGCCTGCCGTTCGCCGGGCGCCCTCGCCCGGCGCCGTGTGAGCCTGCACGTCAGCCGCGTCGGGCGCCGCCCAGGGCCTGTTGCAAGACGCGTCTGACGGCTTCGCGATCGCCGCTGCTCCAAGAGACGATTTTGGCCCCCGTCAGCATGACGCCCAGCGAGAGCCACGTCAAAAGCGCCAGCCCCAGGCCGATGACCGCCAGCGCCACCGCCGGCGCCAGGGCGAATTCTTGCTCTCCGATCTTGACCTTCAAGCCGTCGCCGCCCACCAGGGCAGTCCATTGCTCGATCGTCTGGCGATATGCGTCGGGCGACTGCAAGCCCGCGGCGATCGCGCCGAACAGTTTGATCGCCAGCCAAAGCCCGACCAGAATCGTGACGATGTAAGTCAAAACAAAAGGTGGCTGGGGCATCGCTTCGCTCTGCCGCCAGCCACCCCCGCTGCTTGAAATTGCCAACCCCAATTCCTAGACCTGACAATGCACTAGTAACCCATGACCTTGCGATCAGCCCGCCAGTACCGGCGTCCATAGGGAGTGACGCCGATCTCTAGGCGGTTAGGCGATTCCTGATTGGGCAGCACGCCCTCTGTGCCGCCGTAATACGATGGCGCCGTCCTGTATCCGCCGTATTCGCTGTAGCTTGGCGTGGGGGCGAACGAATAGCGGCGACGGGCGGATCGCTGCATCGCAGTGTATTGCTCAGGGGTGGCAGCCTGACCAGCCCACACCCAGCCGCCCACCTTTTGGCCCTTGACCATCACGGCCGTGCCCACCCAGGAGCCTTCGACCTTCAAGACCTTGAGCGTTATGCCTTGCGGCAACGACGCCAGCATGGAATCGCCTCGCATCAGGGGCGCTCCGCTATGAGTGACGACAAACGAGTCGTTGGGTTCGAACGGATTGGGCGGCGCCGCCGAAGCTTCGCTCGCCACGACCCCGACCAGCCCGGCGACCAACAACGCCAGTAACAAATGGCAATTTCGCAGAGACATGTCACACCTCCACAGGGAACTGAAACCAATGGAAAGCCAATGACCGCCATCACGGCTGGAAAACTCTGTTTCCAACCGTTGCAAAAGTCGGGCCGCTCATTTGCAAACCGGCGGCGGCGCCTGGGCATCGCCGCCGCCGTAAGAAACGGCAGCGCGGACTTCCTGATCTAATTCTTGCGGCGCACTAGGGCCGCGGCAACCAATTTCCGTCGGAAACTTATGCGTCGTTTTGTCAATGGCAGATGGCATCTCGATCGGCGTTTGCTGCCGCTGCGTGCGTAATCGCTCATCTCAGGCTGCGTTCCGCACACGAACCGTCGTAGCGTCAGGCCCGCTTGCGCGCGATTCGCGCCAATCGCGCACATTTTTCGGGTTTTAAGTCGCTTCGTGCTAGGGCATCGCGTTTGCATCACGAGGGAGACGAAACGTTTTGCACCCAGGAGTTGCGGCCATGCCGGTCACTTTTTGCTTCGAGCTTGATGCCGCGCCCTACGTGTCGAATCAGATTGGCTCGCTGATCGAGCGGTTGGGCTGGGAGCGACTCGACGCCAGGACGTATCGCTACCCGCGAATGGCCGATCGCACGGCCGGCGAGTTGGAGGATTGGTTCAACCACGTCGTTCCGGCGCTGATGCTGTTTCGAAGTTACGTGCTGACGAAACATTTGCCGGTCAAGGCTCTCACGCTCGACGTGCAAAGCTCGACGGGCTATCGACGCGAAGCGGGCGTCGGTTCGCCGCCTTTGCAAGCGGAGCACGTGCGGCTTTACGAACCCAGCCTGCCCGAAAGCGAAGCGGGCGAGGCCGAGGGCCGCGGTTCCAGCGAGGAATGGGCGCTGCTGGCCGATTGGCTGCGAGGCATGGAATTTCCCGCCGGGCTTTAACGGCCTGGGCTCGGGCCGCTAGCGATTCGCAACTCGAGCCATGGACCGCCAGATTTCGGCAACGCGCTCAAGGAAACCAGGACCATGAACGAACCGACTCAGCTTTTTCGAAAGATACTCGTGGCGACCGATTTTTCTCAGTGCGCCGCCGCCGCGCTTGCGCAGGCGGCCGAGCTGGCGCGACTCTCGCAGGCCGAGTTGACGCTCGCGCACGCGATCCCGGTGACTCGCGAAACGATGGAGGAGTTCGTCGCGAATCCCTGGTACGCCGCGGCCAACGTCGACGAAATCGAGCAGCGCCTGCAGCACGGAACCGACGAAAAGCTGCAAGCCGCGATCGAGCCCTACAAGGCCGCCGGCGCCGCGATCGACGTCAAGACCCTCTGGGGCACGCCGTTTTTGGAAGTCATCCATCTCGTGCAGGAAGAGGGCTACGATCTGGTGGTGGTCGGCACGCGAGGCCACTCGCCCGTCTCGCGGTTCTTGACGGGCAGTACGGCGACAAAGCTGGTGCGAAAGTGTCCCTGCCCGGTGTGGGTCGCCCAACCGCGGACCCAAGCGCGGCTGGGCTCGATTTTGGCGCCGGTCGACCTGACGGGCGTCAGCCGGAAATCTCTCCGCATGGCGGCTTTGCTGGCGCAAGCCTCGCAAAGCGCCCTGCACGCGTTGCACGTGTATGTCGACGACCGAGACGTGCACCTGCCGCCTTTGGCCCTCGACTTCGAGGTCGATGAAGCGCTGCGGCGGCGACAGGTGCGCCGCAAGGCCCTCGACCAGTTCGCACAATTCGTCGGCTCGCTGGGGTTGCCCGTGCAGCCGACGCTGCACCTCGAGCGAGGCGAGCCTTGGAAGCGGATCCTGGCCTGCGGTCGCCGCGTGGACGCCGATCTCACCGTGATGGGCACGGTCGGTCGCAGCGGCGTGTCTGGCTTGTTGATCGGCAATACGGCCGAAAAAGTGCTGCACTCGGCCGCGCGGTCGCTGCTGGCCGTCAAGCCCGATAGTTTCGTCTCTCCGGTGCAGCCTCGAACGGCGGCACTGCACGCGTATTGAACCTTGCAGGACGAAGGCACTGGTGGAAAGGGGGGCTCGCATGTCGATCGAATTTCAACTCGTTGAATTCATGGGCGGGCCGTTCGACGGCCATCGCTTGCGAATCGCCGCCACGCGAAACGAACTGGCTTCGGTGGCGACCTTTTCCGTGAACAAGAACGTCCTGCAACTGCTGTGCGGGGCGGCGCCAGGGCCCGTCGCGCCCGTCACCAGCACCGCCGTCTACCAACTCGAATGGGCCGCGGATACGGCCCGATATCGCTTTCTCAAAGCCGGACAACCGACCTCCGTTTCGGCCGGCGGGGGTCAAGACTCTTCCTAATCCGGCGAGCCCGGCGACCCTTCGGAAAGCCCGCCTCGCGTGTGGTATAATCGCTCTGGTGATGCGCAGGGCGCGGTTGCGCCGTTGCCCGGTTCAGGTCCGGCGAGCCGGCCGAGCGACGTATCCGACACCCAGGAAAGCCTACATGTCTCAACGAGGGATCCGCCGCCTTTTCATCTTGGCCTTGCTGGCCGCCTCCGCCGCGGGCGGCTTTCTCGTCTGGCAGCGGCTGCACCCGCCGACCGACGAACGCGTGCTGACGCTGTACGGCAACGTCGACATTCGCGAAGTGCAGTTGGCGATCAACGGCAACGAGCGCATCGCCGAACTGCTGGCCGAAGAAGGCGATCGCGTCGGAAAAGGGCAGTTGCTGGCCCGGCTCGATCTGGAACGGTTCGAACTGGCGGTGGCCCGCGCCCAGGCCCAGGTGGAAACTCAAACGCAGGTCGTGGCGAGGCTGGTCGCGGGTTCGCGGCCCGAAGAAATTCGCAAAGCCAAGGCCGACCTCGAAACGGCCCAGGCGTCGGAAGAGGACGCGAAACAGACCTACGACCGGATCATCAAGCTGATTCCCAAATCGGCCAGCCAGCAGCAGGCCGACGACGCCAAGGGCGGCTACGACGCCGCAGTCGGCCGTACGAAAGCGGCCCAGGCGACGCTCGATCTGGCGATCGCCGGCTCGCGCAAAGAAGATATCGCCGAAGCCAAGGCCACGCTCAAACGCTACGAGGCTGAACTGGCCCAGGCCCAGCACGATCTGAAAGACGCCTCGTTGCACGCCCCGGCCGACGGCGTCATCGAGAACCGGCTGTTGGAGGTGGGCGACATGGCCTCGCCGCAAAAGCCGGTGTTCACGATGGCGCTGGTCGAGCCGATCTGGATCCGGGCCTACGTGCCCGAGCCGCAGTTGGGCAAGCTCCGCTACGGCATGCCCGCCAAGGTGACGACCGACAGCTTTCCCGGCAAAAGCTACGACGGGTTTGTCGGCTTCATCTCGCCCACGGCCGAATTCACGCCCAAGCCGGTCGAAACCGAGGAAGTCCGCACGCGGCTGGTCTACGAGGTCCGCGTGTTCGTGCCCAATCCGCAAGGCGAACTGCGTCTCGGCATGCCCGCCACCGTGAAAACCCGCGTCGATCAGCCGCCCGGCGAAAATCACCGGCAGGCGGAAGCGAAGTAGTAGGCGCGCTCCGCGTGCCGTAACCGGCCTTGTGATTGATGGCTGCCATCTCACAGGGCTGGCGACGGCTCACGGAGTGAGCCTGCTACTTTGGCGCAAGCATTACCGCCGCTGAGCAGTTTCTCGCCGCTGGCGCCGGGCAGGCGCCGGAGAGGCTTTCGAGAGCTCGTCGAGCAGATCCTGCCCGTCGAAAGGAACCTGATGAGACTCGCACCAGTGCTTCGATTCTCGTAACGTAGCGATCGCCCGCTCTGTATCGCCTTGCTTGTCGTACAGCGCCGCCAGCAAGTCGAGTCGGTCGGCGACGTCGGCGAAACCGTATTGCCGATGCACGTACTCCCAGCTCGTGGTGTTGACGGCCTGACTGTACAACTCAAGGATTTTGCGAATCTCCGCTTCTCGGCAACGAGCTGCAGCGGCCAGATCGCCGTGGAGCTCGGCGAGTAACGAGCGGATTTCTTCCGCCCGAATCGAATCCTGAAACTCGGGCCGCGCGGCTAAAGCGCTTTTCAACGTCGCCGCGACGGCCAAAGCGCTTTTGCGATTCGGCTTCTCGTAGAACGCTCGCAACAGCTTCACATAAAGCCGTTCGATCTCATCCGCATCGTGCGGCGGCTGGCGATGGTTGCGGCGCACTCGACTAGTCATCTTTCGGCCTCGCAGCGCGTGGATATCCGGCGGACCCGAGGAGTCGTTGGATCTCTTCGGGCCGCGCGTCGTATTCCGCCCAAGCTTTCTTCGCATCCTCTTCGGCCCGCTTGCGTTTTTCAACTGCTTTCTTCGCGAATCTTTTCTTCTTGGCGACGGCGCTTTTTCGGTCATGGCCGCGGCCGGGCTGGTGCTTGACGCCCTGCTTGGGGCCTCGCTTTTTGGGTTGCCCGCGCTTTGCAGCCATACCGTCAAGGATAGTGCGCCAGGCTGCGTGCGTCTATTTTCGGTTTTACCCCAGCATTTCCTGTCGAAAAGCGTAGACGCGGCATCCTGCCGCGTTTCGAAAGCGGCAGGGATGCCGCTTCTACTTGGTCGGCAACTCAATCGGCGTTCCCTCGCTCGACCAGGTCTTGCCAGAATTGTTTGGCCTGCTCGTGATACTTCAGCACTTCGCGGCGCTGGTCGGCGTCGTCGAGCTTGATTTGCCCGGCGCGCTCGTCGACCCAATCGAGAAAGAACTGGGCCGAGCGCTTGCTGATGCGTTTCGGCGCTTCGGCGAACTCGACGTACCAGGCGCCGCTCGAGGCGAAGCGGTAGGTTTCCTCCTTGTCGGTCACGGCCCGGACCAGGAACCAGCCGCTCTCGTCGAACTCGAGCGGAGCGAAGTGCCCGGTGCGGGCGATGTCTTCGAACCGCACGCTTTGGGCCACGCGGCCGTTCTTGACCAGTTCGATGTAGCTGATCTTGTCGCGAAGCGTGAAGTTCATCGCCACATCGACCGTGAGCGATTCGCCCTCGGGCGCCTGAAACACGTGGCCTGGCTGGCGGCCGTTGGCCACCGGCCGCAGCAGCGGTCCGTTGGTGACCACGACCCGGCCGAGCTTGAAGCCTTCCCACCACGTTTCGTAATTGAAGCGTTCTTTGTCGACCCAGACGTAAACGCGGTTGTAGCCCAGCGGGCTGGGCGCCTGGCCTGAACCGCTGCCGGCCGAGGGCGGAATCCGCAGCCCGCAGTTGAGCACGTGATAGTAAATCTCCTGCGACCACTGGCCGTTGCCCAATGGGTCGGGCAGCCGCTTGCGGTCGCGAGGCTTGCCGTCGCCCTCGTCGGTTTGCATCGAGCTGCGCCGCATGTGGTCGTTGCAGATTCCGATCGAATCGACCTGCCCGGCCGCGAGCCAAACGGGCAAGTCCCAGTCGAACGGCCGCGCCGCATCGACCCAGGCGCCGGTTTGTTCGTGCGCGGCCAGCGCGAATTTTATCGACGAGGGAAACTCGGGCTGCGTTTCCGAAAGATCGAGCGGCTTCGGCAAGCGGAAGAACAACAGCTCGCCGCCGGCGCGCTCGTCCTCGCCGGCCAGCAGATCGTAATAGCGATTCTTGTCGAATTGCTTGACGTGCTCGGCGGGCGGCTCGCGCTTGGCCCACTCGTTCTTGGCGTTCGACCAACTCACCAGCGGCGCCACGTGCAGGTCTTCGGCCTGCATCAACAGTTCGATGTCTTTGACCGGCCGATGGATGTGCAAATCGCCCGACCACCAGCCTTCTTCGGCCATATTCACGGCCCGGTTCAAGTCGACGACCTTTTCGTCTTTTGCCAGGTTGTTGATGACGAAATAACCGTTGCGATCCAGATACTCCGGGCCGCGCTCGATGACGAACTGATACGTTCCTTTGGGCAGCTTGAGTTTGATCGTGCCGGGCAGCACGAAATGATCGTGCCAAAACGGCGCGCGGCCGGCACGTTGCGGTTTGCCTTTTTCGTTGGCGATGTGCATGCGACAGGGCATCGGATTGCCGGTTTCCGGATCGAGCACCGTCAGCTTCAATTCGCCGCCGCCCGCCCAGCCGAGGGCGAGCTCGGCGCCGGCCAGAAACGGCAGCAACCCCGCAAGGATCGACGCACTGAACGACCGGCGAAGGCCAGCGAACGGCGAATTGGCGACGAACATCGGCAGCCCTTTCGAGAGCGAGTCACGGTCGGCGGCAGAGGCGGTCTGGACGCGGATTGCCGCGGGCAGGCGCCGACGACCTATCCCGCAAATCTAGCATCCGCCTCACCGCTCTGCGATGAATGCGGCGCGGGCGCCCCGCGAGACGGCAAATTGTGAGCGAAGGATGAATATGCTGGCAAACGCAATGACCGCTCATATAATCATTGCGCCAAGGCGGGGGGGGGCTGCAGCCACGACCTTTTGGCGGGGCCCCGTCCATCGATCGCGGCAGCAGAGGCAAGCATCGCGAGCATGAGAACAGGCGATTACAGCCGGCGATATCTCGGGAACCGCTCGCGGGGCGGGTCGACGGCATGTTTTTCCAGCCAAGGACCTGGATATGCCAGTTTCCGTCCGATGCCAGCACTGCGGACAGCGTTACTCGGTGCGCGAAGATCTGCTCGGCAAGCAGATCAAGTGCAAAGCCTGCGGACAGGTGATGGCGATCGTCGCGGAAGCCGCTGCGACGAACGCGGCCGGGCCCAAGCCGGCATCTAAGCTCGCCCCGGCGGCGGCAAAGCCGGCGGCAGCCCGAGCTGCCCCGGCAGCGAGTGCAGGCAAACCGCCGGCCGCGATGCCGGCCAAACAGCGCGCCCCGGCTGCGGCGGGCCACATTCCGGCCGCTCGGGCCGCCGTGGCCAAACCCCAACAGACGGCAACGGCGCAGCCGCCGGCAGCGGCTGATCCGCTTGGCGCCACGGCGCCGGCCAACGATCCGCTGTTCGGTCCGTCGAACAATTTACTCGATCTGCTGGGCGACGTCTCGTTGCCCGCCGCTGGCGCCGCGCCGCTGGGTTCGGGCGTAGTGCTCAAGTCTGCGAAGCCGGCCGCCGCCTCGAAACCGGCGGCCAAGAAGACAAAAAAGAAAAAGGGTTCGAGCGGCGCCTCGATGCAGACTCAGACGATCATGCGCATGCTGGGGGGCGTGTGCGTCATTCTGTTCGGTCTGGGGGCGTTCGGCATCGCCATCGCATACGTCGTCAGCGAGGACGAAAACGGCTTCAAGGGGTGGCGCGCCATTCGCTGGACGATTTTTGGGATCAGCCTGATCGGCAGCGGCCTCAAGCTGATTGTCGGTTAACTCGGGCGGCGATTGCAGCCGGTTTGACTAATCCTAAGTGATTGCCGGCCTTGGTATTTGGCGCCGCAAGCGATAGAATTCGCCCGGCCCAGGCGCCTTGCTGCCGGGCGGCCGGCCCACCTAAAATGCTTGTGAGCCGCCGTTTTTGCGCGAACACCGTCAAGAGTCGAACCACAATCGTATGGCCGAGGACTACTACAAGACATTGGGACTGAGCCGCGATGCCTCGCAGGCCGACATCGACAAAGCCTATGCCAAGCTGGCGCGAAAGTATCACCCAGATGTGAATCCTGACGATAAGACGGCCAAAAAGAAATTCCAGGCCGTGCAAGCGGCTTACGACGTGCTGAAAGACCCCAGCAAGCGGGAGATGTACAACCGTTACGGCAGCTCGTTCGAGCAGATGGGCGGCGGCGGTCCGCAACCGGGGCCGCAATGGCGCGCGGCCGGCGCCGGGCCAGGCGGGGCCGAATTCGATTTTTCGCAGCTCTTCGGCGGCGAGGGCGCCGGAGGCTTCGCCGATTTGTTCGGGCAGTTCCGCCGCGGAGCGCCAGGCGGTCCGGGGCGGCGGGGCCGCGCCGCCGGAAGAGCGCCAGGCGCCGATCTGCACAGCGAAGTGCAAATCCCCTTCAATCTGGCGGTCACCGGGGGCGAGACGCACCTCAGCATTTCGCGGCCCTCGGGCCAGGTCGAAACTTTGAGCGTCAAAATCCCGAAAGGCATCGAGGACGGCAAAAAGATCCGCCTCCGCGGCCAGGGCGAAGCGGGCGCTGGCGGCGCGCGGGGCGATATTCTGCTGACGGTCCGCGTGGCGGCGCATCCTTGGTTCACCCGACGCGGAGAGCATCTTTACGTGCGCGTGCCGGTTTCGCTGCGCGAGGCGGCCGAAGGCGCCACGGTCGACGTGCCGACGCCTCAAGGCACGGTCGCCCTGCGCATTCCGCCCGGCGTTTCCAGCGGCAAGAAGCTGCGCATCAAAGGTCACGGCGTTGCCGCGTCTGGCAAGCCGGCCGGCGACCTGTTCGCCGAATTGCAAGTGGTGCTGCCCGCCAAGCTGGACGAAGCGAGTCTCGAAGCGATCCGGCAGATCGACGCCAAACATCCCGTCCATCCCCGGAGAGAGCTGCGATGGTAGGGGCCCTCGAGCCCGTGATGCGAGCCAAGCTGATCATGGCCTTGCTGGCGCTCGTCTTGCTCGGCCTGGGGTTAGTGGTGCTGATCGTGATGGGGGGCCGCTTCGCCCGCCGCGTCGCGCGCACCCCGCTGCCGCCGAGCCGCATGCACGAAGATCGCTGGTATGCCAAACCGCTCAACGCCCCTGAATCCGATCAAGCGAACCCCGACGGTGACGAGCCCAGCGAACGAGCAGACTCCGACGAACCGCCCGATCCCGGCGACGGAACCGGCCCCGAGCGACCAGACGCCTGAGGCTTTGCGCACCGGCTTCGCGTTTCCGCCCGAGTGCCGAATTCGCCGCGGGGCCGATTTCCAGCGCGCCTATCGCCGCCGCTGCGTGGCTTCCAACGAGCTGATCGTGGTCCATGGCTGCGAAAATGGGCTCGACCATCCGCGGCTGGGGTTGTCCGTCTCGCGCAAAGTCGGCGGCGCGGTAGTTCGCAATCGCTGGAAGCGACTGCTGCGCGAAGCCTTCCGGCTCAGCCGGCACGAACTGCCGCGGGGCGTCGACCTGGTGATCGTTCCGCGTAAAGACGTGGAGCCGGAATTGACGCGGCTCTTGGCATCGCTTTCCGACTTGGCGCGGCAAGTCGAACGCAAGCTGCGGCGAGGCCGCCGATGACTCGCTTTTGGGCGACCCTGCGCGATTACTTCGCCATCCGCGAGCCCGGCGAGCCGCGCGCTTCGGCCAGCATGCCGAAGCGCGTCGTGCAGTGGATCGCTTCGGCGCCCAGTTGGCTGCTGATCGTGCTAGTGCGGGTCTACCAATGGACGCTCAGTCCGATCATCGGCCGCCAGTGCCGCTTCGAGCCGACGTGCAGCCATTACTTCATCGGCGCAGTGCGAAAATACGGCGCTGTCCGAGGCGCTTGGCGCGGAATGTTGCGCATCTGCCGCTGCCATCCGTTTCACCCGGGCGGGTATGATCCGCCCTAGTGCCTCTTCAAAGCCATTTTGACAGTCGGGTGGCTGGCGGCAGAGCCTACGCGAAGCCCCAGTTCGCTGGCGCATCGCTTCGCTCTGCCGCCAGCCACCCTCCCTCACCTATCAACTCAGACTTGAAGAGGCCCTAGCCTGTTAGCTTGCTGATCCGCAAGTCGTGAGCTACCTTCAGCATAGGGCAAATTGCCGCAAAAACGCACCAGCCAGCGTGCGTTTCCA
>DATKRK010000346.1:0-27691 GCA_035532215.1 Pirellulales bacterium | reverse complement strand
GCGCCGATGACAACGCCGAAGAGACGGCCTACCAGATGAACTTGTTGGCGGCCAGGGAGATCGCCCGGCAGTTGCGGCTGCGCGATCTGGGCGGCGTGATCGTCAACGACTTCATCGACATGCGCAAAGAACGGCATCGCCGCAACGTCGAACGGGCCTTGCGCGACGCGGTCAAGCGCGACCGGGCCCGCACCAAAATCTTGCGGACCAGCCCCTTCGGCCTGGTCGAAATGACCCGGCAGCGGATTCGGCCGAGCCTCAAGCGCAGCGTGTTCAAGGACTGCCCCGACTGCGGCGGCACGGGCGTCGTCAAGACGGCCGAGAGCATGGCCATCGAGGTCGTGCGGCTGTTGATACTCGCCTCTCAGCAGGAGGGCATCGCCCGCGTGAACGCCACTGTGGCCGACGACGTAGCGACCTATCTGAACAACAAAAAACGCCGCGAGTTGGCCAAGCTGGAGGACGATCACGGAATCGTCGTGCAAATCATCGGCCGCGAAGGCGTTCCGCCGGAGCACCTGGTCATGGAGTGCTACGACGGCAACGGCCGCGAAATGAGGTCGCCGTATCCCTAGCGAGGGCTCGACGGAGGTCGGCAGCTTTGTTAGACTAATGAGCTTTCCCCCCTGGATCGATTGGAATTCTTCGATGTACGCGATCATTGCAGACGGCGGGCGGCAATACAAAGTGGAAGCCGGCCAGGAACTGGTCATTGACTTTCGCGATGCCAACGCGGGCGACGAGCTGACTTTTGACAAGGTTCTGGCCCACGGCGAAGGCGAAAGCCTGAAGCTGGGCCAGCCGACCCTCTCGGGCGTCGCCGTCAGGGCTGAAGTGCTGGGCGCCGTGCTGGGGCCGAAATTGGTCGTGCAAAAGGCTCGCCGCCGCAAGAACTTCCGCCGCAAGACCGGGCATCGCCAGGTGCAAACGCGCGTGCGGATTACCGAGATCGTCGGCTAGGAAAGCGCCCCCGCCTGCGCGATAAGAATCAATCGAGAGCGTGAATCGGATTTAGAGCCGGCTACAGGTCTCGGATTGCCACGCAGTAATCTGGGTGAGGTGAGTCCGCGTTGGCAAGCCGCGTTCGTTGTGGCAGAATAGGCCGCGACACCTTATATCGGACGGCTTTCCGTCAAGGAGGAGCGATTCATTGTGGCAAGCCAGTTCAGTCCGGCTTCTCTCCTCAACGATATCCCACTCGATACCCGAACGATCTCGCAAGATCGCCTGAATATCGAGGGGAAGGTCCGCAGCAACCTCTTTCCCTGGAACGGCCAGTTCTCGCCACAGTTGGTCCATGCCTTTCTGGAGACGTACGGTGGCGCTGGTGATTTCGTGCTCGACCCGTTCATGGGAAGTGGCACGGTGCTCATCGAGGCGGGGCGCCTGCAACGGCGTGCATTTGGCGCCGAGATCAACCCTGCCGCGTTCAAAATGGCGCAGGTCTATAGCTTCGTAAATGCGTCGGGGCCGTCACGGCGAGAATCGCTCGAGCGCGTAGATGATATCCTCCATGACGCCTTTGGGAGCCCTTCGTTGTTTTCAGCGAAGAGGCGAGACGACCAAACGACAGGACTTCGCGATCGGCTGGTGGCCCTATGGGATGACGAAGACGGCGGCTCCCCCACTCGCAGCTTGTTCGAAACGCTCATCGTACTCCTCGACTTCCATAAGCCCGACTTATCGCCTCGAAAAATCCTGGCGACATGGCAAAGGCTATTTCGAACGGTTCTTGAATTGCCTTTCTCGCAACAACCTCTGCAAATTTCGAATTGCGATGCACGAAATCTGCCGATTGGCTGCGGAATGGTGGATTTGGTCGTCACATCGCCTCCTTATATCAATGTGTTCAACTACCATCAGCAGTATCGCGCGTCGGTCGAAGCCATGAGCTGGGATCTGCTGCACGTGGCCCGGTCCGAGGTGGGATCGAATAGAAAGAATCGAGGCAACCGATTTCTTACCGTCATTCAATACTGCCTTGATATTCATCAAGCATTAGAAGAAATGCGGCGCGCCTGCAAGGCTTCGGCTCGGATGATTCTGGTCGTCGGCAGAGAATCAAACGTACTCAAGACGCGATTTTACAACGGCGATATTGTAACGCGAATCGGCGTCCGCTGCCTTGGTTTAATCGCGGAATCTCGACAAGAGCGGGTCTTCAAGAACAAGTTCGGCAAACTTATTTACGAAGACATTCTCCATTTCCGTTCCAGTGGGGCGGACAAACGTGCCGGCGAATCGGCCGCCCAAATTGCTAAGGAAGTCCTTTCAGAGGCAGCAGATTATTGCCCCAAAGAGTCTTCCAGCGACCTCCAGGATGCGATCCACGCTATTTCAGGAATCCCGCCATCGCCGCTCTACCAACCCGCTCCCGCTGGGCAGTGGGGCAAGAAATGAAACTCCCTACCCCGCATCTAGAAAAGCTCCAAGCGACATTGGCAAATGAGAAACTACCGCCCGAAGACGCGCCGGCAATCGAGGCCGCAATGGTCGGATATCGTGATTGGGTGCAGAAGCTACGCAATGTCAAGGGCGCCTCGATCGAAGCGATCGTAAACAAGATGGTGGCGCTGCTGAACGAATACAGGTTGTTTCTAGACGTAGAGGTGATCTTCGACAGGGAAGCCGATTTCCTTTATCGACAGAAGGGGCAGACAAAGTTGGATAACAGCGTCTTGGAAGAATTTCTTCCACATCTGGTGGCCAATTGCGTGATGCAGACCCGCCATACGACGGGTATCTCCATCGGGCCGAATACAACTTTCTCCTCGATTTACTTTGCCTCGAGCCTCGATGCTCCTGCGAAGGGCGGCGGCATCACGGTCCGAACAAAAGATCAAGATTTCGCCATCGGCAAGGCATTGTATATCAAAGCGTCGCACGACAAGGATTTCAAGAACGCCACCAACAAGGCATTCTACCTGGGATATGTTTGTGCTGAGTGCAAGACGAACCTGGACAAGACGATGTTCCAGGAGGCGGTTGCAACAGCGCACGACACCAAGGCCGCTGTCACAGGATCCAAGTATTATCTTCTTTGTGAATGGCTGGATATGGTCCCGCAGAGCACGGCTCCTACGGACATTGACGAGGTTATTATCCTACGCAAACAGAAGCGGTTATCATCGAACATCCGAGCGAACTTCGGCACGCATGCAGGGCGTAAAGCCGGACGCGAGAAGTTCCTCGAATTCCTTCAGGAGAATCCCTTTAACCCAGAGATGTTTTTGCGGTTCTTGAATCATATTACTGCACTTTTCGGGGCTGAGGAGCCAGAGGAGACTAATGTTCTCAAGCAAGGATACTTCTAGGCCGCAAGCGGTAATTCGAAGCCAAGGATCGCCGTTCGTTCGATATCGCCCACAACCGCCGCTCCAGCAATCGATGCAATCGGCATGGGGTTACTTTCGCCTATGAAAATCGTCCTGTTCGAAGACCAGCGAGTCGCCGAACTCTACCCGGTCACGATCGGCAAGCCGGCCTATACGATCAGTTGCGGCTCCTACCGGCTGCTGGACCTGGCGCAGGAACTGGGCGACGAAATTCACGCTCACGTGCGGCCCCATCTGGCCGCGTTTCGGCAGGCCGAACCGCCGCCGGACTTGTCGGCGGGCGGAAAACTCTCTGCCGCGATGGCCTACGTGAATGCACGGCTCGTGCCGTCGGCGGAGATCGCTAAAACGTTGCGGCGATCGATCGAGGCCGGCCGGCCCGGTTTTGTCGCCGCCAGCGAAGAATTCCGCCCGGATGCGATTCACGGGCAGCCGCCGACGATGGCCGATGCGGCGCTGGCCATCGTGCCCGCCGGTTCGCCGGCGCCGCCGCCCAACGCCGACGCCGCGATGCTCGACGCCTGGTGGCAGGCCCTGCAATTGCCGGAACTGCGCGAGCCGAAACTGCCGCTGTTCGACTATCCTCACGATATTATCCGCCATCACCTGCGGATCCTGGTGCAGAACCTGGAACACCGGCTGACGGCGGACGGCCATCGCGAAGTCGCCGACGGGGTCTTCCTGGCCGAGGGGGCCCGGCTCGGCGAGTACGTCGTGGCCGATACGCGCAAAGGGCCGATCGTGATCGACGAGCGGGCTTCGATCGGCCCGCACGGTTTCTTGAGCGGGCCGATCCATATCGGCGCGGGGGCCCGAGTGATCGAGCAGGCGGCCATCAAAGACGGCGTGGCGCTGGGCCACACGACCAAGGTCGGCGGCGAGGTCGAAGGCTCGATCATCGAACCGTACACCAACAAACAGCACCACGGGTTTTTGGGCCACAGTTACCTGGGCAGTTGGATCAACCTGGGGGCCGGCACTTGCAATAGCGACTTGAAGAACACCTACGGGCAGGTCAACATGGAGTACCATGGCCGCAAAACGCCGACCGGCATGCAGTTCGTCGGCTGCATCGCCGGCGACTACGCCAAAAGCGCGATCAACACGGGCATTTTCACCGGCAAGACGATCGGCGCCTGCAGCATGGTCTACGGCTTCGTGACGACGAACGTGCCGAGCTTCACCAACTATGCGCGGCTGTTCGGCCAAGTGACCGAAGCCCCGGTCGAAATCATGGTCGCCACGCAAGCCCGGATGTTCGCCCGCCGCAACGTCGAGCAACGGCCTTGCGACGTCCAGCTTTTGCACGACATGTACGAACTGACGCGGCACGAACGGCAGCTCGCCGGAGAGCCGCTGTCTTTGTAATTCGGAATACCGATGAAACTTTCTTCCTATTACGGTCCCGGCAAATTCGGCCTGTCGTTCGAATTGTTTCCGCCCAAAACGGACGCGGGCGAGGAGGAACTGTTTCGCCATCTGGAAGAGCTCGTGGCGTTCGAGCCGAGCTATATTACTTGCACTTACGGGGCGGGCGGTTCGACGCGGCAAAAGACGCTGGAAATCGTCGAACGCGTACATCAGCGATTCGGCTGCCCGGTGGCCTCGCATCTCACGTGTGTCGGCTCGACGGCCGACGAATTGCGCAGCTATCTGCGCGAGGCGCGCAGCCGCGGAGTCGGACACATCGTGGCCTTGCGCGGCGATCCGCCCAAGGGCGAAACTTCGTTTCAAGCGGTTGCCGGCGGCTTGCGATACGCCAGCGAATTGGTGGCGCTCATCCGCGGCGAGTTTCCCGAGTTCGGCATCGCCGTGGCCGGCTATCCCGAGACGCACGTCGAGGCCCTCAGCCCCGAGGCCGATCTCGAAAACCTGAAGCGCAAGGTCGATGCCGGCGGCGACGTCGTGATCACGCAGCTATTTTACTTCAACGAAGACTTTTTCCGCTTTCGCGAGCGTTGCCAGCGGCTCGGCATCCAGGCGCCGATCGTGCCGGGCATTTTGCCCGTGACGAACCTGGCCCAGATTCGCCGCATCACTTCGCTCTGCGGCGCCAAGCTGCCCTCGGCGTTCGTCGCCGATCTCGAAGTCCGTAGCGACGACGCCGAGGCCCAATTCGAACTGGGCGTCGAGTTCGCCACCCGGCAGACGCAAGAACTGATCGACGACGACGTGCCGGGCATCCACTTCTACGTGCTCAACAAGTCGCCCGCCACCTGCCGCGTGCTGCGCAGCGTGACGCGATCGGCGTAGCTCGGATTATTCACGGCCATAGAACTGAGTGGGGCACGATGCTTGATGCGAAGTGTTTTTCGGGCGGAAGGCGGTTCCGTCAGCGAATGAAGCGATCAGCCCCCCTTTCCCCCAAGACACCGGGTGGCCGGTAGAAGTCCAAAAAGGGCCACGAGCCGCACAACAACACTCGCACCTGCCGCGCGCGAACCACGAGCCGCGCCGCCCGCTCTGATGAGCATCGATCGCCAGGTGCAAGCGTGCCCTCCGCCCAGCGGATCTTCACGCCGACGACGGCTGAAGTGGCGCCGGCGTTGATCTATTGGAGCAGCATCAAGAGAGCTGATTGACCATGCTCGCCGCCTGCCCTACTATAGGTGGGGATTCGAACGTGTGGAGTCAAGGAATGCGCTAGCACCGGCTTGGCGGGCGCTTGATCGCGCGACCGATGGAATGCACTAGCCGCGTGGAGGAAGCTGGAGTTAAGGCATGGCGTTCGATCCCTATCGTAAGTGGCTCGGCATCCCCGCCGCCGAGCAGCCGCCGAATCACTACCGCTTGCTTGGCATCGCGCTGTTCGAGTCCGACCCGGACGTGATCGATACCGCCGCAGACTTGCGCATGTCGCACTTGCGCACCTACCAGACCGGCCCGAACTCGGCGCTTTCGCAAAAACTGCTCAACGAGGTGGCCGCGGCCAAACTCTGCTTGCTCGACCCATCGCGAAAGGCCGTCTACGACGCGGAGCTGCGACGCCGAGTCGACGTGGCGCGACCGCCTGTGCCAGCGGCGCCGATTGCTGCACCAATGGCGCCGATGCCTGTCCGGGCCGTGGCGCCCATGCCTTTGGCAGGTGCGATGCCGATGGTTGCCTACACCTCTTCACCGGGCCGCGCGGCAATACCCGAGGAAGACAGTCAATTGAAACAACTGGCGGTCGACACTAGAATTGAGCCCGCGCGCTCGGAGGGTCGCGTAAAACTCGATCGCCGCTGGCTCGCGGTGGCCGGGTTGTGGGGAATCGCAGTCGGATTGTGGCTGGGTTGGCTCTTCATGTCCGGTAGCGGTAGGAGCGAAGGCGAACAAAGCGCGGAGAAGCCCTCGGGCAAGAGCGGGGCAGGCGCCTCGCTGCAAAATGAATTCGCCCAGATGCTCAGGTCGATCGAGCGGCCCGGTTCGTTGGGCGTGAAGGCCAAAAAGCTAGTGCTCTGGAACGCGCACAGCGGCCCGAACAACGACGTGGGAGCTTTGGAGTGCAACGTGCGTTTGCTCGCCGGCGACCGCGAAATCTGGAGCAAACAGGCCGTAGCGGTGCCCTGGGCGCCGAACGAGGATCGCAGCCTCACTCTCGCGCTGCCGCCCGAACGGTTCGATCGGGTGCGCGTCGAGATCACAAAGTGGGAGAAGGGAGTAGGCGGGCTGGCCGAGATTCAGGTATTGTCGGCCGACGGCCGTAATCTCGCGCTTGGTTGCCCGGCAACGGCCAGCGGCGCGTTACACGGCAGGGTCGGTCCCGAACATATTACCGACGGCGTGACAACCAGCGCCGAGATCGATGTCGGCGCCTGGCTGCTGCCCGCCTGGAACAAGGGTTGGGTCGAGGTCGATCTGTCGTTGCCGCGTCCGGCCGATCTCGCTGGCGTGACGGCCGAAGAACTGGTGATCTGGAACCAACACAACGGCCCGCCTAACAACTCCGGGACGCAATATTGCGACGTGACGTTGCTCGTGGGAGATCGGACCGTGTGGAGGCAAAATCTGGTTGAGTTGCCGTGGGCCGCCGGGCAGGATCTTTCGCTCGCGTTGAAACTGCCTCGCCTGCGGTTCGACCGAGTGCGGATCCAAGCGATGCCGCGCCCGGACCAGTGGGCCGGACTGGCCGAGGTGCAAGTTATGCGTGAGGGCAGGGATCTGGCCTTGCATTGTCCAGCCATAGCTGCCGGCGTCTTCGATGAATGGCGGAACGGAAGCCGGGTGACCGATGGCATCGTCAGTTCCCAGGTGGAAAGCGTCGGCTATTGGCTGCTATGGCAAAAGACGCCCGGCTGGGTCGAAATCGATCTGGCGTGCCTCGACGCCAAGTACGGCGCCGCCTGCCGCCAACTGGGGCTGGCGCTGGCACTCGTCGACGGCGATTGGCAGCGGGGCTTGCGCTGGCTGGCGCGCGGAGATAATCGAATGTTGCGCCGGCTGGCCGTCGCTGATTTGCAGGATGTTTGGGATACGCCGGAGCAACTCGCCCTTGCCGACGCCTGGTGGGATTTGGCGCAGCAGGCCGAGGGCGAGACGAAAAAGCGGTTACTGGCTCGCTCGCTGTGGCGATATCGGCAAGCACTGCCCAAGCTGCGCGAGTTTCGCAAGACGCAGGTCCAATCCCGCATTAACGAAGCTTTACCCAGCCTGCCCGAGCGCGATTACCTGTACTTCATTTCGGAGGCGGAGCTAAAGCTGGGCTGGGGGCAGTTCAGGGAGGTCATGCCGATTTCAGTTCTAGGGGTGCGGTCGCCTTACGGCCTGTTCATGCATCCCGGTCCGAACGACACGTCGTCGCACGCGGCGTTTCCCCTCGCTAAACATTATCGCCGCTTCCGCGGCGCAGCAGCCATAAACGACTCGGCTTGGTACGGCGCGGCGACCGCTCTGACGTTTCGAATCGTGGCCGATGGGCGCCAACTATGGAAATCGCCCCCCCTGAAAGCCCCCGGCTCGTCGCAACCGTTTGACGTGGACGTCGCAGATGTCGACAAGCTCGAGTTGTTCGTCGACTGTCCGGGACCGAGCCAAACCGCACACGGCGTCTGGATCGAGCCGCGGTGCGAACGGTGACCCATCCCAACCACCGGGAAGTTACACCGCGAAGAATCAGGCCAACGGCTGGAGTTTGGTTTTGGGCGATCTGGCGCGTGAAAGTCATCCCCGACTCCACGTGAACGAGGACCTCTTCTGCAGCGGTAAGTCTCGCTGAAGCGTAGCCAAAAGAGATTTGGAGAGATGCGATGCGTTTCGACGCTTACCACAAGTGGCTCGGAATCCAGCCTGCGGAGCAGCCTCCGAATCACTACCGGCTATTGGCAATCAGCCTGTTCGAGGATGATCCGGACGTCATCGAGACGGCAGCCGATCAGCGGATGAGCCTCTTGCGTACATTTCAAACGGGGCCTCACTCGGCGCGGTCGCAAGAGTTGCTGAACGAACTTGCCAGGGCCAAGTTGTGCTTGCTGGATAAGCAATGGAAGCTCGCGTACGACGTAGATTTGCGTCGCCAGTTCACGGCTTCAAATCCAGTCCAGCCAGCGTCAGTGGTTGCCGTGGCCCCGCCTGCGATGACGCTTCCGCAGCCAACGCCGCCCGCAACGCAACCGCTTGTGCCTGTTGTCGTTCGCCCGGTGATGGCCCCCGGCCCAAGATTCGAGCCTCCGCCGCTCATCGTGACCGCGGCCGACCGCAAAGCTCAGATGGCGGACGTTGACCGACGAGGTCTTAGCTCGGCCGCATTCGCGTGGCTGGCCCTTGCCGCGGTGGCGATCCCCGCGGCTATCTTCGTCGGCTACCTGATCTGGACCAAGCCCAAACCAGAGCCCGCGGCGCCACGACCTGGCGAAATGGAGTCGGTGAAAACAACGAAGCCGGAGCCGGAGCAGCCCGCGCCTCCGCCACTCAATGAGCCGACGCCCGAAGAACCAATTTCTCTCAAACGCAGGCCGTCCGAGCTTCCCGAGCCGATCGCGCGCTGGGACTTCAGCCGAGGCCTCGGCGACGAAATCGGCGGACTTGCCTGCAACTTGCACGGCGGCGCGAAACTCGCCGAGGGGCGATTGCAGCTTCCGGGTGGCGACGCATTCGCCAGCACGCCGCTCAAGCGAACTTTGACCACCAAGACGCTCGAAGCCTGGGTTGCCTTGGCCAATCTCGATCAACGCTCTGGCAGCGCCATGTGCGTGCAAACGCTGGACGGTCAGCAATTTGACGCGATCGTCTATGCCGAGCACCAACCAAGGCGTTGGATGGCCGGCAGCGACTGGGGGCGGCGAACAGTGGACGTGGCCGGTCCACTTGAAGAAACCGCCGATGGTAAGTTGATTCATGTCGCGGTGGTTTATCGCGGTGATGGAGAGATTTCCGTCTACCGCAACGGCCAACGGTATGGAGAGCCGTATCGTACAAAGGCGCTTCAGCCGTTTGAGGGTGGAAAGGCAGAGATTCTCTTTGGGCCACGCTGCCATCCCGGCACGACTTGCTTGGCCGGTTCAATTGCCAGGGCGCAATTGTACGACGTCGCGCTCTCATCGGAGCAAATCGCGGTATTAGCTACCGACGCGCCGCCAACCGGCCCGCCGAGACGCGCTGATCCGAGTACTCCGAAACCGCGGTCGCTGGCCGGTTTGACGAACCAAAATGATCCGCCGCCGCCGGCCAAGTCCGGTAATAAACCGCGCTTCCCAAGCGAGATGCGTGGCGGGACGGGCGGCGACTGGGCGATCGAGGGCGACGAACTTGTTCGCCGCCCGGACCTCCCTGAGAGCACGATCCTGTTCGGCGATCCGGCCTGGACCGAATATGACTTCTCCTTCGATGCCAAGGTGCGGAAGGGGTGGTCCGCCTGGTTTTTTTTCGGATACCAGGACGAAAAGAACTTTCACTGGTACGGAATCGGCGCCTGGGACAATACCTGGGAACTCGTCGTAACGGTGGAAGGCGGCAAGTGGGGGAAACGCCAGTGCGAGCGTCGCGTGGCGATCCCTGGCGACATCTGGCAGCAGATCCGCATCAGCGTGCGCGGGAAAAAAGGGCGGTGTTTTCGCAACGGCGAAAGCGTGGGCGAATTCTCGATGCCGCATCTCTTGAAAGGGCGCCTTGGCTTTGTTGTCGAGAAGAAGGCGTCGTATCGCTTCCGCAATATCATGGTGAAATCGCCGAGCGGCAAGGTCTTGCTCAAAGGATTGCCGGATGTCGGCGAAGCAAGCGCACCGGATGACAGGGAGGCCGGTACAGACAAGCCGCGTTCGCTGGGCGATCTTGTCACGGACGCAAAAGCGAATAGTCAGCAGCTCACGACCACGGAAGCGTTCTCGCTCAAACGCCACGAAGCGGCGGTCACTCGCCTCGCTTTTCATCGGACTCAGCCCCTGCTAGCCTCGGCCGGCAAAGACGGCTGCGTGCTGCTCTGGAGCCTGCAAACGCGCGCGCCGCTCGAACTCCATAAGTTCCGCGAAGAAGCCTGGGCCATCAAGTTCAGCCCTGACGGCGCAATGCTCGCTTTCGCCAACCGCAATTGGTGGGGCAGTAGGCTCTTGTTCAAAACGCTTGCAGGTCAGCAGTTGAATGAGATCAAGGACTTCAAAAACGGCGGTGGCGCGGTCGCATCGATCGCCTATAGTCCGGATGGCCGCTTGTTCGCCGCCGGCCAAGACGACGGCACGATCCGCCTGTGGGACGTTATCCAGTTCAGGGAAATCCCTCCCGTCGCTCTCGGCGAGGGGCACAATATCTATGGTCTGGCTTTCGGGACGTATACGGTCGATCGAAAAAGCAAGCGGGCTGAATACCTGCTGGCCGCTGGCGGCCCAGATCGAATGGTCAGAACACTGAAGGCGACCCTTGACAACAAGAACGGAGGCCAATGGACCTTCTGGCAGACCAAGGTGCAATTCCCGACGCCAGGCCCAGTCATCGGCGTGCGCTTCAGCCCAAACGGCACTCTTTTGGGAACTACGCGGCTGGGCGGCCGCGTTAGCCTTTACAATCCAAACACCGGTGAAAGCGTTCGCGAACTCGCGGCCGGCGTGCGAAACAACCCAGCGGAATGGATCGCGTTTCATCCGCAACGTCCCTGGTGCGTCACCGCGCACAAAAACGAGCAAGTCGCCCGCATTTGGAACACGGATACGGCGGAGTTGCTGTGCGAACTGAAAGGCCACGCGGGCGGCGTGATGTGCGCCGAGTTCAGCCCCGACGGCCGTCACGTCGCCACCGCTTCGGAAGACTTGTCGATCAAGCTCTGGAATCTTGCCGGGAAGGACGTGCCCGCCGCGCCAACTCGCGCAAAGAACACGAAACCCGCCGTGCCGATCGTTGGAGACTGAATAACCATTGAAACGATGGCTTTGCCCTCACCCTAACCCTCTCCCAAAGGGAGAGGGAACTCGGACGCGCTCAATCGGCGTCTTCGTCCTCTTCCTCGTCGTCCTCATCCGCCAGGGCGAACACGAACGAGGCTCGCACGGGCGGGGGCATCTGGGCGTCGAGCCCGCGGACGCTTTTCCAGACGATCTGGTTCAAGAGGATGTCGTCGGCGGCGTCCTCGCGGCTGAGATCGAGCTGCGCGGTCTGCTCGGCGCCCCAGCCGGAACGAGGGTTCATGGCGGTCATGTCGACTTGCGCCGGGCGGTGTTCATAGCCGCTCGGATCGGCCTCGGCCTGGAACGAGTCGTACATCGGCCGCGCGGCGGCGTCGAACTGGCTCATCGGCTCCAGGCCCAAGATCAACTCCATCGTCCGCAGCATGCTGCTGGTGGAATACATGCTGGAATCGACCGCGTGCCGCTTGCAATAGGGGCTGATCGCGAGCGCTACCGTGCGGTGGGCGTCGACGTGGTCGGAACCGTTCTGGGCGTCGTCCTCGACGACGAAGATCGCCGTGTCTTTCCAGAACTTGCTCTTCGAGACGGCTTCGACCAACAGGCCCAGCGCCAGGTCGTTGTCGGCCACCATCGCCGTGGGCGTCGGCTTGCCCTTGGCCATGCCGGCCGTGTGATCGTTCGGCAGGCGGACGACGGAAAACCGCGGCATCTCGCCGGCCTGCTCGAAGCGTTTTAGTTCCTCGATGAAGCGTTCGGCCCGCTTCACGTCGGGATAGTCGAGATCCCAGCCGTGAAACTCCGGATCGAAATGTCCGGCCAGCGACTGGGCCACGGCCGGCGCGGGTTCGGGAACCTTGCCTGCCTTGATGAACTCGCCGTAGCTGCGATAGCTGACGCCCGCCTCGCGGCAGCGGTCGAAAATGTAGCCGCCCGCCGGCACGGCGATCTCGAAATTGCCTTCACTCGGATAGCTCAGCTTCTTCTTGCCGCCGCGGTAGACCAAGGGCCAGGTCTTCTCGACGAAATCGGTGGCGTAGGCCGCCATCGTCCATTCGTGCCCGTCGGCGCTGACTTCGCTCTCGACGTAAAAATTGTCCAGCAGCACGAACTGCCGCGCCAGAGCGTGATGGTTGGGCGTCACCTTCTCATCGAACAGGCACAACTGCGGGGCGCCGTTGCCCTCGGGCAGGTCGCCGAAGACCTGGTCGTAGGTGCGGTTCTCTTTGATGATGTAAATGCAGTGCTTGATCGGGCTCGGCTCGCCCAGCTTGGCTGGAATCGGATGATTCGCTTCGGCTGGTTCGGCCACGGGCGATTGATCGGCCTTCAGCGGGCTGGAGCGATAGGCCGCCGCGGTAAACTCGGCCATTTCCTTGGGCGAAGGGCTGTCGATGACGCTCAACGTGCCCTGCAATAGCCCGCCGATATATTGCCGCCAGGCATCCGACGCCCCCTCGGCCGGGGCGCGTTTGAGCGGATCGGGCCCTTGGGCGTTGGCCTTCGAAATCAGCCCTTTGCCGTTGGCGATATAAATTCGCTCGTCGAGCGGCGAATAGCGAACTGACGTCGGATACCAGCCGGCCGGCAGAAAGCCCAGCGAGCGGCTCTGGCCCGGCTCGCTGACGTTGAACATCGCCACGTTGTTGTTGTCGGCGTTGGCGATGAACAGCACCTTGCCGTCGGGCGTCAGCGAGAGGCTATTCGGCGTGCTGCCGTTGGCGGCTTTCGCGTGCAGGGCGCTGGAAATGGTTTCGAGCGCCTTCCCTGAGCCGGCATCGAGCACCGAAACAGTATTCGAATTCGCGCAGGCCACGAATAGCCGCTGGCCGTCGGGCGAAAGAGCCATCTCGGTCGGATGCGCCGCGGTGGTCCACTCGGCGTCGACCTTGAGCGTCTTGAGGTTCAACACCGCCACGGCCGAGCGGCCCCACAGGCTGACGAACAGCCGCTTGCCGTCGGAGGTCGGCAACACGGCGTAAGGATAGCTGTCTTTTTCCAGCGCCGCCCGTTTGGCTTGTTCAGGCGCGTCCAGCGGCAACACGCACACGGCGTGGCCCCAGCCGCCGGCCGAGTACAGCGTTTCGCCCTTCGCGTCGCAGGCCAGGCCGGCGGGCACGAAGGTCTCGCTCGTCTTGGCGACGGACAGTTCGCGATGGTCGCTCAAATAGCCGTCGTCGAAGGCGAACTGGTGAACGACTTCGAATTCGCCGCCGCTGGCGAACAAGCGTTTGCCCTGCGGATCGAAGCAGAGGCCGTAGAACGCCTGGTCCAGGCTGACTCGCGAAACGATCCGTTGCCGCTTGAGATCGACGACGACGATTTCATGCTCTCCATAGCCGGCGTGCAGCACCGCCGCGAAGGGTTGGCTGGGGTGCAAAACGATCTGCACCGGAAAATCGCCCAGCTTGATTTGCTTGCCGACCGGGTTGAGCGACCATTGGTTAGGCAGCAAGATGCTGCCCGACTGTTGCAGCCCCGGCAGTTGCCGCGGCCGTTGCAGCCGTGCCGCGCCCCCGTCGGCGCCGGCGAGCGGCCTGACGCGCACCTGGCGAAACGCCACCGGGCCGTGGTCGCCTTGAATCAAGAGCGGCCCAAGGGGCGCCTCGTCTTCCGAAATGCCGGCCCGCGTGGGGCCGGTCAATTCGACGTTCTCGTGGATCAGCTTGCCGTTGTGAACGACTTTCACGAACCGGGCGTTGGCGACCTTCTTGCCGTCGGCGTCGAACCGCGGCGCCGTGAACACGATGTCGAACGTCTGCCACTCGCCCGGCGGCAAGCTGGCGTTGAGCTTGGGCGCGTGCCCTTCGTAGCCCAGGTCGTCTTTCCAACGCTGATAGACGCCGCCGCAGTCGCCGTACTTGGGATGTTCGACGCCGAAACTGTCGAGAATCTGGATCTCGTAGCGTCCCTGGAAATAGATGCCCGAGTTCGAACCCTTGGGCAGCGTGAACTCGATGCGGGCCTCGACGTCGCCGAATTCTTCCTGGCTGAGCAGGTTGCGCACTTTGCCTTCGCTGCCGTTCACCAAGACGCCGGCGCCGGGCTCGATCTTGAACAGGCGGTCGTTATCAGGGGCGAGCGACACGCCCTTGGCGACGAGCCAGTTTCCGGCGCCCTCGCGCCAACCGGCCAGATTCTTGCCGTTGAACAATTCTTGCCAGCCGTTTTCCTCCGCGGCGGCGACGTGCGATGAAACGAGCGGCAAGCAGCAGCCGGCGACCATTGCCAGCAGCGATTTGATTGCAATGCGGCAGGGTTTCAAGTGGTTTCGAGTCATTGAGATTGCTCGCTGAATTCTGGGAAACTTGGCCTGGAAACGGTGAAGATTATAGGGGCATGCCGAGCGCAGGGCGAGCGACCGGGATGAGATCGAGGCGCCGGGTTCGCCGCGAGCGACCGGTATTTAGCCACGGATGAAACACGGATAAAACACGGATGAAATGCAGAACGAGGCTCTTCCGCAGGATCGATGGGTGGCTTTATCGCTCCTTAGCAGGGTTGGGGTTGCGTTTTCCAAGGCATTGCCGGGCAAATAAACGTGGCGTTGGTAAGTGAGACGCCGGTGAGGAGCCAAATTGGAAAACACCATCTCCGATCCGTGTTTCATCCGTGGCTCGCCTCTACCCTAAACTCAAGTCGTGATAACGCACTATCGCCGCGGTCGGATCCGTTCGATGGCGGCCCAGGCGGCATTCCGAACCGTGTGGATCGGATCGCGGGTCGCCCTGGTCAATGCCGGCAGAGCCTGCCCGGCCGCAGCTCCTATCTGGCCCAGGGCTTCGGCGGCCCTGCGCCGCACGCCGCAAGACCGATCGTCGAGCGCCTTGATCAACGCGGGCAGGGCCGCGGCGCCCAGCGGGCCAAGTTCCGCCAGTGCCGACGCGGCGCGCTGGCGAACGGCCGCTTCGATGTCTCTGAGTTGCCCGATCAGCCGCTCCACTGTTTCGGCGTCCATTGCACCGTTTCCTTCCTGGCAGCCCATTCGTCGTCGTGCAGGCAAACGAACGCCTCACTCGGCAGCATGCTCTATGCCGAATTCTATGGCGCCGAGGCGACATCCGAAAACCTTGAGCCGGCTGGGAGTGCGATTTTTTTGGGCGCAAGTAGACGTTCGCGCCAAAGCCTGTAGGGCACGCCCTCCGCGGCGTGCCGTGAAGCGAGGGAATCGCGCCGATTCGCGCTATCGCGGAGCGCCGCGGAGGGCGTGCCCTACAGAATCAACCGCACGGACCCCTACTTACGCCCGATTTTTCCACGAGCCCGGCAAGCGGCCAACGGCGCAGCTTGAGATGCCTGCTGAGAGAATCGCCCGCGTCAGCTTCGGCTGCGCAATTCGTCGCGCACTTCGCGCAGCGTCCCGGCGATCTCGAACAACACGCTGACGGTCTCAATCGCGATGCGGATGACGATCAACAGCGCGGCGACGCCGACGATCTGCACGATGCCGCTCCACAGGGCCCATTGCTGCAACTCCGCGGGCAGGCTGCCCAGCGACAGCAGTTGCCGCAGGCAGGCAAATATCAGGTAAGCGGCGCCGACCAGCGATAGGATCCACAGCGACGGCGCCAGCGCGCCGGTCCAATAACGGCGTACGCGAAAGCCGCTGGCCGGCGCCGCGTCGGCCGCTGGCAGCGCCGGCCGCCGAACGGGGAACTTGAGCCAGGAGAAGTTGAGTCGCAGTCTCGCGCGGCGCGCGACGGGCGCCGCTTCGGGACTCGGAGACTCGTCGAGCGGCGCTTCGGCGACGCTGCTTTCCGCAGGCTCCGGCTCGCGCGCCGGGGGCGCGGCCGCTAGCGCGGCAGTCTGGGCGGCGCCTCGCGGCCCGAGATTCGGCGTGTACTCAAACGCCAAGTCGGCTGCGTCCGACGCCGTGGCCGCGGGCGCCGGTTCCGGTTGACGGGGAACGATCGGCACGTGAATCGGCGCGTGGCACTTGCTGCACTTCACCGATCCGCCCGCTAAACGATCCGGAACGCTGTACTTCGAGCTGCACGAATTGCACTTGATGTCGATGCTCATGGCTGGCGATTGAAAGAAATCGGAGAGGATAGGATCGAACCGCAAACCGCCCCTGGCGCCTCTGCATGTCCGTCGCCCCTATGCCGCACAAGCTCGGCCGCTGCCGAACCGCACGACGCCTCTCTCCGATTTCCTCGCCCGCTAAAAGCCTACGGCTTTTCCGCCGTTCCGGCCGGCAGCACCTTGCCCAAGGCGTGGTCGGCCGGCTTGATGCCGCGGCGATAGCCTTTGAAGCCGTACATCGTCGGCCGGTAGTCGTCGACGAAGGCCACGTCGGCCTTGGCCGGCACGTCGAGCCCCAAGCCCCAATAAACGGCGTTGACGACCAATCGTCGCAGCCCTTCGCTTTGCAAGTCGGTGGCGGCGCCCATGGTGGTGCAAAACACCTTGTTTTGCTGGCCTGAAGGGGCCTTGTTGATTCGCGTCCAGGCGACCGGCATCATCGGATCGTTGACGCCTTGTTCCTGACCCTGGGCCGTGCGCTTCTTGTAATCGGCCGGCGGATCGTCGTGGTGCATGCCCTTGAGCACCTGGCCGCGGACGAGAATCTTGGCGTCGGCCGGCGGATGCGCTTCGTAGACGTCGGTGTCGGCGAAGATGTCGGTCACGCCGCGAAAGATCGGATCGCCCGCCGCCGACGGTTCGATCACGCCGCGCGTCGCTTCGTGCTTGTGGCTGCCCCAATGGCTGACCCACTGCTCGCCGAGCACCTGCTTGCCAAACGCCGTGAGGTTCTTGAACTTGCTGTCGCCCGGCATGTTGAAGGCGTGCGTGCTGGTGCGCAGCGCGATGATCGGCACGCCGCGCTCGACGGCCTTCAGGAATCGCTCGTTCACGTCGTCGGGCCAATGCCGGAACCGCAACAGCATCACGATCGCGTCGGCCGAATCGAGCGCCTCGGCGCCCGACAGGCTCGAGCCATTGTCGGGATCGATCGTGCCGTCGGCGTCGACCGAGAACAGCACGGTGCAATCGAAGCCGTGCCGCTGGCTGAGAATCTTGGCCAGCATCGGCAGGCCTTCCTCCGAGCGATATTCTTCATCGCCGGAAAGAAACACCACGTGCTTGCCCCGGCCTGGCCCCTCGCCGCCTTGGTAAGCGATCCAATCCTCGCCGCGGGAGGCAGCGGCCAGTAAGCCACAGACGAAGGGAAGCAGAAGACCAGCCAGTTTCATGATAGTTTCCTAGGGCTTGAGGAGCCGCGAGCCTGGGGCAATCGTAAGCACGCCGTCGGAGACGAGCCGGAGGCGCTAATTTGCGCCGCTTGATGCACTAAGCTAACCCGGATTATTCATCAGCCCAGCTATTACTTGACAAATCGCTCCATACAAACCCGAAGCGCCAGCGAGGTAAGTGCGTTGCTCCGCCTCGCTTGCGCTTCGGGTTGGTGTGGGCTGATGAATAATCCGGGCTAAGGGAGGCCCTAAGTATGCTGAGCATGGCGCCGGAAATCAAGAAAAACGCGGCGCTTCAGACGAATTAGAACTCAATCGCGGCCGCGTCGAACACCGGGCCTTCGACGCAGGTGCGGCGGTAATCCCAGCCGCCCGATGGCTCGCGGACTTTGGCGACGCAACTGAAGCAAATGCCAATGCCGCAGGCCATCGGCGTTTCCAGCGAGATCTGGCACGGCACGCCCGCCCGGCACGTCAACTCGGCGACGGCTTCCAGCATGCGTTCGGGCCCGCAACACACGACGCGGCACGAGGTCTTGGCTTCGTTGAGGATTTTGCTCAGCAGCTCGGTGACCAAGCCGTGGCGCCCTGCCGAGCCGTCATCGGTGCTGATTTGCACCGACACGCCCAGTCGCTCGAATTCTTCGACGCCGGCCAGATACTCGCGGCTTCGCGCGCCATAGCACAGCGTGACGCGGCCGGCCCGCGCCGCGCTCCGCGGCGGCGAGCCATATTGGCGCCGCCCGAGCGTTTCTTGGGCCAACGCCGGAAACGGCGTCTGTCCGATGCCGCCAGCGACCATCACTAAATGTTCGGACGGCTGCGGCGGAATACCACCGGCCGCTTGCGGCCCAAATCCACCGGCCGTCTGCGGCCCAAATCCATTGCCCAGCGGTCCCCAAACCTCCAGCGGCTGGCCCGGCGCGAGAGCGGCGAGCTTGCGGGTCAGCTTGCCGACGACCAGGTAGACCACGTCGACGCCGACCGGGCGGCCGCCCTCGTCGAGCACCGTGTCGTAAAGCGCCAACGGCCGGCCCAGCAGCGGATCGTTCGAGCCCGCCAGACGCAGCATGACGAACTGGCCGGGAACGATGCGTTCGGCGATCGAGGGGCAAAAGAACCGCAGACGATACGTGTCGCGAGCGAGACGCCGGTTTTCGGCCGCCTCGACCGTGACGAAACGAGCGCAGTCGGCAAAGTGAGCGACGTGCGCTGCGTCGGCCGGCGCCGTCATGGCCGGCCTCCTTGGGAACTGCCCCCTTCGGAACGGCGCCCTTTGGGGCGGCCGCGGCGATCGGCCGGCCGGTTCGACGTCGCTTTCGAGCCGCCCTTTTTGGTGGGGCGCGAGTGCGGTTTACGCGAACCGGCAGAAGCGCCGCCCGGACGCGAAGCCGCTTGATCGGGGCGAGAGGGGCGAGGCTCTTTGGGCTTGCGGTAGGTTTGCCGATCAGGCATTTCGGTCGCTCGACTTGTCGCCGGGCGTTGGGCGTCCGGCTTGGCGCGTTGGCGGAGCAGCCGCAATTCGTCGCTGCGCAAGCGGCGAAATTCGCCGGGCGCCAGATCTTTCAAACGCACGCCGCCCAAGGCGACTCGCTTGAGACGCAGCACTTTATGCCCGACTTTCGCCAACAGACGCCGAATTTCGCGATTGCGGCCTTCGGCCAGCACGATTTCCAACAGCGTGCTTTGTTTCAAGGTCGACTTGATCCGCACGCTCTCGACCCGCGCGACCGCTTCGGCCAGGCGCACGCCTTGCCGCAACGGCGCCAAGGCTTCGGGCGTGGCTTGGCCGGCCACCAACACATGATAGGTCTTTTCCACGCCGTAGCGAGGATGGGCCAACTCGTTGGCCAATTGGCCGTCGTTGGTCACGAGCATCAGCCCTTCGCTCGACAGGTCGAGGCGGCCGACGGTGAACAGCCGCTCGCGGATGTTCGGAAACAAGTCGATCACCCGCGGCCGGCCCGAGGGATCGAAATTCGTCGAAACGACGCCGAGGGGCTTGTTGACGAGGAAGTAAACGCGCTTCGTTTTCGCCAGCGGCGTGCCGTCGACGCGAATTTCCTGTCGCGCGAGATCGACTCTCGTACCCTGTTCGCGGACGACCTGACGATCGACTTCCACGCGGCCCGAAGCGATCAGCTCTTCGCAATGCCGGCGGCTGCCGACGCCGGCGGAAGCCATGACCTTTTGCAGGCGCTCGCCGCCGGCAGGCGCCTCGGCAGGCGCGCCAGCGGCTCGAGGAGCGCGTTTCGGCTTCGAGCCGCGGCGGGGCGCGTTGCGAAAGGATGGGCGGCGTTTGGGAGCAGGCATGGGAACTCAGGAATCGGGCGGCGCAGGCGAACGATCGAAATGGCGAAAGAAGAGTTGACCTCTAAGATGATAGGGCCATCTTGCTCAATGCTGGCAATTACGGAGGGCATATTTCACGCGTGAAGAACTGCACGCGCTCGATGCCCTGGATTTGTTTCACCAAAAACGGAGCCATGCCAAACTTTTGATATCCAGCCTGAAGAGCATCCTCGTAAGTATCCCAAACGCCGCCGATTTCCGTGCCGTGAATGAGAACGTATTTCCCCTCTTTACCCAGCAACGATTCTTTGTGTTTTTCGTAGGTTTGCAGTTCTGTTTTCAGATATTCAGATGCAGTGCTCATGCGTCTCTTCCTTCGCGCTGGTTCGCCGATTTTCATCCACGCACCCGACTCCGTAGAATAAACCTGCGAATTGTGAGCCGCGACGCACAACCTTTACCAAATAAGACTGCGGTTTTTAGTCGAAATGGTTCAAAATGCACGCGCGCGCAATCCAAAAGCAAACTAGCATACTGTACAAATCGTCACAATACGGATTTTTCCATTAATCGCAAACTGTTGCCGCAGTTGACCTTGTGTAAATTGCAAACAGTCGCGCTCAGTCGGCCAGCTCAAACGTGAATTCTTCCGGACCGTCGGCCGCCACATCGGCCGAAAGTTCGGAGGACTCGGCGGCTTTGTACTTCGCCGGCAAGAGATCCTGCGGCGGGGCGACCTGCTGGGAACGAAGCGACTTCGGATCGGGGGGCGTATGCTTTTGCTCTTCCGTCAGTTCCGTCGTCGGCGCCGCCGCCACTTTGCTCACGGTCACCTGGTAATGGTCGAAAGGAACGTTCTCCCCGCGACCCGGCGAGCTCAGTTTGAAATGTCCCTCGTTGTCGGTCGATCCATAAGCGGTATGGCTCGGCGACATGAACGTCACGATCGCCTCGGCGACCGGCTGGCCTTGATAGCGGACGATTCCTGAAACCGCTTTGCCCGGCGGTCCGTCGACGACTTTTCCCTTGGAGCAGCCCAGCGCCAGCGCGCCGGCGCAGCCAAACAACAAACATGCCCGTCGCAACGACGACCGGCCCATACGATGCTCTTTCATTTCACCCTCTGCACGAACAGGATCCCGCTGGCCGCCGGTCGGCGACGAACGGCAAGCCTTCAGCCCCGCGGCGCCATGCGAGCGGCAGCACAACGCCGCCGCCTTTTGACCGCTCGCGACTTGAGCCGCGCTACTTCGTCGACATAAATTGGCCGCCCTCGCCGCCGGCTTTGGAGCCCATCGCCCCCCACACGCCGTACGGGCTCGGACCGCCGGCGACTTCTTGCCAACTGAGATTGCCCGAATTGATCGACTCGTTGACGAATCGCACCGAACCGTCGGCCATCATCCCGTTGACGCCGGCGGGGTGGTTGCTGGTCGGAGAAATAATCCCTGATCCGCTGTAGTTGCCGTTATTGTCCGAGCTGACGCAGGACGGCGAATTCGGCGGCAGTACGGTCGTGAAACCGCAACGGCGCACCGGCCCGTCGCACCACATCGTGCCGAACAAGCCGTTGACTTGCGAGGGATTGCTGTAATAAGCCCCGTTGGCGACCGCCAGGCATTGGCCGGGATTGGCCTGCGGAAACGTGCCGGTGATAAACCCCGGCGTCGCGGCGCCGTATTTAACGCTGCCATTGGGCGAACTGCCGAACCCGAAGTTGACGCGCAACCGCTCGCTCATGGCGATCGTATTGCTCAGCCCGTCGGTGATCCGCGAAAAAGTAACGGTTTGCATGAAGGGAAACAAGCCGCGGTTATCCGTCGACATGCCGTTCTGCGTGATCGTGTCGCCTTGACTAAAGGCGTAGTTGTTTTCGCCGAATTGGCTGTTGGCGATCGGTTGCGGTTCCGCACGCGTATCCGACGGGCAGAGATAGCCAGGCGTTTGCACTTGCCAACCGATCCAGAGGATATTCGTGGCGGGCCCCAACGGCGCCGCTCCGGCGCCCCCCACCTTGATCCTGTCGTAGGCCGCTTGCTGCTCGACGAACGGCAACAGCGCGATAAACCCGCTGGCACGCGTGCAATTGCCGTTCATGTACGGCGCGGTGCAACTTGTTCCGCCTTGCCGCGTGGGAAGCGAGCGAAAAATGTCGTGGTAGTTCTGTAAGGCCACGCCCAGTTGCTTGAGGTTATTCGTGCATTGCGAGCGCCGTGCCGCTTCACGCGCCGCCTGCACCGCCGGCAACAACAGCGCGATGAGAATGCCGATAATCGCGATCACCACCAACAGTTCGACCAGCGTGAACCCCTGTTTCGTTCGTTGGGAACGTGCAAAAAGCATAGAAATCCTCTGCGAAATACGGCAATTACGACGACACTGCGAGCCGCTCGCGGCGCGTCGAGATGCAAAAACCTAAGTTGCGTTCAGGCGGGACTCGTACGGGGCGGGATGCGCGCTCGGGGACGCCTTTGGAAAATGCTTCCCCAGGAGAGATTCCGCTGTTCCTTAAAGCGGCGGAACTGCGGCAACATTCGATGCTTCGGCGCTCGACAGTTCGTAAAACGCGTTAAACGGTCGTGAAACTCGTCAAACGGACGAACCGGCCTCACGGCGCTCGATGCAATACAAGACGCATGGTTTCCGCCACTTAATCGTCAGCATAGTTCGCCCCACCGCGTTTCGCAACGGACAAAGGGGCGAGTGCGCAAAGATGGCAAAAACGTAATGTAGATGCGGCATCCTTGCCGCATGCGTAAAAGCGGCAAGGATGCCGCTTCTACTGCAAAAACGTAATGATTCTTGAGAATGCTTGCCCCCTCGTGACAAAACAGCCTGGCTGGTCGACGGAGGGGCAGGAGAGTTTGGCGATTCCCAAACCGGCAAGGGGCCTTACGGATGGCCGAATCGCGGCCAACCCCATTCATTCCAGCGACCTTGAGCCGCTTCGGGGATGGGATGCTGATAGTCGAGCGGGCGGCTGGTGTCGTCGCGCGGACCAATCGGGATTTCGTTATAGGGGTCGAATCGTTCGGCTTTCTGACGCTGATAATTCGTCGGACCCGGACGAAATAGCTTTTGCATCACAGGTCGCTCGCCGGCACAGCCCGCAGCGACCGCAACGGTAATTCCCGCCAGCACGAGCAGTTGGAAGCGGCGCACGACTTGCCTCCCCGATGGTCCGTTGTTTCGAAACCCCGGCCTGTGGCCGCCGGGGCCGCCTGGCGGCAAATCGCAACGGAAGATGAGGCGCTCCGCAGCGTTCCGCTAGCAGATCCATCGTCAGCGGCTGCGCGCCGGCTTGAGCCAGGACTATGGCATACCGTGTCGCAAGTAACTGTTAGGCAATTACTTCCATTGAGTCGCGGCCGCCTGCGACGATGGCGCCGGCTGTACCGACGCGAAAACGTCGCGGTCGTTCGGCTTGGCCGCGACACGGAGCCTCAGCGGATGGTGGGAGTTGCTTGGATGGGCGGCGGATCGTGACCGAAACGCGGCCAGCCCCAATTGTCCCAGCGGCCTTGGGCCGCCTCGGGATTCGGTCGCTGATAGTCGAGCGGACGGCTGGTATCGTCGCGCGGACCAATCGGGATTTGGTTGTACGGATCGTACTTTTCGGCCCGTTGGCGCTGATATTGCGACGGGCCGGGGTGCAATAGCTTGTCGCGCAGCGACGGATCGCGCGCGCAGCCGAGAGCCATTGCAGCGGATAATCCCCCGAGCACAGTCAATCGTAAACGCCGCACGGTTTCGTTTCCGCGTGTCCGAAGTTTTCGAAAGCCGGCCTAGTGTAGGGAAAGCCGCCCTTGGGCAGAAGGCGAGTTTGGCTGTCGTGGGGCTGCCTGGGCGTAAGTAGACGTTCGCGGCAAAAGCCTGTAGGGCATGCCCTCCGTGACGTGCCGTGAAGCGCGGGAATCGCGCCGATTCGCGCTATCGCGGAACGCCGCGGAGGGCGTTCCCTAAAGTATCAACCGCGCGAACCCGTTCTTACGCCCGGGCGGCGGGGGTGGCTGGCGGCAGAGCGAAGCGATGCCCCAGCGAACTGGGGCTTCGCCCAGGCTCAGCCACCAGCCACCCGACGGTCAGGTCAGCTTTGAAGGGACACTAGGGAAGATAGGCGTCGAGCAAAACGGCATTCGCCGAGGGCGTCAACTTGACGGCGCCGAGCGCCGCCGGAAGCAGCACGGTCGCCCCCGCCGGCAACGGCTTGCCTTCCGGGTCGCCATCGACCAGCGCCGCGCCGGAAAGCACGGCGATCAGATGGCACCGCTCGTCGCCGCCCGCCGTTTGGGGCTGGTCCAATTGCCAGCGGTCGAGCACGAACTTGTCGCAACTTACCAGCCGGCTGACGAACGGCCGTTCGGTCGGCTCAGGCCATTGCGGCCCGGCCGGGCCGTACTCGTAATCGATCGCCTCCAGCGCCTCGTCGAGGTGCAGATCTCGCGGCTTGCCGTCGGCGCCGACGCGATTCCAATCGAACAAACGATACGTCGTGTCGCTGGCCTGCTGAATTTCGGCTACGAGCAGCCCGGCGCCGATCGCGTGTACCACGCCGGCCGGCAGGAACACGCAATCGCCCGGCCGCGGCTCGAAGCAGTGCAAGCACAACTCGCAGACGCCGCAGGCCAACTCGCGCTCCAGAGCCGGGCGGTCGAAGCCGCGCTTCAGGCCCGCGTAGATCAGGCTGCCCGGTTCGGCCGCCAGAATCACCCAGGCCTCGGTTTTGCCCAAGTCGGGCGTGCTGAGCCGAGCCGCGCGATGGTCGTCCGGGTGGACTTGCACCGAGAGCGTTTTCTGAGCGTCGAGAAACTTGAACAACAAGGGAAACCGCGGCTGCGGCGCATGCCGGCC
The DNA here is from genome assembly GCA_035532215.1 of Pirellulales bacterium. Taxonomy (GTDB): domain Bacteria; phylum Planctomycetota; class Planctomycetia; order Pirellulales; family JAICIG01; genus JAICIG01. The sequence continues at coordinate 2,707 of DATKRK010000346.1, read as the reverse complement.
GAGCAACTCCGCTCCTCGCTCGGCGACCAGTTCGCCCAGCGTGCGACCGGCCAAAGGCCCGGCGGCCACGAGGCTCCGATCGGCGCCGCGATCGCAAACCTCCCAACTTTCGGCATAATCGTCGCCTTCGCCCAGCGGCTTGGCCAACTCGGTGTGCAACCGGCGCCCGCCCCACAGATAGCGTTTGAGAATCGGTTCGAATCGCAGCGGATAAAGGGGCGGCGTCAAGCTTGAGGCTCCTTTGCGGTAGAAGCGGCATCCCTGCCGCTTTCGCCAACGCGGCAGGATGCCGCGTCTACTGCGTCTGGCACGCCGCCATGATGGCGAATTCGGTCGATTTTGCAAAGCTCGGCTTCGGTTGCCGCGTGCGGGGGGCCTTGTTATGATCGAATCACTTAGGCCCGCCGAACCTGGTCCCGCCTTAATAATCTCTCTTCACTCCGTCCCCCCGCTCATGGCCGCCAAGCGCGACGAAGATCTGTTTCAAGACACCACGATGACCTTCGGGGAGCACCTCGAAGAGTTGCGCGTGGCGTTGTTCAAGGCGGTGGCCGGGTTGGCGATTGGCGTTGCGATCGGCTTCTTTGTGGGCGATTGGGTGGTGGCGCTGATCCAGCGGCCGCTGGTGAAAGCTCTGGGCGGCTTTTATGAAACGAAGTCGGTCAAGACCTTTACCGAATGGTCGGAACAGCGCAAACAAGGCGGCAAAGAAGTTTTCTACACGGTTCACGAAGTCAAACGACTCGTCGAGGAAGATCACTTCATTCTCGAAATCAAGTACATTCATCCCCGCCAGGCATGGCACGAACTGAAGCAAGCCGAACCCGAGGCGCTGAAGGGCATTGAATTGCCGGCGCGCGAGGAGGCCGTAAACGAACCTCAAGGCGAAGAGCCTGGCGAAGCGGCGGACGACGCCGAAAAGGCGAAAAAACGCATTCGGGTGATCGCCTCGAAAGCGAGCTTGACGCCGATCTTCCTGTGGACCCCGGTCGAAGAAGACCCTCGGATTCATCCCACGGCGTTAAGCGTCCAGGAACCATTTGCGATTTGGCTCAAGGCCTCGATCGTCGTGGGCATCGTGCTTTCCAGCCCGTGGGTCTTCTTTCAAATCTGGTCATTCGTGGCGGCCGGGTTGTATCCTCACGAAAAGAAGTACGTTTACCGTTTTCTGCCGGTCAGCGTGGGACTGTTTTTGTCCGGGGCGGCGATCGCCTATTTGCTGGTCTTCGAACCGGTCTTGAGGTTCTTGTTCAGTTTCAACAATTCCCTGGGAATCGACAGCGAGCCACGGATCAGCGAGTGGCTGAGCTTCGTGCTTTTCTTGCCGCTCGGCTTCGGCATCAGCTTCCAATTGCCGCTGGTCATGCTCTTCCTGGAGCGGATCGGCGTCTTCAGCTTGAAGTCGTACATCGAAAAGTGGCGGATCGCCGTGTTGGTGATCTTCGTCCTGTCGGCCATCCTGACGCCGGCCGATCCGATCAGCATCTTTTATATGGCGATCCCGCTGACCGTGCTCTACTTCGGCGGGATGCTGCTTTGCCGATGGATGCCGCGCGCCGCCGCCAGCGAGGATTGAAACGCCGCGTTCCCAACTTCCTCGGCGGCGCCGAAGACGGGCGATTCTACTTCCTGAATAAAACCGCGTGCGCGGCGCGTTTCGTCGCGCCCGCATTGACGGCCGGGTGGCTGGCGGCTGAGCCTTGGCGAAGCCCCAGTTCTCTGGGGCATCGCTTCGCTCTGCCGCCAGCCACCCGCTAGCCGTCGCGGCGCCAGCGCCTTACGACCGCTAGATTTTGCGGTCCGCGGCGCTTGCTAGCGATAGTGTTCACAAGTACACTATCGCCATCGACTTCACTCTAAGTCAGCCTGGCGGCTGCCGGCCGCGCTCTGCCGTGGAAGAGCGCCACGAAGACCAGTTTTTTCTCGTTGGTCTTTTCTCTTCCGGAGGGCACATCCATGCTAGCTCTCGACTGCTTGCGCTTTGGCGCCGCGGCGCCGCCATCCCAACCGATGGGCGGACGATGTCGTAGACCGCGCGTCGTTTTCGATGTTTTATTGGGGGGAAAACTGCAGCCTGACTACCGGGGCAAAGGCTCGTTCGAATCCCGTTGGGAAGGCGGCGCAACCATGGACCATTCGTTCTCGCCGGACGAATGCGAACCCGAAGGACGGGAGGTGACGTGATGGCAATGCTGCACCCACGAGCATGGAAACGCGCATCGCAAGGGCTTCGCGAGCGCAGTCTCAGGCGCTGGATGGTGGTCATCGTGCGCGGCTCGGCCGCCTGGCGGCCGCAGGAATGGGACGACGAGCCGTTCGACGCCGAGCCGGTCTACACCGCCAAACGCGGCCTGCGATTGTCACGCGCCCGAGGCTTCGCCTTCGGCTTCAACACCGCCTCGATGGACACGCACGCCCGGCTGTGGGCCATCGTGCAGCCCGACTTCGGCCGCACGATCGATAGCGTCGGTTTGGTTTCGTGCCAGAATTATTTGCGCGCGAATGGGCTGTAAGGGGGGAGCGAGGAGTAAGAAGTCGGGAGGGTAGTGATACCATTTGAACGGTTGTCAAGGATAAACGCTCCGATACTGTAGGGAACGCCCTCCGTGGCGTTCCGTGAACCCGTTGTTCACCGTCTTTCCCGCCTCACGGATTGCCACGGAGGGCGTTCCCTGATATGGTTGGACCAGTCAAGGGTGATTGTTTC
>DATKRK010000345.1:0-6688 GCA_035532215.1 Pirellulales bacterium | reverse complement strand
ATGGAAGAACGAAACCTTGTCGTGAAACGCCCCGCCCAGGTCCGACCAATTCACGACGGTCAACGTACACTTGTTCAGATCGAGCGATTCCACCCTTTGCGCCTCGAACAGCGTCCAATTCTCCGAAGGAACGCCGCGAGGAAGGCGCATCTCGAAGCCGACATTCAGCAGCCGCAGGCTGCCGCCCACAATGCGCAGCATGCTATGCGGAAAGAGGTAGGGATCGGCGTCGTTTGGAGAAAACGCCACCACCGGTTGATTCGGCTCCTTGGCGCGAATGCTGAGGCTTTTGTTTTCCACAGTGATGGGAATTTCCTGTCGCGGACCGCTATAACGCAGCTCAATGATGTCTCCGCTCTTGGCCGCGTTGCAGGCTGCCGACAAAGTGGAGTAGCGCTGCGGCCCTTCCCCCTCGCCGACGACCAACAGCCATGGCGGCAAATCTTCGGTTGGCGTCTTGGCCGGAGCGAGACTTTCCGCAGGCTTCGCCGGGTCGTCTACCTCGACTTTCGCCCCGTCAACAGCCGAGGCTTCCTGGGCGACTCGTTTCGAAGGGACTGCACTTCTCGGATTCGAAGCGTTTAAATTCGAAGCATCCTCGCCCGCCGGTCGGTCGCCTTCCGGCGGTGAAGTCCGGGCGAGCGGTTGGTCGGGCTTCGCCGGATTGGCAGACGCGGCGCGAGGGTCTTTTGGGGATGTCGATGGCGAGTCTCGTTCGCCCCCGGTCCGAGCAGTCTCTTCGCGAACGGAAGAGCGGTCGGCAGACGGACTGACAGGGACGGGCGCATCCTCGGTCTCGACTTCGCCCTCCGCACCGTTCTCGCCTGCGCTGGATACGGACTGGCCGTCTTTCGGCGCAGTCGTGAGAGGGCCGCCGGCCACTCGATTATCGCGAGTCGAGACGCCGCTTCGCCCTAAGGCCGGTTTTGACGTTCGCGGTTGATCGAGATCGTCGAGTTGCCAGCGATCGAGGATCGCCACGATCGCCAGCAAGGCGGCGACGGGAATGATCCACGGCAAATGACGCTGGATCATGGAAACGCGCGCCGGCGCTTTCGCCGGAACCCAAGGCGCCATTCGCCCCGGCCCGGGCGTCGGACAGCCGATCTGTTCCGCCAGCAGGCAGAGGTCGTCGATCAACTCGCTGGGGTGTTGATAGCGGCGCCGCGGGTCTTTGGCCAGCATCTTGCGGATCACCGGCGACAGCTCTTCTGGCAATTCCGGGTTCAGCTCGCGAGGGTCGGGCGGAGCGTCGCTGTTGTGTTGCAGCAGTTTCTGCAGGACCGTGCCTTCCGGAAACGGCGGCCGCGCGGTGAGCATGAAATAGACCGTGCAGCCGAGGGAGTAGATGTCGCTGCGAACGTCGGCGATCCGCGGGTCGCGGGCCTGCTCGGGAGAGATATAGTCGAACGTGCCCAGCGTGACTCCGCTGGCCGTCAGATCTTCGCCCTCGGGCTGCACCTGGTGCAGCCGGGCCAGCCCCATGTCGACCAGCTTGGCCCGGCCGTCTTCGGTGATAATGACGTTCGAGGGCTTGATATCGCGGTGGACGACGTCTCGGCTGCAGGCGTGAGCCAGCGCGTCGGCGATTTGCAGCGTGTAGCTGATCGCTTCGGCCAGCGGCAGAGGGCCCTTTTTCTCCACGAACTCTCGGAGATTGATCCCCTCGATGAACTCGAAAACGATGTAGTTGAGCCCTTTGTCTTCGCCGACGTAGAACACGCGGGCGATGTTCTCGTGATCCAAGCGGGCGGCCGATTGCGCCTCGTTCTGGAAGCGGCGGCGCGTCTCTTCGTCGGCCCCTTGATCGCGCGAGAGCACCTTCAGCGCCACCTCGCGATTCAACATCGTGTCGAGCGCCCGGAATACGGCGCCCATGCCGCCGCCGCCCACGTACTCGCGCAGCTCGAAATGGTTCAGCCGTTCGCCCGCCAGTAGCTTTTCGAGTTCGAACGGCGGGGCCGGTCGTCCGGCGCCGGTCGGCGTGAGCGGCGGCCGTTGAGAAATGACCGTGCGCTCGTCGGGATCGGCGCCATGAATGCCCCCGCCCGAGCCCTCGACAGCCGCCTCCTCGATCGGGGGATTCGTCATTTCGCCGGACTGGCTCACGGCCGGCGGCAAGGCGGATGCTCGTTGACTGGAACCGGCAGTGCTCATTACGGGCAGGGCGTGTCGCTTTGAGAGGGAGCCTGTGCGCTTGATTGACGGGAACGATCGCCCCAATGAACGATTTCGAACTAGATGCTACTTGAAGACAGGCCGAAGGGCGGCGACGGCATGCGCAATCGACCGTCCGTTGGTCCTGTCAGGGGCGCTCCGCCGACTTAACTCATGGTAGCCCGCTTCAGCCTCGTCGGTCAACGAAAAATGGCGCCGGCGCTTGGTCGCCGTTACATAAATCTGCCGCTTCGCTTACCGCTTGCCCACCCGGAGCAAACGTTACGCCGCGCAGCAGGCAAATCGCGGGAATCTTTTCGCCACGAGGTCTCGAACCGAACAATTTCTGGCCTAATCCAAAGAAAAACTCAACCTCAGCCCACAGGACACTTTGGCAAGTGGGAAAAATGCGATTGCCCAAGATTTAGGCAGCCGGCTGGCTGCCTGATTTCCGGCAGCACTGCCCAAAGATGGTGCAAGGCGATCCAGTCTTCGTAAGTGCTAGCACAGCAATGCTATCGGAGCTGGGCTTGACTCCATTGGCAAGATCTGGCAAATGGTCGCTGGAGTGGTGGCCATCGAAAAGGATTTGGATCGCCCTAAGCAAGTAGGAGAGTGTTGCATGACCACGAAGGAGCAAGAGGTCTATCTGGCTGCGGAGCAGCTTTATCGCCGCGAGCTGGATTGGGTGACTTTTTATCGGGAGACCCTGGGAGTTGACGGCGTCGTTCGCAAGGTCTTCTCCAGCAAAGAGGCTATGGCGGCTTTCGAGCAGAGCCCCGAGTACGAGGGAATCCAACTGATGGTGGCCCGGTTGAGGGTTCGCATCAATGTCTTGCCGCCGCCCCAAGAGGCGACCCGCGTAATTACGATTCGCTTGCCGCAAAGCTTGCACGATTCGTTGCGAGTCGAGGCCTACAGCATGCAAACGAGCATGAACAAGCTTTGCATCTCGAAACTCATGCAACTGGTCGATGGCGAATTGGTGCCGCCCGACGTGGTGGCCAAGGCTCACCAGGCATCGGAGGACCCCGAGGAGACACTGAAGGCCGAGTAAAGAAGAGTCGGCCAAGAAAAAAAGTTCGGAGCGGACCTATAAGCCGGGTTCTGTTCCCGTCCAACGGATTGGACGGGCGGCGGCCATTTCTCTAGGGGGCCGATTGCTCGACCCCTCGAGCAGCCTACCCGAAAGTCGATGGCGGACCGGACCGATCCGCGCGCCCGAGCGTCATCCGGCGATTTTGCCGAACGACGCCGGGCGACTGCTTTCTGCTTGGCCTTGCTCCGGGCGGGGCTTGCCTAGCCAGACTGGTCGCCCAATCTGCTGGTGAGCTTTTACCTCACCGTTTCACCCTTACCGCGCGAAGCAGCTTGCGCTGCTTCACGAGGCGGTTTGCTTTCTGTTGCGCTTTCCCGGACCTTGCGGTCGGTGGGCGTTACCCACCACCCTGTCCTGCGGAGCCCGGACTTTCCTCCCGCCGAGTTTTTCTCGGCCGGCGACCGCCCGGCCCACTCCGAACTTTTTCCACTTTCCGTCCAACTCACCTCATCATACTACGCTGGCGTGTGCGATCTAGCCCGCGGAAGTGCCTTTGGGCGCGCTTACTTCGAAGTTCGCACGCTAATCGATTACCTTTGGACTGAAATCCCCCAAACCATCTCTTCCAACTGCTCGGCCAGCTCGCGTTCGTCAAGATTGGTGTAGTCTTTATCAATCGCGGCAGTAATGCACTTTACGACCTGCTTGTCGAGTATGCCTTTCAAATGGCCGAGAAACTTGGGGCTCGCCGCGATGACCAAAGCCCCGTAGTCGCCGTGCTTCAGCCCGGCATCGAGCTTGCGAGCCAGTTCCTCGGCAAAATGATGGTGTTCGACCAGTCGAGGGGCCGTCTTCGCCTCCATCGCAGGGCTGCCGTAGCCAAAACTCTGTCTCTGCATTCCACGCTCGGTAGGGTCGATTTCGGCAGTGCGTTCGCGCGATTCCGGATGTCGCAACTCCTCGACCAAATTCCACGGTTTTCCACGTTGCGAGGCGGCAAAAAGCCGCGCTCGGCTGCTGTCGGCCACGAGAATCCAGGTGTCCATTGTTTCATCTCCTTGAATAGTGCGGCGGGGCGCCGCGGTTCGTCCGTTTCGAATCGAACCCAACTTAAGGAGACGCAACTCCTATGCCGCCCGCTTACGACCGCAGCAGCCGCATGCCGTTGGAGATTACCACCAGACTGGCGCCGACATCCGCGGCGACGGCCAGCCAAAGCTTGGCCAATTGGTCGGGCCCGGCCAGCGCCAGCAGCAGCACGGCGGCCTTGAGGGCCAAGGAAATGCCGATATTCTGCCAGAGAATCCGGCGGCAGCGGCGGCCTAGTCGCAGCAACTCGCCCAGACGCCGCAAATGCGGCGACATCAACACCACGTCGGCCGCTTCCAAAGCGACGTCGCTGGCTTGCGAACCAAAGGCAATGCCGATCGCGGCTGCGGCCAAGGCGGGCGCGTCGTTGACGCCGTCGCCGACCATGGCCAAACGCGGATGTTCCGCCATCAATCGCTGGACGTGCTGGAGCTTGTCGGCCGGCAACAAGTCGGCATACGACTGATCGAGGCCCAGCCGTTCGGCCATCGCGCCCGCCACCGCCGCCCGGTCGCCCGAAAGCATCACCAAGGGCCGCACGCCCGCCCGCTTCAGTTCGGCGATCGCCGCGGCGGCATCGGGGCGCGGAGGATCGGCGAGCAAGATGCTGCCCAGCATTTTTTCGCTCGAGCCGACCAGGGCGCAAGTCGCCGGCTGGGCGTCGCCTTCGCCTGGCGCCTGGCCATCGAGCGGCGCGCCAGGCACGCCGCGCTCGCGGAACAATCGCCCGCTGCCGACATAGTGCATGCGGCCCTCCAAGCGGCCTTCGACGCCCGCGCCGCGCAGCGCCGCCACGTCGCTCGCCTCTTTCCACTCCAAGCCGCGATCGCGCGCCGCCGCCACGACGGCCTGCGCCAGCGGGTGCTCGCTGCGGCTCTCCAGGGCGGCGGCTGCCCGCAGCACGTCGTCGGCCGCTTCGCCCTCGGCGGGAATGATCTTCTGCACTTCGTGCTTGCCCAGCGTGAGCGTCCCGGTTTTGTCGAACACGACGCAATCGACCAGCCCGGCTTGTTCCAGGAACTGCCCGCCTTTGATCAACATCCCGCGGCTGGCGCCGAAACGCAGCCCGCAGACGATCGTCACGGGCGTGGAAATCACCAGCGCGCAAGGACAGGCGATCACCAGCAGCACGAGCCCGCGGTGCAGCCACTCGCCCGGCGAGTGTATCGCCGCCCAGGCCACGCCCCAATGCGCCAACAGCGGCGGCAATGCGGCGATCGCCAGCGCCAAAGCGATTACGGCCGGCGTATAGCTGCGGGCGAAGCGGTCGACGAATCGCTCGGTCGGCGAACGCGATTGCTGCGCCTGGTCGACCAACCGGGCGATCCGTGCCAGCGTGCTGTCGGCGGCGGGGCGATCGACGAGGACTTCGATCGCGCCCTCGCCGTTGATTGTGCCGGCGAAGACCGGATCGCCCGGCTGCTTTTCCACCGGCACGCTCTCGCCGGTAATCGGGGCCTGGTTGACCGCCGACGCCCCGCTTTCGACGCGACCGTCGACCGGCAAGCGTTCTCCGGGTTTCACCAGCACGCGATCGCCCGGCTGCAAATCGGCCGCAGGCACGTCGCGCAATTGACCTTGCTCGAAACGATGCGCCGTCGGCGGCGACAGTTCGATCAGCGAACGCACGGCCCGCCGCGCCCGCATGAGGCTATAACTTTCCAGCCAGAGCGAGACGCCGAACAAGAACATCGCCGTTGCGGCCTCGAAATAATCGCCCGTGGCGATCGCGCCGGTCGCCGCCAGCGTCATCAAGGCGTTGATGTCGAGCGTTTTCAGCCGCACGGCGCGCCAGGCGGCCCGCGCCACGCTGAAACCTGCCGTCACCGTAGCCGCAATCGCCAAGGCCGCACTCCACGCGGAGCTTGCGGACGTCAAACCATAAACGGCCGCAGCGGCTGCCAGCAATACGCCGCCGCCGACCGTCGACCACCGCACGCTCGCCGTTTCCGGGGCGGGCCGCTCGCGGCGCGCAGCCTCTTCGCCCGCCAACAACCGCGCAGAAAAGCCGATTTCCTCAATCCGCAGCCTGACGCGAGCCGCATCCAACCGTTCGGCGTCGAACTCGACGCGCAGCCGGCGATTCAAATAATCGGGATGCAGTTGCGAGATGCCGTCGAGTTGGTTCAGGCCCTTGCGAATCAGCGACAGCTCTTCCGAGCAGTCGAGTGCGGGGATTTCGAACGTGGCAGAGGCTTGTTTCAAGACGTCGTAATTTCCGATGCACTCGCGGGAAAATCGCCAGGCTGTCATAACGAATTGTCTGACTCTATCGGATTGCAGGTGTGTGGTTTCTTAAGCCCATCAGTGAGGTTGACGCCATGAGGTTGTGGAGCCAATGCTCATGGTAGCGTTTGCCGTTGAGTCGATGAGCCGGACTGTCATGGGCGCGTGGCTGGTTGC
>DATKRK010000344.1:0-9602 GCA_035532215.1 Pirellulales bacterium | reverse complement strand
CGAAATTGCTGCAAATGCTGGAAATTACGGGCTCTTTGGTGACCATCGACGCGATGGGCTGCCAGGTGGAAATCGCCCGGACCATCGTGGCGGCGAAGGCGGACTACTGTCTGGCCGTGAAAGGCAACCAGCCGACGTTGTCCGAGGGCATCAAGCACCATTTCGAGGTCCACTTCGGGGACGAGTTCGACGGCACGCCGGTGCGCCGGCACGAGACGAACGAAAAGGGACACGGCCGAAAGGAGCAGCGTTATTATTTCATCTGTCCTGTTCCCGACGACCTTCCCGACCGCGAGCGCTGGCCGAAGTTGAAGGCCATCGGGATGGCCATGAACGTCACGGCTCGCAAGGGAACCACGAGTTGCGAGACGCGCTACTTCATTCTCAACAAATACCTTTCCGCCGTTCGCTTCGGCGAAGCGGTGCGCGGTCATTGGGGGATCGAAAATCGCTTGCACTGGCAGCTCGACGTGACGTTCCAAGAGGACCAATGCCGCATCCGCAAAGGACGCGCCGACGAGAACTTTAGCGCGTTGCGTCGCGCCGCACTGAGCCTGCTGAAGAACGAGACGAGCGAAAAGGTCGGCATCAAGAACAAACGCCTCCTCGCCGCCTTGGACGAGGACTACCTCGAGAAAGTGCTAGTCGGACAATGACTTATGATGCAATCGCCCTGGGGGTCGTCCGTCCATCGCTCACGACCAGCGAACCGGTCATTCCCCACTGAGCGGCATCGATAAACGGAATCCTGGCAGAATGTGCCGCTCGATTCAAAATCAGCCTGCGACCGAAATCGGCGGCGCAGCTCAGAACGACGTCGGCCCGGCCAGCCAGCTCGTCGGCCTCGTCGTCGTTGAGTTCATGGTCGATCTCTTCGATGGTCACGAAGGAGCTCATGGTCCGCAGATGCGCGGCGAATTGAGAGGCCCGCGGGAAGCCCAGGCCTCTCTCGGAGCCGAGAATTTGTCGATTGAGATCGGGCGATTCGAGTTCGCCTGGATGTGCGATGATGACTCGGCCCACGCCGGCCAGCACGAGTGAAAGGGCCGCCGGTCCGCCGACGCCGCCCGCGCGGGCGACCAGCGCCGTCGCGGCCTTAAGGCGGCGTTGCCCCGCGTCGGTGAGTACGCCCGGCCCGATTTGCCGGTCGTAGCGCAGTCGTTCGTCAGGCGTCAGCGGCGGCAACATCCGCGGTCTCCTTGGGAGCATCAAGAGCGTTTTCGGGCACGATGAAAGTGCGCCCGTCGAAATACACCTGGTACGCCGGGCCGCCGGGAGCATGGCGCAGCACCCGCAGCACCTCGCCTTCGGTCCCGACCGCAACGACCACGCGGCCTTGCACGCCAAGCGGGACGCGAGCGGCCACCTTATCGCGGAACAGGAAGCGGGTGGGCATCCAGGACTCGTCGGCGGAGATCAACTCTTCTTCGCAACAGCCGACGATCCGGTCCACTTCGAAGAAGTGGACCGCGTAGATGACGTGGTCTTGCAGGTAGGCGCCGACGTTGCGGCCCTGGCCGACACTCCCCTCGCGCACCAGCACCTCGCCCACGGACGTGCCGGGATAAGTGCCGTCGTCGCGGAGCGTGCGGACCGAGGCGTCCTCGCCGCCGACGCAGACCTGCAGTCCCTCATCGAGAGCGCGGTCGACGAGCGTGGCCACCTGGCGCAGCACCCTGGCGCGGTCCCAGCCGAGCTTGTGGCGCACCTGCTGGTCGGAAACGGGGATCGACAGGTCCACCATGTCTACACCGAGGCCTCGACAGGCACGCAGATCGCGCTCGTGCATGCGGCACCCGACGACCAGGCGGGCGCGGAGACCGGCCGCACGGACAGCCCGAATACTCTCGCGATCTTCTTCACCCATCGCCGGAATGCCGACTTCCAGCTCCGGCACGCCGGCGGCGTCGAGATCACGGGCAATGGCGACTTTTTCGTCCAGCGTGAAAGCGACGCCGGCCGACTGTTCGCCGTCGCGGAGCGTTGTGTCGTCGAGGATGATGGTGCGCATGGTCAAAATCTCTCTGCCGAGCCCGTAACCGACTTCTTGAGAAGTCCGGTCGTCGTCGCGAGTTACGGCCAGAATTCTCACGAATTCTGCTACGCAGTGTGCGCCGTTTTCGCTAGGCTGATGAATAATCCGTACTACGCAAACGTCGGAGCAAAGGCGCGCTCGTGATCGACCGCCGGCGCATCTCCGCTCCAGTACGGCGACAAGGAACGCAGATGGGCGACGATGCGCGGCACCGCCGCTACTACGCGATCGATCTCGTCCATCGTGTTGTAACGCGACAGCGAAAAGCGCACGGTGCCGTGCGCCGCCGTGTAAGGAATGCCCATCGCGCGCATCACGTGCGACGGCTCCAGCGACCCCGAAGTGCAGGCCGATCCGCTCGACGCGGCAATGCCTTCCTTGTTCAACATGAGGAGGATCGATTCACCTTCGATGTACTCAAAAGCAATGTTGGCGGTATTGGGGAGACGATTGCTCGGGTCGCCCGTCACGAAGGCATTCGGCGCCAAACCCAACGATATCCAGGAGTTGATCGGAGAGATGGGCACAGCGCTGGTGATTCGGGCGCTGGGGTTCGAGGGCGTCTCGCTCTCGATCCACGACAATCAAGGCCCCGACCAGATCGCCCAACAGAGTTCCTCGGGCGTCTGGGGCATCTTCGAAGCCAAAGGGGGGGAGGAAAGCCAAGTTGGGCGACACAAAGGGATATGGAACGCAAATGAGCGGAAAGTGGATCTCGTACTGGATCAATCAGGTGATTGAGAAAAATGGGACAGGCGCCAATGACCTCGCTGCCGCCTATAACGCACACAACCTGATGCTCGCGGGGCTTGTCAAACTCGTGATCATAGGGCCGAGGACGCGGCCCGTCGAAATGCGTTTTGCCTTCCAGGCGTACCGGCCGCCCGATGGCTCCAATATGAGCCCGTACGCCGGCCCGTGGCCGAGCATTTGGTATAATCCGACGAATAATAACTATTGAAAGCCATTCATGAACGAGTTTTTCGATCAACTTAAGTGCGGCATTCCCGACAAGCTGGCCAAAGAAACAAAGGCTTGCGATGAGCAATTCCCAACATTTGGCGATGATTGCCGAGCTCTCGGGCCCACGGGAAACATGGCGTTTTGCTATAGGCGGTATCTGAACTTGTGTGCTCAGATGATCTACCGTTGGCACCTCGGATTTCGAGGCGCGCTGTCGCCCAAGGAGATCCTAAAAAAAAGCGTCGAAATGGCGCTCGTGTACTTCGATGTCGTGAGAGACCAACTAGCGAAGATGACGGCGGACACGCCCTGGAACGAGCAAGCGCGTTGGTTCGAGCCGTATTCCGAAGTATTATTGCTAGCAACACTCGGCGGGCAAACCCGCGAGCGGATGCAACTTTCGGAACTTCTGCACCCTAAGCTTGTCGTCGAGGATCTGGCCCTTCCGCACACGGAAGCTGCGATTGGCGATCTTTTGCTTTGTATCGCCGCATCATTCCAGTCCTCGCCGATGGATACGGCGCCGCTCGAAGCGCGGCTGCAGAAATCTCGCAAGAGGCGCCCCAAACTGCTCTACAAAGCCTGGCAGGCGCTTCAGAGCGGCGACAGCGCGAAGTTCTCCGCGGCGCTGGCCGAGTCGACCGCCAACTTCGCGGAGACGACAGCCAAAGACGACCATCCTCTGACTGCGATCGCCCTGCAGGAATCGATTCTCGCCGCTCTGGCTTACGAGCGAGGCTGGACCGATTTATCGTTTGAACTGCCCATCGCCGCGCGGCTGGTCACGCACCAATCGCTGGAACTGAAGTAACTTCCACCGGAGGTCCGTCCGTGTCATTCACCGTATGGCTCTTCGCCGCCGATCCGGAAAAGTTGCGGGAGAAGTGGGCCCGCGACCCCGAGATGCTCTCGGAAATCGCCAAGCAGAAGCAGGGCCGCATTTCGCAGGACGAATGCGACGCGATTTGCGCCCGCATCGGTGAGACGCGGACATTGAACTGGCCCGCTGGAGACGACTACGACTATTCATCGGTGCGCTCATTTTTGGAAATGCTCAAGTACGCCGCCGAGTCGATCGACATTGCGAAACTTGACGATGTCCGCTACTCGAGCCTTGCCGACAAAGTCCCCTTGTTGCCGGAAATGACCGCCGAACCTGGCCCGCTGCCCCTGCCGCACCTGGGCAAATTGGAATACGAGATCGGCTACCTGAGCCCGCAGCAGTTGCGCCAATTGGCCGAGCGCGGGCCGCCGCCGTGCGCCAATCGCGATTTGGACGTCGGCCAAGAGTTGGTCGAAATCTTCGAGTCGCTGGCCGATGACGGCCTGGGACTTTACACGATCATCGACGGCGCCAAACTGACGCGAGACCCGAAGGCTCGCAAACTCGCCGAGCAGGGGCCCGACATTACGCAGTTGCGCGAGCTGGCGTTGTCGGTCATTGCGGGGTTGCCGGACGAAGTTGTTGACGAGGCCTGGGACGAAATTGCGGACGAAAATTCCGAAAAGAACTCAGGCAAATCCACGGCGCGCAAGATCAACCGGCAATTGCTCGACGCTGCCGAAGCGGGCAGGCTCAAGAGAGTCCGCGCATTGCTCAAAGATGGCGCCGACGCAAACGCGAAACAGAGCGATGGCTACACGCCGTTCCTGTTGGCGCTTGGCGAAGGGCACAACGACGTCTGCCGCATGCTTCTCGATGCCGGGGCGCGCGTCGATGCGACGGTCTACGACGGCGGCACGGCGATGCATGTCGCCGCATTCGCGGGAAACCTGGAAGGGCTCGAATTGGTGCACGGGCTTGGCGTTCCGGTCGACGCGAGAAACGATCGCGGCCGTACGCCGCTGATGGACGCCGGCAGTCCCGAGGCGGCGGAGTGGCTGCTGGAACACGGCGCCGACGTTAACGCCGCCGACAAGAATGGTTGGACGGCGCTGCACGAAGCCTATGCCGTGCCGTACGATGACGATGAAGACGTCCCCTCGCCCTTCATCGAACTGCTCGAAAAACACGGCGCTGACCCAACCATCAAAGACAATGATGGCCGAACGCCCCGAGATTTTTGCATTCGCTAGCAACTCAGCCGCCGTTGTTTGACGTTAATCGATACTGAACTAAATGTTGCCCGACACGACCAGCCCGTAAGGTCAAAAGACTGTGCGCCGTGAAAATGCGGCGATTTCCAGCGGGTGCAAGCCCCGCCCGGCGACGGGTCGCTCCAGCCGGAAGCAACCGGAGCGGCAGTGGAGGCAACGAAACTGCCGAAGCCTCTGGTGCAAAGCGCTGCTTTGGGCGGCTCCGCAAGCAGATAGGCCGAAACGCGAGTGAACGCCGAGCAGGCCCGTCCTATACAAAAACGTTGTCGGACAGAAGTGCGGGCGGAGACCGAGGTTGTCGGAGCGCTGTGCGCGTATGGTAAAAAAACTCAACCGATGGCGAAAGCGAGTCGCAATCACGACTTGGCGGGGGTCGGCGGACGGAATTTAGGTCGGCAAGAGACGTGCTACAGGGGGCGGCGAGGGCGGATTTTCGGGGTCGGCACGCGGCGGGAACGCGGAATCCTTGGAGGCGTGGGGAGTGGGTTGCTGACGAGCGCGGTGGGCGCTTCGTCAGGCGGCCCGGCGATGATAGTAGTTCAATAGCCCGCCCAGCCGGTCGCGGCGTTCGACTTCGCCCGTCGCTTGGCCGAATTCCGGGCCCGGCTCGATCAGTTTGTTGCCCAGCCCTTGATGGTTGCGTTCGGCGTGATAATGCTCCACGAATTGGGTCGTGGCATTGCGAAGCGACTGCTCGCCGAAGAAGATCATTCGGCCCAAGCACTCAGATTTCAGGGATCTGAAAAACCGCTCCAAGTTCGCGTTCAAATTGGGCGACCTCGGTGGCAGCAATGCGCTTTCGATGCCCTCCTGTTCGAGGATGCTGCGAAACTCAGTCGTGAACTTCGTGTCGCGGTCCATCAAGAGATACTTCTTTCCCTTCAAGAAGCTGTCGTCGCAGGCCGTCAAGTTGCGGGCGACTTGCTTCATCCAGGGGCCGTTCGGATTCGCCGTGCAGCCGGCGAAATGCACCCGCCGCGTCGCCAGTTCCATTACGAACAGCAGGTAAAAGGTCACGAGCCCGCGCGTCGTCAAGACTTCAACCGTCGTAAAGTCGACGGCCGCCAGCACGTCCCAGTGCGACTTGATGAAGGTCTTCCAATTGGTCGTCTTCTTTCGTTCGGGTGTCATCGGGCAGGCGTTGGCACACGCCGTACAGCCGATGCAATCGAGAGCATGGGCGACGCGCATAACCTTCGCGGTGTCCTCGTCATCGTCGTCCTGCTCGCGGTCGACCAACTCGAAGACATCTCGCGGGCACGTTTTGTAGCAGCGTCCGCAGCCGATGCGGTTGCCGAGGTTCTTGGTGCCGTAGAAACCCGCACAATCGACCGGCACCACCGGCACGCCCCAGCGCTCGCGGGCCGCCTTGCACACTGCCTCGATGTCGTCGCCGACCAAGGCCGGCACGCAGGTGTTGTAGACGAAGACCGCGGCCGGATGATAGTCGTCGATCGCCTGCTTGATCGAGTGAAAAAACCGCTTTTCGCCGCAGCCCATGATGACGTCTTGCTCGGTCAGATCGGTCGTCATGCCCAGGCGGTACAAGGTCGGGCCGGACGAGCGCGTGCCGCGGCCGTCCCACGAGCTGCCGGCGCAGGCGATCGGGCCGTGAACGATGTGGGCCACGTCGGCGATGGGAACCAGGGCGATCTGGGCGCCGTCGAAGGCACAACCGCCGGCCGTCGCGCCCGGCTTCGGACGGGCACAGCCGGACTTCGACTTTTTGTTGTGCTCGCAGGCCGGCTCGTTGAGCAATTCCGCAATGTCTTTCGGTTTCATCGCCATGTCAGCACCGCAGGCTGGTTATTCCGCGTCCTCGCTCACTTCCGCGAGCAGCAGGCCGGTGGCTGCGTCGAGGTCTTGTGTCAGCGTCAAGCAGTGCTCGCGTCCGTCGACGAGGTAGATGTTCAGTCCCCGCGATTGCAGATACGGTATGGCGTTAATCACATCGTCATCGTTGCAATACGAGAGGTGTACGCCCTGAAATTGGGCGCGGAGGTCCGCGAGCGTACGCTCGTTGATGCCGGCTTCCAGTGCATGGCGTGCCACGGTGGCCACTTGCTCCGGTTTCATGATCCCACCTCCTCGACATGGAATCGAATACGGTCCTCGACTGGAACGTTCATTACCTTGGCTAGCCATGGCGGCGGCAAAAACGCCATCTTCTGCCGCAGTTCGTCGAGGTGCTCCCGAGCGTGCCCCCCTTCGGCAAACTTCAGAGGGTAGATTCCCGCGTTGATGACCTTGGCGGCCGCTGGGCCGCCGATCGACTGCACGAACAGGACATGACAGTCGCGGATCAACTGGCAGCGGAAGGCGGAGCTGTCGTCGGACTCGTCTGAGCCGTCGGTGGAGCGCACGTCGATCAACCGGCACTCGTACGGACTGATTTGATAGATCAGAAACCGCCGGCAATTGCCGAAATGGGAGTTGATCTCCTCGTCACGGTCGGAAGCGACGCCCACGCGGACAGAAGCGGGCATCTCGCCCTCTTCGTAGGGCTCGACGCAAGGCAGGTCCACCTCCTCGCCAAGCTTTTGTCCCCAGAGAATCTCGACGGCCTCCTTGAGCTGCTCGAGGCTGAATCGCTCGGTGATCTCCGCACCGGGAAGCTCGACGTCCGCGTCGATCGACCCTCCCTGGCTCAGCCCGTTTCGCAGTTGCGAGACGGTCAGGCGCGACAACTTCTCCTCGCTCAGCGGCCAGCCGAGCTGGCTCACGAGGCCGTTGACGAGAGCCGCAACCGTGACGTTTGACAGGACACGGGTCGCCAGTCCTATCCGTAAAGCAAATTCGCGCGATAGTCCAGGATTCATGGCAATTCCCGCTGTTAGTCGTTGTCACCGCCGCCGAGCCGCTGGGCCCGCACCGTGAGCGGCAGGCGCGGCGGACCATTGAGCGGATCGACGTAGTATTTGGAGCCGTCTTTGAGCAGCATTTCGCCGCCCCACTTGTCGGGTTCGTTGAACTCGACCGACACGACCTCGTCTTCGAGGTTCTTCTTGGCAACGTAGAAGACGAGCTGTCCGGCCGTTCCTTTTCGCAGCATGACTTTCGGCATAGGTCCTCCGCTCTAGCGAATCAGGTCGAAGTTGTAGTCCGTAGTGCCCATGCCCATCGTGTCCTCGTCGAGGCGCTCCAGCACCGCGTTCACCAGGGTTTTCAGGAGGTACATCCCGCCCTCGTAGCCCAGGGTCGTTTCGCGGTGCAGGTGATGGCGGTCGAAGATCGGGAAGCCGATGCGAATCAGCGGCGCCTCGAACTGCTTGCCCTTGGTGAGCGTGTCGCGCTGGATGAACTTGCCATAGGAGTTGCCGATCATGAAATCGGGCTTGTCGGTGAAGACCAGCGAACGCATGTGCCACAGGTCCTTGCCGATGTGTACTTCGGCCTTCTTGCCATAGTGCGACGAATCGAGCAGCTTCATCATGTCCTTGCGCCAGCGTTTATTGCCGTTGTGGCAGACGATGTGCGTTGGTTCGGCGCCCAGTTCCAGCAGAAACTTGGTCAGGCCCATGAGGAAATCCGGGTCGCCCCACAGGGCATAGCGCTTGCCGTGCAACCAAGCGTGGGAGTCGGTCATTATGTCCACCAGGCGGCCGCGCTCCTTCTCCAGCGACTCGGGGATCGGGTGGCCGGTCAGCTCCGACACCTTCATCAGGAACTGGTCGGTCCAGTCCAGGCCCATCGGGATTTCCAGTTCGGGGATAGTGTGGTTCCAGGTCCCCTCGACGTACTTGGCGGTCTTTTCGAGCTGCCGACGTTGGAGCAGCAGCGTAGTAATTGCGTTGGGCGCGTTCTTGACCTGGTCGATGGTGGCGCCGCCGGCGTACATGCGATAGTGGCCGTCGGCGGGCGCGTCGAGCACTTCTTCCGGGTCTGAAAGGAAGGTGTAATCGACGCCCATCTGGCGCAGCATGCGCTTGATGACGCGAAAGTTGCCCAAATAAGTCTCGAAGCCGGGGATGATATTCAGTTTGCCGTTGGAGCCGGGCTTCTTCCCTTCCATGCTGTTGAGGGTGAAGTAGCGGAGGATGCCTTCCATCATGTTGTCCCAGCCGGTCACGTGGCTGCCGACGAAGCTCGGCGTGTGGGCGAATGGCGTCGGGTATTCCTGCGGGATGTGGCCGTTTGCCTTGGCGTTGTCGATGAAGGCGTTGAGATCATCGCCGATCACCTCGGCCATGCAGGTGGTGCTGACGGCGATCATCTCCGGCTGGTAGATCGCCTTGGCGTTCTTCAAGCCGGCAAACATGTTCTTCTGGCCGCCGAAGACCGCCGCGTCCTCGGTCATCGAGTCGGAGACGCAGCAGATCGGCTCCTTGAAGTGGCGGTTGAAATACGTGCGGAAGTAGGCCACGCATCCTACTTTCCGCAAGTCGCGCGGCTAAATTCTTTGGCATTTCCGGGCCGCGATAGCGAAGGAGTTGCTCGTAGATCACGAGACGGCGCGCCAATGCGGCGGCCCTTGTAAACATCGCGCGGGCGGTCGGCGCCGGACGCA
>DATKRK010000343.1:0-31550 GCA_035532215.1 Pirellulales bacterium | reverse complement strand
GCCCCGACGGCATCGATCAGGGCGGCACGTCCGGCGCCGAGTGGCAACCACTCGATATCGTGTTCGAAGTCAAACTCAGGCCGAGGACGGGCATTGGCGACTTGTCGCGCGCCAAAGATCCGGCCGGTCAAGCAACGAGCGAGAACCATCGCGATTGATAAAGAACGCCGAATGACAAAGGTCTCGGGAGCGATGAGAGGCCGCGCATGAGCAATCCCCATTTCGCTCGTGGCACGACGTGGGAGTATAATAATCAGCGATCATAGCATTTGGATGGTTTGCTGAATCGAAAGAAACGGAGAATGCCGTGACAGCAAAGGAATCCGTATTTAGCCTGCTAAAACGAGAGAAGGCGGACGAAGAAGCGGGGGATTCGTACCGCCAAAAGCAGGAATGGATAGCCGCCCTCGGCAAGTTAATGGCGCAAGTTCGCAAGTGGCTTGAATCTGCGGAAGTGGAAACGTTGCTGACCGTCGAGGAGGTTCAACTTGAGCTGCGCGAGCCAGGGTTGGGCGCATACACGGCGATGGGGTTGCAGCTCACGACGCCGCATGGCAAGGTCATTCACGTAATACCCAAGGGGCGATTCGTCGTGGGAGCGAGCGGAAGAGTTGACATCGAATGCGGTCCCAAGAAGGCCGTTTTGGTCCAAGTCGAGCCGGGCGCCTGGCAGTTTGCCCAGCTTGCTGCCGCTCAGGGGCGGTGGACCTTCAAGGACTTTAACGAGGAGTCTTTTTGGGAAGCTCTCAATGACCTGCTCGCGTAGGAGCGCAGTTCGTGACGCTTGCAGCTCGCTGGCCTAAACCACGAACCATCTTGGAGCATTATCAGCGATCGTTGGAGGCGCTTTCAGCGCTCTCGAAAAGCCTCCGCGTTTCGGCGACTTCCGAGAGTCGATTCTATCTGATGACTCAGGAAGAAATCGACAGTGCAATTACTAAAATGAGCTTGGAACTGGACCAAGAGGTTGTGTTGTTGCTGACTGCGAGCTTCGAAGCGGAGTTTCAAGCCGACTTCCACGATCGCGTTTCGCGCAAGAGGAAAGACCGCGTGTCGCGCGAATTTCGCCGCATTCTCGGCGACCAGAGAGGACGACGACAAGGCGCCAAGCGCGTTGCATTCAAGCAAATCCTCGAAGTCTGGGGCAAACACGAAGGACACGTTCGAGCTATCGGCAATCTCAAACAGTTGATTCAGTTTCGGCACTGGCTCGCTCACGGCCGCTATTGGGTGCAGAAAAGCGGGTTGCGAAACTCAGATCCATTCGACGCTTGGCAACGCGGAAAAGCCGTTCTGCACATGCTGCTCGGAGTCGAACTTTAGCGCGGCGAGCGCCAACCGTCAACTCGCGGCCTGAATGCGCCAGCAAGTCTTTAACGAATCGTCGAGGAGAACGTTGAATGAGGCGTCTGTCTTTGAGTTGGCTGACAATCTTCTTAGTGGCCAATGCGCCATTGTTTTCTGAGGAGCCAACGCGACCCATGCCGCTCGTCTTCGAAACCGACATGGGCAACGATATCGACGATGCGCTGGCGCTCGGCGTGATCCACGCGCTGGAAAGCCGGGGCGAGTGCAAGCTGCTGGCGGTCACGATCAACAAGGACAACGCCTTCGCCGCTCCGTTCGTCGATCTGGTGAATGCGTTTTACGGCCGCAGCGAGATTCCCATCGGCGTGGTGCGCGACGGCAAAACGCCGGAAGACGGGCGGTTCGTGCGGCAGGTTTGCGAACTGCGCGACGGCGGGCGGCCGCGATATCCGCACAAGCTCAAGAGCGGGGCCGAGGCGCCCGAGGCGGTCGATCTGCTGCGAAAAACGCTCGCCGCACAGCCCGACGGTTCGACGACGATCGTCTCGGTCGGCTTCTCGACCAACCTGGCCCGGCTGCTCGATTCGCCCGGCGACGAGTATTCGCCGCTGGCGGGCGAACAACTTGTAGCCCAAAAGTGCCGCTTGCTCTCGGCAATGGCCGGCAACTTCGGCGACAAAAAAGGGCAAAAGGAATACAACATTTTCATCGACAGGCCGGCGGCGGCCAAGGTGTTCGAGCGCTGGCCCACGCCGATCGTCGCCAGCGGCTTCGAAGTGGGCGAGGCCGTGACCTACCCGTTCGAGAGCATCGAGCGCGACTTCGCCTACGTCGAGCACCATCCGCTCAGCGAGGCTTATCGTCTCTACGTCGAGGGCGCACACGATCGGGCGACTTGGGATCTGACCAGCGTGCTCTACGCCGTGCGGCCCGATCGAGGCTATTTCGGCCTTTCGGCGCCCGGTACGATTCGCGTCGACGATAACTCGTTGACGCATTTCGCGCCCGACGCGGCCGGCCGGCATCGCTACTTGACGCTCGACGCCGAGCAACGGATGCGCGTGCGCGAAGCGCTCGTGCAATTGGCCAGTCAGCCGCCGCCGACTCGCTCGGACGAATCACGCTAAATCACCTCTCGCGACGCATGTCGCGCAGGATTTCGGCGAGCTCTCGAACTTCGCCGTGCAGCCGTTCGAGCTGCTCGCGAAGTTCGTGTACTTCTCGGGCTCGGGCCTCGTTTTCTCGCATTTGCCGGTGCAGTAATTCCATTTGCTCGTGCAGCTCGGCCGCGTTGCGATCCGGCCGGCGATATTCGTGTTCCTCTTCTTCGTGCTCCTCTTCTTCGTGCTTCGGCCGGCGTCGCTCGAACTCGGCGCCGGGGCGCCGGCCCGGATGGCCGTGATGAAGGTGCGACCAAGGGCCGCCGACGAACTCATGCCCGCCGACGATCACGTAGACGATCTGCGGCGCGCCGTGCCCGGCCGGGGGCATCATCTGTACCGCCCCTGGATGCGCGATCGCGTGCCCAGGCAAGGGGAGGAATTGGTGATCGAACGGCGCCGGAGCGTGCGGCGGGCGACCGGCGTAGGGGCCAGGTCCGGGATGCGGAAGGCCCGCATGCGGGCCTTCGTGACCGCGGCGATGGTGCTCGCGGCAGGCTTCGCACATCTGGCAACACTTCTCGCAATGGCAGCCGCCATGCTCTTTGTGATTATCTTCCTCTTCTTCTTCACGCATGGCCCGCACGACGTGTGATTCTTCTTCCTCGTCGTCGCCGGCTTCGCGCTCGCGGTTGCGCCGGACCTCTTTTTCAACGGCGTGATAGAAGGCCGATTTCAGCCCGCTGAGCGCGGTCGATTCGGATTCCGTTTCTTCCGCGAGAACGACTCCCGCGGGGATTAGACTTGCCGCCAAGCAAGAAAGCAGAATGCGTTTCATGGAACGACTCCTGGGCTGGAACGAGAACCATCGCGGCCGCCGAACGGTCAGCGGCCTGATGTTCCTTATAACATTACGGCGCAATCGCCGCCGCGCCAGTTCGAGGGGCGAAAAAGGCCCGCCTTGCCGATGCCGCAGCGCGGCCGAACGGCGGCTTACTTGGCGGCGGTTCCGGCGATCAAGGCGGTCATGTCGAGCGTGCTGACGATGCCCACCGGCCGGTTGTCTTCGACCACGATGATGCGGTGTACGTGGTGCCGGACCATCTCGGCGGCCAACTCGGTGACGGGCGTGTCGGGCGAACAGGTCAGCACTTGCCCGCGCATGGCGTCCTTGACGCGAAACTCGCCTAGCCGCTTGAGAAAGCCGTTAAACCCTTGCGGCTGCGGGTGTTTGAAGCCGTCGGCCTGGTCGTCGAGCCAGATTTCCGAGCCCGACACCTGTTCGTCGAGCGCTTCGGCTAGTTCTGCCACGCGAACCAGGTCGCTCCGGCTCACGATGCCCGCGAGCCGGCCTTGTTCGTCGAGCACCGGCGCGCCGGAGATGTGCGACTCGATCAGCAAATGCCGCAACTCGGCCAGCGATTGTTCCGGCTGGGCCGTGATCAAATCGCGGTGCATAATGTCGCGAGCCAAAATCTCGGCGAAAGATTGCATGCCGGCCTCCTATGCCAGGAAAGCTACTGGATTGCTCGCGCTGCGCCAAGGCGGCGCGCGGAACAAGCATTTTTTAAAAAGGGGATATGGGGATGCGGTGGAGATATGGGGATAAGAATTCTTGGAGCTTTTTCAATGACCTTATCCCCTGATCTCCTCCGCATCCCCTTATCCCCTTGAAAAATGTTTGCATTCACGCTTCGCCCGACCCAACCGCTTTAATTGGCCTCATCCGCCTGCCGTCACTGCATTCGGCAAATGAAAGTCGATCAACAGCGGCAAATGGTCGCTGGCGCGGCGGGCGAGTCGCGTGGAGACGGCGCGGGCGTGCCGAATGACGACTTGCCCCCGATGGAAGACCTTGTCCAGCGAACCGATCGCCAGGTACGCCGGAAACGTGCGAAAACGCGAAGGGGGCGCCGTCGCCGAATGAAAGCCGTGCGAGGCGAACGGACCGCCGGCGAGCGTGTTGCGCCAGTCGTTCGTGTCGCCGACGATGAGCGTGGGCAGGTCATGCGATTCGCGAAATAGAGGATGCGCCAACAAGCGGCCGACTTGCCAGTGGCGTTCCCTTTCGGCTAATCCGAGATGCCAGTTCACCAGGTGCAGCGGGCCTTCCGGCGTATCGACCACCGCCAATTGAGCGCCGCGCGGCTTCTTGCTGTTCAAACGCAACGAAATCTGATGCCGCTTGACCAGCGGCCAGCGCGAGAGGATCAAGTTGCCGTAGCCGCCCGAGCGCCGATGAACGTTGCGCTGGTAGAGGTGCGCCGCGGCGCGAAAGTATTCGGCCAGCAGCCGCGGTTGGTCGTCGTGCCGAGAGCGAGGCATGTGTTGATCGACTTCTTGCAGGCAGATCAGATCGGGGTTTTCCAGCTCGACGACCTCGATGATGCGTTCGAGGCGGTAACGCCGATCGCGGCCGCCGATGCCTTTATGGATGTTGTAACTCAGTAGCCGCATCGTCGGGTGGGAATTGCTCTCGTTGGCCGTCTGGCGCGCCCCTTGCGTCTCTGCCCTCTACTTTTACTTTATCACGCCCTCGGCCGCCGCAAAAAGCCCGATTCAGCGGCTTATGGGGGGCGTGGGGAAAGACGTCGCTCCTTGTTTATGCGGCTTGGACGCTTGTTTGGTTCCGACCGGCGCGGCCGGCGGCGCCTCGCCGACGACCAGCCGCAACAGCGCCAGCGAAGAAGGCTCGAGCGGGTAATGAGGCGCCTCGATCTGCCGCTGCGATTCGTCCTCCGGCCGAGCGGTATCGAGCACCAATTGCCAACGTTCTGCAGCCTCGAGCGCGGGCAGCACGAAGTCGATCTGGGTGGCGTGGTCGGCGTTGAATAACAACAGCAGCGTGTCGCCGTTGATGTGCTCGCCGTGCTCATCGACGTCGACCTGCTCGCCGAACAGCTCGACGCCGAATGAACGGACGAAGCTGGTGCTCCAATCTTCGTCCGACATTTCGTTGCCCGAGGTGTCAAGCCAGGCGATATCGGGCGCCTCGCCGCCATGAATGGCATGGCCGTGAAAGAAGCGGCGCCGCTGCAAGACAGGCTCCTCGTTGACGACGGCGATGCACTTTTGCGCGAACGTCAACAGCGCTTGCCGTTCTTCGGTCAAATTCCAATCGAGCCAGCTCAACTCGTTGTCCTGGCAATAGGCGTTGTTGTTGCCCCGTTGCGTGTGGCCGATTTCATCGCCGGCCAGCAGCATCGAAACGCCGTGCGAGAACAACAGCGTGGCCAGAAAGTTGCGCTTCTTGCGCTCGCGCAGGGCGAGAATCCGAGGGTCGTCGGCGGGGCCTTCGACGCCGCAATTCCAACTGTTGTTCTCGTCGGCGCCGTCGCGATTGTCTTCGCCGTTGGCCTCGTTGTGCTTCTCGTTGTACGAGACTAAGTCGGCGAGCGTGAAGCCGTCGTGGCAGGTGACGAAATTGATGCTGGCGTGCGGCCGGCGGCTGCTCCACTCGTAAAGATCGCTCGAACCGCAAAACCGCGTGGCGAATTCCGACACCATGCCGCTGTCGCCCTTCCAGAACTTGCGCACGCAGTCGCGGTACCTGCCGTTCCACTCCGACCACAGATTCGGAAAATTGCCCACCTGGTAGCCGCCGGCGCCCAAGTCCCACGGCTCGGCGATCAGCTTGACCTGCGAGATCACCGGGTCTTGGTGAATGATGTCGAAGAACGCGCCCAGCTTGTCGACTTCGTGCAGTTCGCGGGCCAGCGTGCTGGCCAGGTCGAAGCGGAACCCGTCGACGTGCATCTCGGTAATCCAGTAGCGCAGGCTGTCCATGATCAGTTGCAGCACCCGCGGATTGCGCATGTTGAACGTGTTGCCGCAGCCGGTGAAGTCCGTGTAGTAGCGCGGGTCTTCCGGGCCGAGGCGGTAGTAATTCGCGTTGTCGATGCCGCGGAACGAGAGCGTCGGGCCAAGCTGGTTGCCCTCGGCCGTGTGGTTATAGACCACATCGAGAATCAACTCGATGCCCGCCGCGTGCAGGTTGCGGACCATCGTCTTGAACTCGCGCACCGTGTCCAGCGGCGTTTCGGCCGCCGAATAGCGGCCTGCCAACGCGAAGTAACCGAGCGAATTGTAACCCCAGTAGTTCGAAAGCTGCTTGTCGATCAAATGCCGGTCGTCCAGGAAGTAGTGAACTGGCAACAGTTCGACCGCCGTGACTCCCAGATTTTGCAGGTAGGTGATCGCCGCTTCGCTGGTCAAACCTGAGTACGTGCCGCGGAGCGGTTCGGGGACTGCCTGGTTGAGCTTGGTAAAGCCCTTGGCGTGCATTTCATAGATCAGCGTCTTGTGCCAGGGCACTTTCGGCGGCCGATCGTCGCCCCAGGTGAAGGCCGGGTCGATCACCGCCGCCAGCGGCGCGTAGGCCGCATTGTCGCGATCGTCGAACGACAGATCGGCCTGTTCGTCGTCCAGACGATATCCCCACAGCGCGTCGTTCCAGCGCACGTCGCGGGCCACGACCTTGGCGTAAGGATCGAGCAAGACTTTGTTGGGATTGAAGCGGTGTCCTTGCGCCGGCTCGTAAGGACCATAAACGCGAAAGCCGTAGAGCTGGCCCGGCCGCGCGTCAGGCAGGTAGACGTGCCAGAGCATGTCGGTCTGTTCGGGCATGACGATCCGTTGCGATTCCTGCTGCGAATCGGCGTGGTCGAACAAACAGAGTTCGACTTTGGTCGCATTCTCCGAATAGAGCGTGAAATTGACCCCGCTACCGTCCCAGGTGGCGCCCAAGGGATAGGGAAATCCTGGCCAGACTCGCATGGTGTGATTCCTCGGCGGCAAAAACTAGGCGAATTTCGCGACGCCAACTTGAAACCTCTTTTATATCTTGCGTCAACGCCTTGCAAAGCAAAGGCCGAATGGGGCAAAATCTTGCAGCGGCGCCGATTCATCGTAAAATGTTGATGCGTCGGCGCCCCCGGAGTTTCGGGTCGCTGGTCCGGTCCCCTCAATCAGGAGCCTTGCCCGTGTCGCACAAACCCAACCGCCGTACTTTTCTCAAGCGTTCGCTGGCAGCCGCGGGGGCCGGAGCAGCGTTCACCATTGCCGGCACGAAGTCGTCGGGCAAAGTCATCGGCGCCAACGACGTGATTCGCGTAGGCATCGCCGGCCTGAATGGCCGCGGCCAGTCGCATCTGGCTGAGATGCTTGCCATCAAAGGGGTCGAGATTACCTACCTGATCGACCCCGACCAGCGGACCTACAAGAAAAGCCTCGACCGCATCGCTTCCGCCGGCGCCGCCAAGCCGCAAACCATCACCGACATCCGCAAGGCGCTCGACGACAAGGACCTCGACGTGGTCACGGTCGCCACGCCGAACCATTGGCACTCGCTGATCTCGATCTGGGCCTGCGACGCCGGCAAAGACGTGTATGTCGAAAAGCCGTGCAGCCACAATATTCACGAAGGCCGCATCGCCGTCGAAATGGCGCGCAAGAAGAACCGCATCGTCCAGCACGGCACGCAAAGCCGCTCCGACTCGACGATGGCCGGCATGGTCGAATTCATCAAGAGCGGCCAGGCCGGCAAGCTGCTCGTCTCCCGCGGCCTGTGCTACAAGACTCGCAAGAGCATCGGCTTCAAGCAGACCAGTTCTCCGCCATCGGAACTCGATTTCGACCTCTGGCTCGGCCCCGCGCCCGAGCAATCGTATCACGCGAACTTGGTGCCGTATAACTGGCACTGGTTCTGGGACACCGGCAACGGCGACATCGGCAACCAGGGCGTTCACGAGATGGACAAGGCCCGCTGGGCGATCGAGGGGGCCAAATTGCCCAAGAGCGTGCTCAGCCTCGGCGGCCGCTTCGGCTATGAAGACCAGGGCCAGACGGCCAATACGCAAATCGCCATTTTCGATTACGGCGATACGCAGTTGATCTTCGAAGTCCGTGGGCTCGACACAGCCGACTTCCACGGGCAGAAGGTCGGCAACGTCTTCCACTGCGAAAACGGCATTGTCGTCGGCGGCAAGTTTTATCCCAAGGGGAGCGACGAAGGCCAGCCAATACCGGGCGCCGCGCGCGGCCCAGGAGGCGGCCATTTCGGCAATTTTATTGCCGCGGTGCGCAGCCGCCAGCAGTCGGACCTCAACGCCGACATCCTGGAAGGGCATTATTCCAGCGCCCTGTGCCACTTGGCCAATATGTCGTACCGCCTGGGCGAGCAGGTTCCTTTCAGCCCGCAGACCAAGGCTTTCGGCGACAACAAGGAAGCCTACGAGACGCTGGCCCGGATGGAAGAGCACCTGTCGAAGACCAACGGCCTGAAGTTGGAGCAAATCCAGTACATGCTGGGCCGCAAGCTCGTGGTCGACTGCGAACGCGAGAAGATCGTCGGCGACGAGGCGGCCAACGGGCTGCTCACGCGGCAATACCGGGCGCCGTTCGTCGTGCCCGAGAAAGTGGCGTAATCGCCGCACGCGATTTTCAACGCCTGCCCGGTCTGGCGAATCGCTCGGCCGGGCATGCTTATTTTAAGTAACTCAGCCGTTGGGTGCCTGGCGGCTGAGCCTGGGCGAAGCCCCAGTTCCCTGGGGCATCGCTTCGCTCTGCCGCCAGCCATCCTCCCGTCAACTAAGACTTGAAGAAGCACACGAAATCACCCAGCGGCGACCGCTTTTCCGGCATTTCCAATCAAACCGGCGGCTGTTCGCCGCGGTAGCTCAGGTCGAGCAAATCGATCGGATGGGCGATCCAGAGCGGATAGCCTTGCTGGCGAGCTTCGCGGCCGATCTGCAGCAGGCAGCCGGCGTTGGCGGTGAGCACGATCTGGGCCTGGGTCTTTTTGATGTTCTCCAGCTTGCGGCGGCTCAGCCGGCCGGCCATCTCGGGCTCGGTCAGGTTGTACGTGCCGGCGGCGCCGCAGCAAAGTTCGGTCTCGGGCAAGTCGCGCAGTTGCAAGCCGGGCACTTGAGCCAGCAGCCGCCGCGGCGCCTCGCGAATCTTCTGGGCGTGCCCCAGGTGGCAGGCGTCGTGATAGGTGGCTGTGGCACGGATCTCGCCCTTGGGCGGAATGAAGCCAAGCGCGTCGAGAAACTCGCTGACGTCTTTGACCTTCGCGGCGAAATTTTGCCGCTCGCTCTGCCGCGAGTCGTGCCAGTGATGGCCGTAGTCCTTGAGCATCGCCCCGCAGCCGGCGACGTTGACGATCACCGCGTCGATCTCGTCGAGCTTGAACGCCGCCAGGTTGGCGTCGGCCAACTCGCGGGCCGGCTCGCTGGCGCCAGCGTGAAAATGAATCGCCCCGCAGCAGGCTTGCGAGCGCGGCACGAATACGTCGCAGCCATTCTCTTGCAGCACGCGAGCCGTCGCCCAGTGCGTCGGGCGGAACATCACGTCGGCCACGCAGCCGGTGAACAGCGCCACCTTCGCACGGCGAGTTCCTTTCGCCGGCAAAAACTCCGGCAACTCCGGCTCGCTCTTGGCCGGCGGCGGCAGCATGTTGACCAGTTGCCGCAACCGCGGCGGCAGCAGTCGCACGAGGCCGAGCGTTTCGGCCAGTTTCATCAGCCCGAGTCGCTGCGCGATTCGCGCCGGGGCCAGCAGCGTGCGCATCCGCTCGGGATAAGGGAACACGCCAAACAGCACAAAGCGGTGGAACCAGTCGGCGGATTTTTTCGGGCCCTCGGCCGCCTGCTCCATCGCCACGCGAAACGGCTCGATCAGCTTGCCGTACTGCACGCCCGACGGGCAGGCCGTCTCGCAGGCCCGGCAATCGAGGCACAATTCCAGGTGGCGCCGCACGTCGTCGTTCAGTTCCAACCGCCCGTCGGTCACCGCCCGCATCAGATAGATCCGACCCCGCGGGCTGTCGTTCTCGTTGCCCAACTCCACATACGTCGGGCACGACGCGGTACACAGTCCGCAGTGGACGCAATCGAGAAACAGCTCGTAGTCGATCCCGGCGCCCGGGTTCGCCGCCTGGCCGACGATCGGCAATGCGTGCTCCCGTTCTGCCGGCGGCGCGGCTTCGTTGGTTTCAAGACTAACGGCCATGACAACTCTTACGACGGATGTCGCTGGAATGGGCGCCGCGGCGAGATGCGGCGCCGAAACTCCGGGCAAACCTTCTTAAAAGGGGATATGGGGATAAGGAGGAGAAATGGAGATACGATTTTTATTGGAGAGAAAGCCCTGTTCTTTCATCTCCCTCATCTCCTCTGCATCCCCCCATCCCTTTCGAAAAAACGCAACAGACGCTCACGGTGTACCATACACGAAGCGGCCGGGATTGAGCAGGCCCTTGGGATCGAATTGCCGCTTGACGGAACGCATCATTTCGGCGTCGTCGCGGGCGCCGCCCCAGATAGCTTGCCTCGTCAATTCGCCGGCCGCGCACGACCAGACGACCGCGCTGCCGCCAGCCGCCGCCGCGGCGGGCTGCAAGTGCTGCACGATCACGCGCGACGTGTCGGCCGCGGAAAACTCGCGGAATCGCGCCAGCACGATGCCGTTGCCGGCGTGCGAAACGAGCGAGCAGCCGGGATCGAGTTCTTGGCACAGCGCCACCATCCGAGTTACGGCGCTGGGCCGCACGCTGAGCTTCATCGTCAAAGGGGCGTCGGGCCTGGCGCCGAACTCGGTCAAGCGACGCCAAATTGGCTCGGCCGCTTCGTTGCGATGCACGTCGCACGAGGCGACGCCCGCGGCGCGCCAACTGCGGTTGATCTCGTCGACCGTCCAATCGACTTCGCCGCGCGTGCCTTCCAGGCCGACCAGCAACTTCGCCGCGGCGGCGACTTCGACGGCTAGCTCCGGCGAATCGTTCCATTCGGGGCCGGCCAGCAGTTCGATCGCGGCGGGCGTTGATGGCGAGGCTGCCAACTCGGCCAGCAGCGATTCGGCCTGGGCCAGATCGCGCGGCTGGCAAGCGAGAATGGCCGAGGCCTCGGCCAATGGCTTCACCTTGAGCGTCAACTGAGTGATGACCGCCAGCGTGCCGAACGAACCGGTGAGCAATTTGCAGAAGTCGTAGCCAGCGACGTTCTTGACGACTCGCCCGCCCCCTTTGAAGGGCGTGCCGCGTCCGTCGACCGCACTGATGCCGATCACGTAATCGCGCACCGTGCCGTGACCGTAGCGTCGCGGGCCGCTGAAGTTCACGGCGACCACGCCGCCCAGCGTAGCTGCGTTGGCTTGTGCCGCGTCGATCGGCAGCCGCTGTCCCTCGCGAGCCAACTCGGCCGCCAAGTCCGCCATCGTGATGCCGGCTTCGACCGTGATGGTCATATCGCGCGAAGGGTAATCGACCACGCGATCGAGCCCGGCGAGCGACAGGCCCCAGCCCGGCAGCTTGGCGGACAGACCATATTCGAGGCACGTGCCGCCGCCGAGCGGATAGAGCGGCGTGCCATCCTCGTAAGCCTGACGGACGACGGCAGCCAATTCGGCCTGGTCGCTCGGCGCGGCGGTGTCTGTCAAAGGAAGCTGGTCGCTGGTGATGCTCATCAAAGCGGATGGGGTTCGAAAGCAGAAAAAGTAAGACTAGTTTGGTTTAGCGGACGCCGTATCGCCCAGGGCTACGTGCTCGTGCGTTTGCAAATGTTCGGCGCAATACTCGTAACTACCGGCGCACTTCGAGCAGTAACGGAAATCCATCCGCGGGTGCGACTTCTCGGTGGCGCCGCAAATCGTGCAGTTGTGAAACGGCTGGTGGCTCGTCATGCGCACCTTGGCCTGCCACTCCATTTGCCGCTTGCGGTGCGCAAAACCGCGGAACAGGTCTTTGCCGAAAAACAACAGATAATTGCCGACCGAGGCCACGACCAATGCGCTATCGACCCAATCGCCGAGCGCAAATTCGGCGAGCAGCACGATCCAGGTCGCCATCGCCAGGTATTTGATCTTCACCGGCAGGATGAATTCCAGGCGGATCACGAAATCGGGGTAGAGCTTTGCGAAGGCCAGAAAAACCGACAAACCGATGTAGCGGTTGCTGGCCGGCATGGCGGGCACGAGCGCGGCGGCCACGAGCGTGCCCAGATAGGCGATCAGGCAATACAGGTTGAAACGAAATTCGCCCCAGTTGGCCTCCAGCACCGTGCCCATCAGATAAAACAGCCACAACGTGAAAAACAGGCAGATGCCGTTGCTGCACGCCGGAACCAGCAGGAACGACGCCAGGCGATAGTATTCGCCTTGGGCCGCCTGGTTCATGATCAGGCTCACTTGGAACTCGTCGATGCGGCCGGTGTAGGTCAGCGCAAAGCCGACGGCTTGCACCACGACGAGAATCAATGCCAGCCGTGGAATGGCAAACGGGCGGAGCTTGCGTTCCAGTTTGTCGAGGATTCTCACGGTTCGCACTGCCTCCCTTCGTTGGCTCGGTTCTGCCCGCCTGGTTAAAGCGCCGCCCGTCGCCCCGGATGCCGCTGCTCCAGCCCGCAGGCGCCGGCGGTCGGCAGCATCTTGCCGGGGCTGAGATTGCCCTTGGGGTTGAACGCCAGCCGCAGCCGCTGCATGACGTCCAAATCGTCGTGCGTAAACAGCTTTTCCATGAAACCGATCTTCTCCACGCCGATGCCGTGCTCGCCCGTCACGCTGCCGCCGCAAGCGATGCACTCTTCCAAGATCTCTTCGCTGGCGGCCAATACGCGGCGGATTTGCTCGGCGTCGCGCTCGTCGAACAGCAGAATCGGATGGATGTTGCCGTCGCCGGCGTGAAACACGTTGACGGTGCGGATCTGGTATTTCTGGCCGATCTCGGTGATCCGCCGCAGAATGTGCGGCAGCTTCGTGCGCGGCACGACGCCGTCTTGCGTGCAGTAGCTCGGGCTCAGCCGGCCCACGGCGCCGAAGGCCTGCTTGCGGCACTTCCACAGCAACAGTCGTTCCTGGGCCGTTTTGGCCTGCCGCACTTCGCGGGCGCCGGCTGCGGTGCAAATTTCAGCGATCCGATCGCGTTGGGCGTCGAGCCCCGCTTCCAGCCCGTCGACCTCGATCAGCAAGATCGCCTGAGCGTCGAGCGGGAAGCCAAAATGAAACGCTTCTTCGAGCGCGACCAGAATGCCTTGGTCCATCATCTCCAGCGCCGCCGGCACGATCCCCGCGCCGATGATCTCGCTGATGGCGTTGGTGGCGTCGTCGCACGACTCGAAGATGCCGAGCATCGTGCGCACGCCTTGAGGGTCGCGCGTCAGGCGGACCCAGGCTTTGGTGACGATGGCCAGCGTCCCTTCGCTGCCGACCACGGCGCCCGTCAGATCGAGCCCGGGCGAATCTTCGGCCGGCCCGCCGAACTGTACGCGGCTGCCGTCGGCCAGCACGGCCTCGACGCCGAGCACGTGATTCACGGTCACTCCGTACTTGAGCGTGTGCGGGCCGCCGGAGTTGGTAGCCACGTTGCCGCCGATCGTGCAGGCGCCTTGGCTCGAGGGGTCGGGGGCATAGTGGTAGCCGGTTCCCTTCAGAGCCTGCGTCAGCCAGACGTTGACTACGCCCGGCTCGACGACGGCGTAGCGGTCGCGAAGATTGATCTCCAGAATCCGCTTCATCCGCGTGAGCACGATCATCACGCCGCCGCCGACCGGCAGGCAACCGCCCGCCAGGCTCGTGCCGGCGCCTCGCGGCAGAAACGGCACCTCATACTCGTTGCACCACCGCACGATCTGCTGTACTTCGGCGGTCGTTCGCGGAAACACCGCCACGTCGGGCGATTTCTTTTCGATCACGAACCCGTCGCACTCATAGACCAGCAATTCGCCGTGCGCCGAGAGCACTCCATCGACGCCCAGCAGTTCCCTGAATCGTTCAACGAGAGCGGGAAACGTGGAAGCAATCATGGCAAGGCGAAGACAGCGACGAAAACGGGGGAAAGATAAACACTTGATTATAGTGAGCGGCAGGCTCGGCGCCAGCGATGGGGGCGGGCCGAAGGCGAAAGTCGGGGGATCGGAATTCAAGCCAGTGCGGCTGCGCCGAGCTTGCCTTGCAGCGGGCGTCTTGGAGGCGAGCGATTCAGATCCGGTTCTGCCACCAGTACCAAGCCAGGCCCAGCCACTCGTGAGCGACCGCTTGAATGCCTCGCGCGGCGCCGGGGCTGGGTAAATAAGTCTGCAGTTCATGCTCATATCGTCCGGCCCGATAATGGCAAGGCGCCGGCGTCACGTCGAAGCCCTGCTTGCAGAAGCAGCCGACGGCACGGCGCATGTGGGCCGCTTCAGTCACCAGCACGATGCGCGTGATGCCGCGAACTTCGAGCAGTTTGCGGCACTCGACGGCATTTTCGTAAGTCGTCGTCGAGCGGTCTTCAACGATCAAGTCTCCGGGCGCAACGCCCTGCTCGATCAGGAATGTCTTCATCAACTCGGCCAGCGATGCGGGGCCGTCTTGCTTGCGGACGATGCCGCCGGAAAGCACGACCGGACGAGGGCCGCTGGCGCGATATAACTCGGCGGCGTGCAGGCAGCGCATGAGCGAATCTTCCGCCAGGATTGGTTGCGGTTGATACCGATTGGCGGGAATCAGCCCGCCCGAGAGCACCACCATAGCTTGCGAGTCGCGAGGCAATCGTTCCAGCGGAACGAAGCTCCATTCCAAACTGCCGAACGCCAGGTGGCTGACCGCGGGAATCGAGAGCATCAGCAACAGCGCAAAAGGCGCGGTGAGCAACAACAGCCTGCGCCGAGTTTCGCGGCGGCGGAACCAGAGGTTGACTAGCGCCGCCGAGGCAACGAGCATCAACAGCGTATACGGCTGCAAGAGGGTTTTAACGAGCGAATACATCGGCCACGCGCTGCTTCAAGAAGAGGCTGCTGCAAAGTTGCGTTCTGCAGAGTATATCGGGGCCCAACGCACGGGTTCGGCAAGATCGCAGCGCTATTGCGTGATCTTGGCGTAATCTTGCGACGAATACTCGCCGGCGCGGACGTCGCTCTTGGGCCCGCTCAAAAAAAACTTCGCCGCGCCGGTTGCGGCGACGACCAGAAAAAACGCGACGGCCGCCGTGGCCGTCCAGACGACTTTGCGCCGGCGAATGACATCGTCCTGCTTCGCTTTGAAGTTCACCAGCCGAGAAAGCATTTCGTCATCCATCAGCGGCTCGGGCATACCGGCCGGCTGCGACCCGGCGATCCGACCGGCGGCTCGTGCATCTTTGGCCGGCGCCTCCGGCTCGAATTCGCCCGCGGCCTGCTCCGGAACTTCGGCATGGCCGGCTGCGCGGGCCGCAACGGAAACTCGTGACGACGCCCCGGCGATCGACGAATGGTCCTCCTTGGCAGCCGGCTCCGCCGCGGTAATTCGCGGTTCCGTTTGCTCGGCGGCGTCGGCTGGCTGCATTGTGGTCAGCGCGAGGCGCGGGTGCAAAACGGTTTGACCGTAATTGGGCGCCCGCTCGGCGAGGTTGTAAATCTCCGACGATCGGCGCTCGATGAGCGCCGCTGTCGTGGGGCCGTCCGAGCCGAGTTGCTCTGGGCTTTCAATTGCCGGGAAGCGTTGGTCCCGACTCGCATCGACGAGTTGAGCCAGGCGCCCTTCGAGGCCGCGCATCGCATCAATTAACCGATCGATGTCCGCCTTGGCAGGAGCCAAACTGGTTTCGGCGATTTGTCTGGCCTTCACCAGGGTCAGGGAGACCATCGTAAGTTCCTGCTCGAGCAGCCTCGCAGGAGCGCCTGGCCTGTCGGCTTCGATCGCCAACTGCTGTTCCGCGCGGAGCAAACCGGCGATTTCGCCAGGCGATTCCTCCGCTCGATTCGCTTGCGAAAGGGCTTGTTGGACCATCGCCAACAAAGCCTGGAAGAGTTGCGGCGGCAATTCCCCGTCGCCACAGTCCGACCCTGTGGCGCTGGCCGCCAGCATGCGCAGCGCGTGCAGCAATTGACGCTCGCTCTCGGTTGTTTCCTCGCCCGAGTCAACGTTCGTCGGCGAAACCAATCCTTTCGGCGCGAGTGAACCCTGTTCGCGGCTCGCGATAGAGCCCTCGCCACGATCGACGGCCGTCGGTACGCTCGATGTGGGGCTCGGCTCGCCCGCAGAGCGCGGCGGAAACGCCATCGACAAGGGAAAATGATTTCGACCTTCGCTTTCGACTTTGGCGCCTTTGCCATGACCGGGCGACTCGGCAAGCTCTTCGGCGGACGCCTGCTCTTCGGCGAGTGCCTTCGGAATTGGCGCGTTCTGCCCCGGCGAGCCGGAAACTGCTTGGCGCCACTTGGGCAAGCGGCGCCGCGGGCGAGGACGAGTCGATTGCGAGGGGGCCGATTCGTTTTCGGGCGCCGCCTTTTGGGAAAGTCGCGGCGTGGGGGCCTGATCGTTCAGGCCGAGATAGCGGATACGGAAATCTCCGAGCGAGAGCTTTTGTCCGGCATTCCACGGCGCGGCTTCGATTGGCGCCTGTGCGAGCAGCGTTCGATTGGCGCTGAGCAAGTCGATCGCCCACAGCGACCGGCCGTTCCAATACAAGACGCAATGCACGCGCGAAACGGTGCGGTGCGCCATCCGGAAAACGCTGGGCGAACGGCGGCCGATGACCGTCAGCGGCCGATCCACCGCCAACTCGACGGGGTTGCGCTTGCCGTTGCGTTCGCGGATGCTCAACAACGGCGCTGGACCTGGCGAGGCGCCTTTCTTGCGCGGATCTGCGTCTCCGGCCAAGGGCGGCGCTCCCTCGTCGTCGAAGACGGCCTTGATGCGATAAGGCCCGATTTCAGCCCTGGTATGGGGCGTCAACCAGCCGTTTGGCGCCGACTCCGAAAGCCCCAAGCAATAGATGCCGTTCGCCGTAGCGTGCAAGTACAAGTTGCACGGCAGCAGATCTCCTTGCGGCAGACTCACCTCTGCGTAGCGATCGCTCCCGATCCTGGCAAAGGGCCTCGGAACATGGACGGAAACTTGTGCGTCGCCCGGACCGCACACCGTCACGATCATGCCGCGAGAGCACCACAATCGTTGGCCGACGTTTTTCGCTGATTGATCCACGGCGACAATCACACTCGTGCGAAACTCGGCTGGCTGCCGCCCAGCGCAATCAGCCCAAGTCACTATTTTACCCCCCAATAGGGCGTATTGAAAGCGCCCGGTCGCAGAAAGCTCCAAGAAAAGCAACCGCGTGATCTTGCGCAATCCGGAACAAATGCGAAAAGAAATGGAAGAAGGGCCGGCTGGGTGACCGGAGTGGACGCCGTCTCGGTCGGCTGCGTCGATAGCTTGCATCGGGTCCGCGGCAGCGGCGCGGGCCTCTAAGCTTGGCGACTAGCCGCCATCATTGCTCGTCGCCGCCAAAGCCCTCGGGCGTTTTCATACCCAGGGCCTTGACGAGAAACGCGTAACCGTCGGCCAGTTCTTCGATGGTCTTCGAGGTCGGCTTGCCCGCGCCGTGGCCGGCGCTGGTTTCGATGCGAATCAAGATCGGCGCCGGCCCGGCTTGGGCTGCTTGCAGCGTCGCGGCGAACTTGAAGCTGTGCGCCGGCACCACGCGGTCGTCGTGGTCGGCCGTCGTCACCAGCGTGGGCGGATAGGCCACGCCCGGCTTGAGGTTGTGCAGCGGCGAATAGGCGTACAGCGCCTTGAACTCGTCGGGGTTCTCCGACGAGCCGTAGTCCGAAACCCAGGCCCAGCCGATCGTGAACTTGTGGAAGCGGAGCATGTCCATCACGCCGACCGCCGGCAGCGCCGCGCCGTAGAGATCGGGCCGCTGCGTCAAACAGGCGCCAACCAACAAGCCGCCGTTGCTGCGTCCGCTGATGGCCAGCTTCTCGCGCGACGTGTAGCCTTGATCGATCAGCCACTCGGCTGCAGCGATGAAATCGTCGAACACGTTTTGCTTCCGCTCTTTCATGCCGGCTTCGTGCCACTCGCGGCCATACTCGTCGCCGCCTCGCAAGTTGGGCATGGCGAACACGCCGCCCAATTCCAGCCACGCCACGCCGCCGACGGCGAAGGCGGGAGTCATCGAGATATCGAAGCCCCCGTAACCGTAAAGAAAGGTCGGGTTGCGGCCATCGAGCTTGAGCCCTTTGCGGGCCGTGATGAACATCGGAATCTTCGTGCCGTCTTTGCTGGCGTAGAAGACCTGTTTGGTTTCGTAGCGGTCGGGGTCGAAATCGACTTTCGGCCGGCGGAATACTTCGCTTTCATTCCGATCGAGGTCGAAGCGATAGATGGTCGTCGGCACGGTGAAACTGGTGAAGGCATAGAACGTTTCTCGATCGTCGCGCCGACCGTCGAAGCCCACGGCCGTGCCGAGGCCGGGAAGTTCAACGTCGCCCAGGGCCACGCCCTTGAGATCGAAGATGCGAATGCGGCTGTGCGCGTCGCTGAGGTAGGCGGCGAAGAACCGATCGCCGACCACGTGCGCCTCCTCCAACACCTCTTCGGCCTCGGGAACGATTTCGGTCCAGTGCTCGCGATCGGGTTGGGCCAGGTCGATGGCCACGATCCGATTTCGCGCAGCGTCCAGGTCGGTGCGCAGCCAGATCTCGTCATCGTCGTTGCCCAGGAACTCGTATCGCGCCTCGAAGCCGGTCAACAGTTCGACCACCTTGGCGTCGGGCTGTTTGAGATCGAGATAGAACAGGTTGTTCTTTCGCTCCGTGCCGCGCCAGACTGTGATCGTCAGGTAGCGGCCGTCTTCCGTAACCTGGCCGCTGAAGCCCCACTCCTTTTCGTCGGGCCGGTCGTAAATCAACGGGTCGTCGGTTTGCGGCGTTCCCACGCGATGATAGTAGAGCTTTTGGAAATAGTTTTGCGCGGTGAGTTGTTCGTCGGCCGCCGGCTCATCGTAGCGGCTGTAAAAAAAGCCTTTGCTGTCGGGCGTCCACGAGGCGCCGGAAAACTTGACCCAGCGCAAATGGTCCTCCAAATCCTTGCCGCTCTCGACGTCGCGCACTCGCCACTCTTGCCAGTCGGAGCCGGCCGAAGCCAGTCCGTACGCCAACAGCTTGCCGTCGTCGCTGATGGCCGTGCCCGACAGCGCCACCGTGCCTTCCGCCGAAAGCGAATTGGGGTCCAACAGCAGCTTCGGCTCGGCGTCGAGCGACGCCGCCCAGTACAGCACGCTCTGGTTCTGCAAGCCGTCGTTGCGCGTGTAAAAGTACCGCCCGCCGCGTTTCGTCGGCGTGCCGTAGCGCTCGTAGTTCCAAAGCTTCGTCAGCCGCCGGCGGATCGGCTCGCGCTGGGGAATCTGTTCCAGGTAAGAGAAGGTCAACTTGTTCTCGGCTTCGATCCAAGCTCGCGTTTCTTGGCTGTCGGGGTCTTCGAGCCAGCGATACGGATCGGCCACCTCGACGCCGTGATAGTCATCGACCTGCTCGCCGCGGCGGGCTTGCGGATATTCCAGGCGAACAGGCTCGGCGGCGGACACGGCGGCTCCTTGACGAGGGGCGGTTTTCGATCGGGCCCTGGCGGCAGGTTGTTTAGCGGCGCTGCGCTTGGGGGCGTTTGCTGCTTGAGCCGCAACGGCGGGTTCGACGACGAATATGACGTTTAACGCCGCAAGCAGCAGCCAAGTCGTGGCGCCTCGTGAACCGGGCCGAGCCTCGGAACGAAAGTAAGTCGGAATCATTGTGGTGCGTCACCTGGGTTAAAGCGGCAGGCGCCAACGAAAGACGCCGCCGGAGAGGCATAAATCAGTATCGGCGACCGCGGCGCCGAACCTGCGTTCAGTCAAAACTCAATCTTGTAGCGCTCTGACATCGTGCGGCGAACGTCGCCCGAGGCTTTATAGATTTCGTTCATGATGTCGACCGCCGAAGTCGCGCCGGCAGCCCGAGCTTCCGCGTTGACCTGGCGTCGAACTGCATCGGAATTATAGCGGTCGAAATATCGATTGCCCGAATCGTAGATCGCCGAGCGGCGCGCCCCCGACGTGATGCCGACGCCTTTGACCGCCGCGGAGGCCTCCCGCAGTTCCTGACTGACGTAGGCGCCGTAGTTCAAGGCATCGGGGTCGACATTCAACGACGGCAAGCAGTCGATTCGCTTCGCGTACTTCTGAAGCCAGACGCCGGCCTGCCCGATCGTGACGGAGCTTTTGACGTCGGCGTTCAAGTCGTCGAGCAACGTCTGAATCGAGCGGAAGTATTGTTTCGAGCTTTGGACCGTTTCCGAACTGCTGACCGGCTTGTCAAGTTTGGTCTCGCTCGAAGGTTTGGCGGAATTCGCCGCCGTATCCGCCGCAGGGGGGCCGGCCGCATTCATGGCCATGGACCGCGGTTCCACGAGGCTGGTGATGCGCCGCAAACCGTTTGGCGAGAGCGTGCCCTTGAGCGACACGCGTTGCTTCTCGACGACCGCCGTCCAGTTGCCGAGGTCGGCGACCTTGGCGCCGGTCTTTGACAGCAATTCCAAGAGCAGCGGTTTGGCCGCATCGCCCAAGAATGTTGGATCGCCGCGGAAATCGATGCGCAGCTTGCCGTGCGTCTCGTCGCCCATGCGAACGCCGAGCATGAGTCCCCGCACGCCCTTCAGCAGTTCAACGACCTG
Source organism: Pirellulales bacterium (assembly GCA_035532215.1). Taxonomy (GTDB): domain Bacteria; phylum Planctomycetota; class Planctomycetia; order Pirellulales; family JAICIG01; genus JAICIG01. The sequence continues at coordinate 10,704 of DATKRK010000343.1, read as the reverse complement.
TTTGACGTCGAGGCGGTGCTCTTTGATCGTCGGCGAATCGACGAGGCCCTGGCGAATCTGCTCCGTATCGACGGCGTCTTCGAGATCGATCGCAAGGATGATATCGGACCCTTGCTCTTCGTAATGCAGGGCGCTTTGCAGATAGGGCGAGAGCGTTACGTTCTTCTTGTTCGCAGTTCGTTTGATCCACCGCGAGGCTTCCTGGCGCCTGCCGGGCGAGAGGGCGGCCAACCGATTGGCGCCTAATTGCACCAGGCTGAGATCGTCGCGAAGGGAGACGATCGGCGCGCCTGCCACGCTTTCGATTTGGCTGTGATGCTGCGCGGCGATCTGCGCCAGATCAGGCTCTTGCTCGTAGTCGACGAGCGTGATTTCCCAGAGCGGTTGCAGCGAGCCGATATCGAGTTGCGCCGATGCCACGCAACGGCTCGCTCCTGGCGGCAGGAAAACGCGGCCGGCGCGAAAGGATTTCTCGTACTCGGATCTCCAGTTCGCGCGCAGCGCCTGGTTGCGCTCGCCTACTTGAGCGACGTTGAATAGCGCCAGTGCGTTAGCCGTCTCCGGCACGCGCGCGGCCAGCTCTGGAAACTGCCCTCGGGCCTGCACTGAGAGCAAGATGGGGATCGCCAACAGGCCGATGGCGACGGTTCGAGAGGGATTCATCGGAGAATTCAAGAAAAAGGAAATGAAAGGAAACCGCTCGGCATTTTCAGACGCCGGCGCCTGAAATGCAAGTTTGGAATGAATGAAATCGTGCCGAGCTTATCCGTCGCCGGCTCATGCCGAATTCATCAGCTTCAAATTCGGCGCCAGTTGATCGAGCTGCTGGCTCATGTAGTGCAGCACCTGGGCCGTGCTCTTCAGCTTCATCGCATGGCGGTAAATCCTGTCGGTGCGCTCGGCGGTCAGGTGGCTGGCCAGTTCCTTGATCATCGGAATGAAGGCCGGGCTCATGCTGAAACTGCGCAGGCCCATCGCATACAGCAGCACGAAAGCCCGCGGCTGGCCGGCCATTTCGCCGCACAGCGTCACCGGTTTCTTGGCCTCGCCGCATGCCTCGATCACCTTGGCCAGCAGCCGCAGCACTGCCGGGCTTAAGGGCTGGCAAAGATGACTCACCTTCGGGTTGTCGCGATCGGCGGCCATCAGGTACTGCACCAGATCGTTGGAGCCGATCGAGACGAAATCGACCACCTTGAGCAGCGAACGGATCGAGATCGCGGCGGCCGGCACTTCGAGCATCAAGCCGATCGGCACGTCGCCGACCTCGCAGCCCGCGGCCTCCAGCCGGCGCCGCGCGCGGTGGACCATCGAGCGGACGCGGCGAATTTCTTCCAGCGTGGCGATCATCGGAAACATCATCCGCACCTGGCGCCGGTCGCGCTGGTCGGCGGCGGCGCGCAAGATGGCGCTGATCTGGGTCATGAAGAAGCCGGGGTGCTCGAACGACAAGCGGATCGAGCGCCAGCCCATGAACGGGTTGGCCTCGCGCTCGCGTCCCAAGTAGGGAATCGTCTTGTCGCCGCCGAGATCGAGCGTGCGGATCGTGACTTGCCCCGGCGGACTGGCGGCGACGATCTGGCGATAGGCTTCGAACTGTTCTTCCTCGTCGGGCACGCTGGGGTGCGCCAGAAACAGATACTCGGTGCGAAACAAGCCCACGCCCGCGGCGCCCATCGCAACGGCCGCGCGAGCGTCTTCCAGGCCGTTGATGTTGGCCAGCAGTTCGACCGGCTGACCGTCGGCGGTCACGGCCGGTTGGTCGCGATTTTCGGCCAGCGAATCCTTCAGGTCGAAGAACTCGCGTTGCAGCTTGCGATAAGCGCTCTCGGTTTCGGCATCGGGATTCACGATTACGTGTCCGTCGCGGCCGTCGACCACGACGGTGTCGCCGTTTTTCACCTGCTTCAGCATGCCGGCCACGCCCGCCACGGCCGGAATGCCGCGGCTTCGCGCGAGGATGGCGGCGTGGCTGGTGGCGCCGCCGCCTTGGGTGACGATGCCCGCCAACTCGCGGCGGCCGATCACCGAAACCTGCGAAGGCAACAGTTCCTGAGCCACCAGCACGATCGGGCCATCGACGGGCGCCTCGGTCGAGAGCATCGGCGAAAGATGCTGGCTCAGCCGCAGGATCACTTCGCGAACGTCGTTCAATCGATCTTTGAGATACGCGTCCTTGGTCCGGGCGAACAGCGACGAATAGTCGTTGAGCACCTGGTGCAGCGCCGCCTCGGCCGGCTGGCGTTCTTCGCCGATCCAATTGCGGATCTTCGTGCCGAACGCCGGATCGCGAACGATCGCCTGGTGCGCGCGGAAGACTTCGGCCTGCTGCGATCCGACCTGGCTCGATACTTTGCGCGCGAGAGACCGCAGTTCGGCCGACGTTTTTTTGAGGGCTCGCTCAAAGCGCGTCAATTCGGCGGCGACCTCATTGCCGTTGAGTCTCTTGCCGTCGGGCTTCACGAAGACTTCGTGAATGCAATACGCTTTGCCCACCGCCACGCCCGGAGAAACGCCAATGCCCTTGCGCATGATGGGAATCGTAGCACCCGCCCCGCGGGCTGACAACGGCCTGCCGCAGCCGGCAATGCGTCAATTCGTCATGCAGGCGTCCCTCAACGCCAAGGCCCCGGACGGCGGCAGCCGCCCGAGGCCCGTCACCCTGGAGTTCCACGCCGACGCCTTGCTTGGCCCTTCAGCCTTTATCCCTTCGAACTCAGCCCTTTGCGGACCGCCGCCCGGGTCTTTTCCAGGCCCGTGCGAGCTACCGTGAGCGGATCCTGCTTCCAATAGGTCCGATTGAAGAGTTCCAGCGAGAGCATGCCGCGGAAGCCGGCGTCGCGCAAGTCGCGGAAGATTTGCGAAAGGGGCGCCACGCCGTCGCCAGGATAGACGCGTTCGGCGTCGGAGATCTTGTCGCGCGGCGGCTCGGCCGGATAGTCGTTGACGTGGAACACGTGCATGCCGGCGCCGCCCAACAGCTTCAGCCCGCTGAAGCCGGAGCCGCCCTTATAAAGATGATAGACGTCCAACAGCAGGCAGGCCTCCGAACGGCCGCTCTCGATGGCCACGAACACCGTTTCGCCCAGCCGGCTGAGATTCTTCGAAAACCCCCAGACTTCGAGTTGCGGCGTGACGCCGAGCGAGGCGCCGAGCTCCAGCAGCTTGCCGTAGCGCTCGGCGGCGGCGAGCAGATCGAGCGGCGGCTTGTCGGTGGCGCCGGCGGGCGGCGCGGCGATGCGCGTGCCGCCCAACTGGGCGACCAGGTCCATCGTGCGCTTGGCCTCTTCCAGCCCCGCGGCCCGCTCGGTCTCGTCGTCGACGATCCAGCGGGCGAAGCCGATCGCGCTTTCGACCGAGAGCCCGAGATCGGCGATTTTCTTGGCCATCTCCTTGAGCGAGCCGCCCTGTTTGACGTACTCGTCGATCTCGTTGATCCACGGCTCGATGCCCTGATAACCGGCCTGGGCCGCGATCTCGACGACCTTCTCCAAGCCCAGCTTCTGCTCGCGGATCGTGCTGGTGTTGAAGCAATAGCCGAACGGCTCGTCGGCCGGCCGATCAGCAGCGGCCTGGGCCTCGGTCGCGGCGGCGAGCGTCGCAGCCCCAAGAGTCGTTGCCGCCCCCAGCGCCGTCGCCGCCGTGATTCCTGCCTTGGTCATCGCTTCGCGTCTCGAAAGTGATTCAGTCATCGTGCGGGTCAATCTCGGTAAAAAAACGGTCGGCGCCTTGCGTGTCGCCTCTATCTTGGCTCGCCCGGCCCGTCGTTGCCAGCATTTTCTTCGATTGCAGCGGGCCCGCAAGGGGGAAAGCGGGCGGAGCGAGTCACGGATGAAACACGGATGCAACACGGATAAAACCACATGGGTTTTCACCTTCGGCTGGACGAAAGTGAAGTTCAGACGCATAGTTTTTGATTTCTTATCCGTGCTCGATCCGTACTACAAACGTTCTATTTCTCCGCGTCTCGCGAAGATTTATGGGGCGAGTTGGCCGGGGGCAAGCCACGGATGAAACACGGATCGAACACGGATCGGACATGATGTTTTCCAATTCGGCTCCTCACCGGCGTCTCACTTACCAACGCCGCGTTTATTTGCCCGGCAATGCCTTGGAAAACGCAACCCCAACCCTGCTAACCAGCGATAAAACCACTCATAGATTCTGCGCAAGAGCCTCATTCTGCATTTCATCCGTGTTTTATCCGTGTTTCATCCGTGGCTCAATTGGTTGCGGCCGAAGGCCGCGCTGGGTTTCATCCGTGGCCGGATCCCGTCGGAAGCCGCCAAACTTCGCCAATTGTCGATGCTGACGCGATAATCCTTAAACTTGCCCCGGTTTCGGGCCGATACACGGTGAGCGAAAGGATCAGGCCATGAAAATCGGCTTTGAGCGCGCTCGATTGGGCCCTCGGCATGCGGCATGCTTTGAGGAGCAGCCCGCACCGAGGGACAGCCGTTTTCGGCACCAAGTCTATACCGACGGCCCCCCGACTTCGGCCTGCATCCGGTTAAGGCCGACGCCTGGCCCGGCGCTCGGTTCCGGCGAGACGCGGTTCCGCCTTCGTCGTGCGGGCGAGGTCTTGCGGGCCGCCGACGTGGGCGCGATCTACGTTGTGCAAGGCACGTTCGCCGCGCTCGATACCGTCGACGCGTTGGCCGAATTGGCGCGCCAATATCCTGAAGGCCGCCCGGCCATCGCTCAACTCGTGCGACAGATGTTCGACCCTGCGGCCGGCGACCCGGGCCGTTTTACGGCTCGCTACGCCGACGCGCTCGAAACGCTGCTGGCTGCCGGCGGCGAGCCGATTCCGGTGCGAATGCTCGATTGGTCGTGCGAGAACCATCACCTGGGCCGGGCTGATGCGGCCGTGCGGCTGATCGATGAATTGGCCGCCCTTGAATTGCCGCCGCAAAAGCGAGTGCTGCTCTGGGGGCACGGGCACGCCGGCAACGCTTTCGCGCTGGCGAGCAACCTGCTGGCCGGCGACCCGCAGGCGGTCGAACAATTTTTTGCGGCGGCGGCGATCTACTATCGCTTCCCCATGACCGGCGTGGTCGACGTGCCGATCTGGCAGCGCGTGCATCGCCTGCTGGTCGACTTGCCGCAAACGCTGGCCGAACGGCCGCTCGATTTCGTCACCTTCGGCACGCCGATCCGCTACGGCTGGCGCCTGCGCGGCGGCGACGCCTTGCTGCACTTCGTCAACCATCGACCGCTCGACGGACTGCCGCCGCATCGCACGCTGTTTCCGCCGACGCTAGCCGACGTGCTGCAAGCCGCCGGCGGCGACTACTTGCAACAGCTCGGCATCGCAGGCTCCGACACTCCGCCCAGCCGCACGGCCTGGAGAGCGAGGCTGGCCGATCGCAAACTGGAAGCTTTGTTCCAGTGCGATCTCCCGTCCGGCTCGCTGGTCGAACGGCTCAAGCTGGGCATGCGAGCCGCAGAAACGGGCATGACGCTGCTGGTCGATTACGGTCCGCCCGCCGGCGAGCTGTCCCAGCATCTGGCCGGGCACGCCGTTTACGCGCGCAGCGAGTGGCTGCTGTTTCACGTCGAGGAAGCGGCCCGGCGGCTCTACGCTTCGGGCGCCCTCAACACCCAAGCCGCTTGAAGCCGCAGGCGCGAACGCGTCTCACGCCAAAATCTCGCGCACCACATTCCCGTGTACGTCGGTCAATCGGTAATCGCGGCCCGCGTAGCGGAAAGTGAGCCGCTCGTGGTCGAGGCCCAACAGGTGCAAGATCGTGGCGTGGAAATCGTGCAAGTGGACCGGGCGGTCGGCGACGTGGATGCCGTACTCGTCGGTGGCGCCGTAGGCGATGCCGGGCTGCACGCCGCCGCCGGCCAGCCATGACGAGAACGCCCAGTGATGGTGCTCGCGACCCTTGTGGTTCGGCTCGGCGTTGTAGGGCGTGCGGCCGAATTCGGTGGTCCAGACCACGAGCGTGTCGTCGAGCATGCCGCGCAGCTTTAGATCGGTCAGCAAGCCGGCGATGGCCTGGTCGACGTTCTTGGCCAGCGGGCGGTGCGTCTCCATGTCGCCGTGGGCGTCCCAATTGTTCGACGAGCCGACATCGATCAATTCGATGAACCGCACGCCCCGCTCGGCCAGGCGCCGCGCCGCCAGACACTGCCAGGCGAAGCCGCTCGTGCTGCCGCGTTCCAAACCGTACATGGCCAATGTAGCGTCGGTCTCGCGCGACAGATCGAAGGCCTCGGGCGCCTCCATCTGCATGCCGAACGCCGTCTCGAACGACTGGATGCGCGCGGCCAGGGCCGCGTCGGCGCCGCGCTGCCGCAGATGCTCGCCGTTTCGCGCGGCGAGCAACTCCAGCTCCAGCGATTGCAGTTCGGCCGAAGGGCTGAGGCGCCGGATGTTGGCGATCGGCTCCGGCCCCGGCGTGACGTGCGTGGCCTGGTGGCAGCCGGGCAGAAAGTCGGAGGCCCAGGTCTGCGCGCCGGCGTACGGCGAGTGCGGCGCGATGACCACGAACGACGGCAGGTTCTGATTCTCGGTCCCCAGCCCGTAACTGACCCACGAGCCGATGCTCGGCCGGGCGAAATTGAAGCTGCCGGTGTGTAGCCCGAGCGTCGCCTCGTAATGGTTCGTATGATCCGACTTGAGCGAACGGATCACGCACAAATCGTCGACGCACTCGGCCACGCGCGGAAACAGCTCGCTAACCTCCAGGCCGCTCTGGCCGTGCGGCGAAAACTTCCAATGCGGCTGCTTGAGATAACGCTTGAACTCGCCGGGGCGGCCCTGCCATTCGTTGATCGTGACGGTCTTGTTGTGGTCGGCGAACAGCTTGGGCTTGGGGTCGAACGATTCGACGTGCGAGACGCCGCCGGTCATGTAGAGCATGATCGCCCGCTTGGCCCGCGGGGCAAAGTGCGCCGGCCGCGGCAATAATGAATCGGCCGGCGCCGGCGTCTCGCTCGCGGCGGCCACATCGGCCAACACGCCCGCCCAGAGCAGCGCGCCGGCGCCTTGCAACCATTGCCGGCGCGAAAACGATGAAGAGCCGCAATCGCAGCCGCCTGCGTCTCGATCGTCATTCGAGCGCGATGGATTCATCATCGGCATCCTCTCAATCCACGTAAATGAATTCGTTGCTGGCCAAGAGCGTTCGCACGTATCCGGCCCAAGCCGCAATCAAGCGTTCGCCCTCCGGCGCGGCGCCGCCGATTTGGCCGAGATAGCGGCTCAACCATTGCCGCGAGGCTTGCTGCTCCGCTTCGCTCGCCGGCCGGCCGAAGAGCAATTGGTGCGCTGCGTCGATCCGCCCCGCGTCGTCGCCCGTTTCAGCCAGCAGCTTGCGGGCGAGCCGGTCGGCCTGAGCGTGTACGAGCGGGTCGTTCAGCATGAACAGCGCCTGCGTCGGCGTCGTGGTCAGCGAACGTTCGGCCGTGCTCGAATTCGGATCCGGCCCGTCGAACAGCGCCAGAAACGGATGCCGGGCGATCCGCTGCATCATCAGGTACGCGCTGCGATGGTTCGTTTCGTACACGGCCTTGAACGGCGCATGCTGCGTGAAGCCCCAACTGCCGACTGCCGGAAACGGGTGCGGCCCGCCGGGGCTGCGGTCGAGCCCGCCGCAAACCGCGAGCACGCTGTCGCGAATCGACTCGGCATCGAGCCGGCGCCGCGGAAAGCGGCCTAGTAATTCGTTCGGCGGATCGAGTTCGGCCTGGCCCGCGGCGATGGCGCTCGACAGTTGATACGTCCGCGAGAGCATGATCGCACGGTGTACGGCCTTGATCGACCAGCCTTCGGCCATGAACCTTGCCGCCAGATAATCGAGCAATTGCGGATGGCTGGGCGGTTGGCCGCGAGCGCCGAAATCGCTGGGCGTCGGCACGATTCCCCGGCCGAAATGCTGCTGCCAGATGCGGTTGACCATCACGCGGGGGGCGAGCGGATTCGTCGGGCGCGAGAGCCACTCGGCCAGTTCGCGCCGGCCGCTGCCGGCGGCGCCCTCGGGCAAGCGATCGCCGCCCAGGATGGCCAGAAAGCCGCGCGGCGCCTCGGCGCCGGGCTGCAACGGCTCGCCCCGCTTCTGGATTTTTGCGTTGTGCGGCGCCCCTTCGGCCATCGCATACAGCGTGCGAATTACCGGGGCTTGCGCCGCCCAGGCGTCGCGCTCGCGAGCGGCCCGGGCTGCCGCGTCGATCGCGGCCTTCAGCTCGCCAATTCGCCGCTGGCTCGCCTCGTCGCGCGGCGTAAGCTCGGGGCTCGCCTGGCCGCCAGCCGCCAACTCGGCGATCGGCTCGTCGCGCAGCGCCATGTTGTCCACCTCGTGCGCCGGCTTGACGCCGGGCAAGTGGCCGTAGCCGTCGACAAAGAACGTATCGAGCACGCCGTCCCAGTTGGGTGCGAAGGCCTTGCCGGAAAAGCGCACCGACTCTTCGGGCGTGCCCACGCTGCCCGAGTAAGTTTTGGCGTCGAGATCGACGGCAAGCTGCACGTTGTACCACCTCTTTTCAACGAGCGGTCGAATCACTTCGTGGCCGTTGCCGTTGCGAACCGCAAACGCGTCACGACTTGCGAACAGTTCGACCGCGGCTGACGCCCCTGGTCCGTGCCCCAGGTAGAAGCGATACGAGCCGTCGCCGCCGGCGGGCGAAACGATGTTGCGGAAGTCGATGTTGAAATAGACGACGTCGTGCGTCTTCGGCGTGCGCGGCGCCGCCAACGTCTGGGCCACGTAGGTGTTGCCCGCTTCGCTGGGGAAGCTCACGCCTTGCTTGCCGGGCGGATAGCAGTTTGCATAGGGGCTTTGCGCCGCGTCCGACATCTTCGCCCCGCTCTGCATGCCCCACGGTTTGCCGGGCGGAGCGTCGGCGAACTGGCTTTCGAAATCGCCGTCGGCGCCGACCAGCGCTTGCAGTTCCGCCTCGGCCTTGGCCCGCTCGGGTTCGAGCCGCTCGACTTCGGCCTTCAATTCCGCCAGACGCTGCTGGTGCGGCTTGACGAGCGCCTCGACTTCGCCGGGCGGCAACTCCGGCACGAAGTCGTGCGGCCGCTTCTGCTCTTCGGAACCGGGGAACGGAAACCGCGCGCTGTCGAAGATGCCGTAAATCGCATAATAGTCGCCCATCGACACCGGATCGTATTTGTGGTCATGGCAACGAGCGCAGCCGAGCGACAACCCGAGCACCGACCGGCCGAGCGTATCGATCGTGTCGGCCAAGGTCAGATGGTGGTAGTTTTGCGGGTCGAATCCGAAACGCCGCGAAATCGCCAGGTAGCCAGTCGCCGTCAATCGCTCGGCGTATCGCTCGTGAGCCTGCGATCCTTCGAGCGGACCGCCGGCGAGCATCTCGGCGGCGAACACGTCGCCGGCGATCTGCTCGCGGAGAAACTCGTCGTAAGGCTTGTCGGCGTTGAACGCGCGGATCACATAGTCGCGATAGCGGTACGCCTCGGGCACCGGGTAGTCGGCCGTTTCGCCCGCCGTGTCGGCGTAGCGCACCACGTCGAGCCAGTGCCGTCCCCAACGCTCGCCATAGTGGGGCGAGGCGAGCAACCGTTCGACAAGCCTTGCGTAGGCGCCGTCGCTGTCGTCGGCCAGAAATTCGTTCACTTCGGCGGGCGTCGGCGGCAGGCCGGTCAGATCGAACGTGGCCCGGCGAACGAGCGTGCACTTGTCGGCCGGCGGCGCCGGCGTCAGGCCGCGGGCTGCGAGTTTTTCCAGCACGAAGTAATCGATCGCCGTCAGCGGCCACGCGCGATCGGCCACCGCCGGCAGCGGCGGCTCGACCACCGGCTTGAGCGACCAGAGCGATTGCGGATCGGCTTGCCGCGGGCCTTTCGCCTGTGGGACGTGCGGCTCGGCCGGCCAGGGCGCCCCGCTTTTGACCCAAGTCACGAACGCTTCGATTTCCGCCTGCGGCAAGCGGCCCGCGGGCGGCATTCGGACGTCGCCCTCGTAAAGCACCGCGGCGACGAGCGGGCTTTGGTCGGGCTCGCCGGCGACGACCACGGCCCCATTATCGCTGCCGCGAACGATGAACTCGGCCGAATCGAGCCGTAGCGAGGCCTCTTGCTTTTTCGCCCCGTGACAGTTCCAGCAATGCTTGGCCAAGAGCGGCCGCACGCGGTTTTCGAAAAACGCGGTTTCTTCGGCCGATGCCGGCTAGCGCAAGCTCGCCGCGCCTTCGGGCGGCGCGGCAACGGCCGTTTCGGCGCCGATGGCGAGCATCCAAACCAGGAAAGCAACGCGGCGGGACATAGCAAACCGTTGCAAGCAATCGCAGGAGGGATAAACTGACCACGGCCCGCCGTCGCATGGCGCGCCCCAAGGCGGAATCTCAATTGGGCGTAAGTGGATGTTCGGTGCAATACCTGTAGGGAACGCCCTCCGTGGCGTTCCGGGAAGCGCGAATCGACGCGGTTAGCACCGAGGATTAAATAAATTCCCTATACTGGAGCGGGGTGCCTGGCGGCAGAGCGAAGCGATGCCCCAGCGAGCTGGGGCTTCGCCTAGGCTCAGCCGCCAGGCACCCGTCTTTTGAATTAGGAGGTTATTTAATCCTCGATGCTTACGGAGTTCCCGGAACGCCACGGAGGGCGTTCCCGATATGGTTGGACCAGTCAAGGGTGATTGTTTCGCCTTGCGGCGGGTGCTTCATGGCGGATGTTTCACGGTGTTTAGGGAATGGCCAGGAGACGGAACGCGGCGATGAGTCGGCGAC
>DATKRK010000342.1:0-10692 GCA_035532215.1 Pirellulales bacterium | reverse complement strand
TGAATCGATTCACATTATCGCTGCTTAAGCAGCATACTGGCACTGAAAGCATCGCCATGAAGCGCCGAAGCTGCGGCTGGGATTTTGACTTCATGACACAAGTCCTTACCGGCACAAAGAGTTAGTGAGCGCTGGCCCTGGGCCACCGCCGGAACACGGTTCGCGTAATTCAATTCGCCTGAACCGAATCCGTCATCTCTGCGGTCTACGCCCAGGGCGATTGCACCATAAGTCACGCTTTGAGCAGGATTTTTTCGGGGACATACCAGGGGATGGGTCCATTTTCATTTTCCGATCCGGCCCGTAGGCTATGACTTGGCCAACTGCTCGCGCACGAACTCGGCGATGTGCTCGAATGCCTGCCGCGCCTCGGGCAGCAGGGGCTCGTGGGATTGGAAGACGTGGAACATGCCGGGCCAGACTTCGAGCTGGACGTGAAGCCCGGCGGAACGGGCCTGCTTCGCGACGCGGCGGCTCTCGTCGTGGAGCATCTCGTGCTCGCCGAGTGTGGCAGCTTGGCTGCGAACAGCATACCATGAGAACGAAGTTGAATGAACCCGACGAAGCCGTTTCCAAAGCCTCGTAGGTTATGCTTCAGCATATCCTTTGCACTGATCGGTGATTCAGCCCTCAGCGGATGCTCTTCACGGTGGCCGCGCTCGGCGCAGCGAGAACGGGCGAGAACGCGGGGAAACGGATTTCGGTTACCTCATTAAGTTCGCGAACCTTGCCGCGACGGCAAGGTTTGACGCGAAAAACACAGTGCGTCAGGGAACGCCGTCGGCCGCTGCTTGCCACAATGTAGCAGGCACACTCCTGTGTGCCGTCGCCGGTGCTGCAGTGGCGCCCAACCATAGCGCCGGTTACGGCATACGGAGTATGCCTACTACTTTCGCTTGCGGCTCCGCCGCCGCGTTATGCTGAAGCATAACCTACGCAGCCGGTTTTGCTGGCGGCGGAACGGCGCCGCTGGCTTGCTGGGCGGTCGCCGCGGGGTTCTTCTGTACCGCGATTTTCTGTACTGCGACTTTCGGACAAGATTCCTCATCCCGCGTCCGCGGGACACGAACTGCGGCCGGGTTGGCACGGGCGTTTGTCGCGGCTAACATCCGGGTTCCGCCCTGAACTGCCCGCCGCTGTGAGAGACCGCCGCTGAACGAGCCGCAATCGAACCCGCCTGCCAATTCCGAACCTGTGGCCGCTGTGCGGCGAGGCGGCTGCGGCCATATTGATTATGGGAAATATTGTGGGAACCGAAACTTGCACGCGTCGGCGGCATCGGCCGCCGCGCATTTCTACAAGCTCCAGAGCGCTTGACGCGGCTCGCTATTGAAGCAGACGCGACGAGCGAACTCGGCGCGGGGGCCCCCGAGCGTGACTGCCTCGCACACGGTTGATGACTCACGGGGGCAACAGCCTGGGTGCAATTGCAAAGTATTCCCCCCCGTCGCCAACGAGCGGTTATAATCGCATTCATCAATATCCGTTGATGGGCGCAGGCCGCCCCGCGGATCGAGTCGATCCTGATTGCCCCCCGCCCGCATCGTTTACCCCGCTCCGTCGTGTCATGCGATTGATTCTGCATTCCAACGCCATGTTCTGCGCCGTGTTGGCATTCAGCCTGGGCAGGATTCCTGCGTTGCACGCAGAGACGCCCAACCCGGTGCTTCAAGCCGTCTCTCCAGCAGGCGCTCAGGCGGGAACGACCGTCGCCGTGACTCTCGAAGGCACGACCCTCGAAGGACTGCGATTGCTGCGATTGACGGCCCCCGGCTTCGCCGCCAAGAAGATCGAGGGAAACCGGTTCGACGTTTCCATCGCGGCCACAACGCCGCCGGGTATTTATGATTTGCGGGCCGTTACGGATGGTGGCGTGAGCAACCCTCGCGCCTTCATGGTCGGCCGGCTCGCCGAACAGCACGAAGGCGATTCGAATGACACGTTCGAGACCCCGACGTCGGTCGAGTTGAACTCGGTTGTCAACGGGAAGATCGAAAAGCCCGGCGACGTCGACTGCTTTCGCTTCGCGGCCAAGGCCGGCCAGCGAGTCGTCATCGAGTGTTGGGCCGAACGCATCGATTCGCAACTCCGCGGCGTAATCGAACTCTTCGACGCCCAGGGACGGCGCCTGGCGGTGAGTCGCGGGCATTCGGGCCTCGATCCGCTGGTTGATTTTCGCGTTCCGGCCGACGGTTGGTACGACGTGCGGCTGTTCGATCTCAGCTATCTCGGCGGCAACGCCCACTTCTATCGACTCGATTTCGATACGCTCGCTCGCCCGGAATTCGTCTTGCCGTGCGTCGTCGCGCGAGGCCGAACGACTCGCGTCAAGTTGTTTGGCCGCAACTTGCCGCCGAGCCAGTCGTCGTCGGCCGCTGATTTTGACGTAGCCGATTTTGACGTCGTCGAGGTCGATGTCACCCCGCCGAGCGAAACCGGGGCCTTCATCCCCTTGCCGCGGCGGCCGTCTCAGATCGCCGCCGAATCGTTTGCGTATTATTACCCTGCCGGTCACCTGCCCCTTGCGATCGGCGTGACCGACGTGCCGGTGATCGAGAACATCGCGGGACACGATCGCGCCGAGCGGGCCCTGCAATTGGCGGCGCCCTGCGAAGTGAGCGCTCAAATCGCGGAACTCGGCGAGCAGCATTGGTACGCGCTCTACGCCAAGCGCGGCGAGGTGCTGTGGTTCGAGGCGTTGGGCGATCGCATCGGCTCGCCGGTCGATCTCGAATTGAGCGTGCTCGACCCGGCTGGCGATCGCGAACTGGCAAAGTTCTCGGACCAGGTCGACAATCTCGGCGGATATCGCTTCTCGACCGCACACGCCGACCCTGCAGGACGCTGGGTCGCGCCGGCCGACGGCCGCTATCTGGTACTCGCGCGAAACCTGATCGGCGAAGCGCAGCGCGACCCGCGACGGATCTATCGTCTGAGCGTCCGGCGAGAAGAGCCCGACTTTCAACTGGCGGTCGTGTCGCGCCGCACCGATCAGCCCGCGGCCTGGAACGTCCCCCGCGGCGGCCGCGAGTTGGTGGAAGTGCTCGCCCTGCGTCGCCGCGGCATGACCGGGCCTATCCGCGTGACGGCCGAAAACTTGCCGGCGGGAATGGACTGTCCTGACGCTTGGATCGGACCGGGCCAGGAGCGCGCTCCGCTCGTGGTCACGGCCGCGAGCGAGAGCACGACATTCGCCGGCGCCGTGAACGTCATCGGACATGCCGAGCAAGCCGGGGTAACGATCGATCGTCGCGCTTGCGGCGGCGCGATGATCTGGCCCGGCCAACCGCTGCCGTCGGGGCGCGTAACGCAAGAGGTCGCTTTGGCCACGAGCGTTGAAGCGCCTCTGCTGCTCACGGCGACGCCGAAGAACGCCTCGATCGATCAGCTCAGTTCGCTCGACGTGCAACTCGCCTTGGACGCGCGAAGCGGCGGCGTTGCGTCGCCGGTGCATCTCTCCTGTGTCGGTTTGCCGCAGGGCGTCGATCTGGCGCCGGCCGTTCTGCCCCCCGAGACGTCCAAGAGTTGGATGAGCTTCTTTTGGCCCGCCTCGCTGCCGCCGGGACCGTACACGTTCGCGATTCAAGCCGAGTTCGAAGTCGTCGTCGCGACCAATCCTCTGGCGAAGCCGGCCAAGACCAAACTGACCGTCGTCAGCAACCCGATCACGATCGAAGTCAAGCCCGCCCGGATCATCCTCGAAGTCGATTCGGCATCGCCCAAGAAGATCGCGCGCGGTAAGATTATCCAATTGCAGTTCACGGCCGAGCGCGTCAACGGTTTCATCGGCAAGGTGCATACCGAACTCACGGCGCCGGGCGGCGTCGTAGGACTGCGGGCGCGCGGCGTGACGCTCACCGGACAAAGCGACTCAGGCTCGCTGCAGGTGATCGCCACCGACAATGCTCCGCTGGGTCGGCACGCGCTATTGCGCCTCGAGGCGGTCGGGACGGTCGAGGATCAGCCGATTTATCGAGCGAGCCGGCCCGTCGAATTGGAGATTGTCGAATGATTCGCCGACGCACCGGCCGACGAGCGACGATTGCGAGCCTGACGCTGGCGAGCCTGTTCGTCGTCGGCGTCGCTGCCCGAGGCGCTGAAAGCGACAGCGCCGGAGGCGAAAAGAGCTTGGCCGCGGGAGCGGCTGCCGCCCAGAGCCCCGCGCCGGCCGTGTCGTTTCAGAGCGACGTGATTCCGCTGCTCACCAAGCTCGGCTGCAACGGCGGCGGTTGTCACGGCAAAGCCACTGGCCAGAACGGCTTCAAGTTATCGCTGCTCGGCTTCGAGCCGGAGTTGGATTACGATGCGATCGTGCGCGAGTCGCGCGGTCGGCGCTTGTTTCCAGCGAGTCCGGCTCATTCGCTGCTGTTGTTGAAAGCAACCGGCACTC
The DNA here is from genome assembly GCA_035532215.1 of Pirellulales bacterium. Lineage (GTDB taxonomy): Bacteria > Planctomycetota > Planctomycetia > Pirellulales > JAICIG01 > JAICIG01. Next base: position 6,302 of record DATKRK010000342.1, on the reverse strand, counting down.
TCGCCCACGGCGGCGGAGCGAGACTGCGCGAAGCTTCCGATGACTATCGGACGTTGCTCGCCTGGATCGAGCAGGGCGCGCAGCCCAGTCGAGCCGACGAACCCAAGCTGGCGCGAATCACCGTGACGCCCGAGCGCCATGTGTTCGATTCGCGGCATCGGCCGCAGCCGCTGCAAGTGACCGCTTATTTCTCCGATGGCTCGGCCCGCGATGTGACCCGTCGGGCCATTTACCTTTCCAATGAGCCCGAGTTGGCCGAAGTGAACGAAAGCGGCGCCGTGCAGATCGGCGAACGCAGCGGCTCGTTTGCCGTCATGGTCCGGTTCGCCGAGCAGATTGCGGTTTTCTACGGCCTGATTCCGCACTCGCAGCAAGCGTCCGACGTACAGGCGCAACTCGCCGCTTGGGAACGAAACGTCGCCCGCTCTTTCGTCGACCGGCATCTCGTCGCGCAATGGAAGCGATTGGGAATCACGCCGTCGCCGCCGGCCGAAGATCATGAGTTCATCCGCCGGGCCTCGCTCGATATTTGCGGTACGCTGCCGACCTCCGCCGAGGTAGCCGACTATGTGAACGATCCCGGCGCCGACAAACGCGCTCGGCTGATCGACCGGCTGCTCGATCGGCCCGAGTATGCCAGCTATTTCGCCCTGAAGTGGGCCGATATTCTCCGCAATCGCGGCCTCGGTTACAGCACCCGCTATCAACGGTCGGGCACGACGCTGTTCGCCGGCTGGATTCGCGACAACCTGGCGGCCAACGTCCCCTACGACCGCTTCGTGGCCTCGATCTTGACGGCCTCGGGAAGCCAGGAGACCAACCCGCCCACGGTCTGGTATCGCACCGTGCGAACGAAGGCCGACTACGTCGAGTCGGTGGCGCAAGCGTTTCTCGGCATCCGCATTCAGTGCGCCCAGTGCCACCATCATCCGGCGGAACGTTGGAGCCAGGCCGACTACTATCAGCTCGCGGCGGTTTTCGCCCGGGTCGGCCGCAAGGGCGGTTTCGCCGACGCCGAGGTCCCCACCGGCGAGACGATCTACCTTGCCGACGAGGGCGAGGTCGTGCATCCCCGCACGGGCGAACGGATGGCGCCGCGACCGCCGGGAGGCGATGCGTTCAAGCTCAGCCGCTACGACGATCCGCGCCGCAGCCTGGCCCGTTGGATGGCCTCGCCCGACAACCCCTACTTTGCTCGCACGATGGCCAACCGCATGTGGGGCCATTTCTTTGGCCGCGGCATCATTCAACCGATCGACGACGCGCGGAGCACCAATCCGCCGAGCAATCCCGAGTTGCTCGACGCTCTGGCCCGCGATTTTGTCGAACACGGATACGACGTCAAGCACTTGATCCGCGTGATCTGCAATTCGGCGGCTTATTCGCTCAGTTCGACGCCGAACGACGTCAATCGCGACGACGTGCAGAGTTATGCTCGTTATTATCCGCGCCGTCTTGCCGCCGAGGTGCTGCTCGACTCGCTCGGACAGGTTCTCGAAGCGCCGACGAAGTTTCGCGCGACGGCCGGAGACTTTCCGCCGGGAACCCGCGCCATCGATTTGCCGGACGAAGCGGCGCCGAGCCATTTTCTCGACGTCTTCGGCCGCCCGGCGCGAAACTCGGCCTGCGAGTGCGAGCGGATCGACTCGCCCGCCCTGGGCCAGACGCTGGAACTGGTGAACTCGAACGAGTTGCAGGCGAAATTGACCTCCGAGCATGGGTACGTGGCCCGCCTGGCGGATGGCGGCCGTCCGCACGCCGAAAACGTGAACGCCGTTTTCCTCCGCGTCTTCGGCCGGTCGCCGCGCGACAAAGAACGCGCCGTCGCCGTGACGTTCCTGGAGTCGCAAGCGAATCGCAAAGAGGCGTATGCGTCGCTCTTGTGGTCGCTCGTGGCCACGAACGAGTTCTTGTTCAATCATTAAAGGAATGCGATCGGCATGCTCAACGTCATCTGCAAGCGACGCCGCGTCCTGGAGCTGGGCGCCTCGGCGCTGGGACTCTCTTTGTTCGACGTCTTGCGAGCGCGGAATCTTGCCGCCGATTCGGCTTCGCCGCCGACGGCCGGCAACAAGTCGCTGATTGTCTTCTGGACGCATGGCGGCATGAGCCAACAAGACACCTACGACATGAAGCCCGAGGCGCCGGCCGAGTTCCGCGGGCCTTACGCCCCGATCGCGACCTCCGCGCCCGGAGTGCAAATCAGCGAGCGGTTTCCGCGACAGGCGCCGCTCATGGATCGGCTCTCGATCGTGCGGAGCGTGAATCATCAAAACGGCATCCATGCCCCGTCGGCGCATTGGATGCAGACCGGCTATTTCGGCCCCACCTTGGCGCGCAACGCGCCCCAGAAGCCGTCGTTTGGCTCGGTTATTGCCCGCTGTCGCGGCGCCCGTCAATCGCAGATGCCGCCGTACGTGGCGATTCCCAAGGCCGAGGCGTTTGGCTATCAAGGGGCGGTCTATCTTGGCGCCGCGTACAATCCGTTCGAGCTGGGCGCCGATCCGAACGCCAACGACTTCCGCGTGCCCAATCTGGCATTGCCCAAGGAGCTGTCGCTCGGCAGCGTGCAAGATCGTGCCCGATTGCTGCGCGAGTTCGATACGCTCCGGCGCGACATCGACCGTTCGGGCACGCTCGAAGGCCTGAACAGCTTCAAGGCCCAAGCGCTCGAAATGGTCACGGGCGACCGAGTGCGCGATGCGTTCGATCTCAACCGCGAGACCCCGCAGCTTCGCGATCGCTATGGTCGACACCTCTACGGCCAGAGCGCCCTGCTTGCCCGGCGATTGATCGAGGCGGGGACGACTTGCGTGACGATCAACACCGGCTATTGGGACCACCACGACGACATCGAGAAGGGACTTGAAGCGCAACTGCCGCCGCTCGATGCGGCGATCGCCGCCCTGGTCGAAGATCTCGAGGCCCGAGGGATGCTCGACGACGTGGTCATTTTCTGTGCCGGAGAATTCGGCCGCACGCCGCTGATCAACGGCCATGCCGGCCGCGATCATTGGGCGAACTGCTTTTCGGTGCTGCTCGGCGGCGGCGGATTGCACGGCGGCCGGATCGTCGGCGCCAGCGAGCCTCGCGGCGGCAACGTGGCCGAACGCCCCGTCTCGCCCCACGATCTGCTGGCGACGCTCTATCACGCCCTCGGCATCCCGCTCGATACGCATTTCAACGACGCCACGGGCCGACCGGTGAGCATCGTCAATACCGGCCGTCCGATTCGCGAACTGCTCTGACGCCGATGCAGCAAACATAAAGCCGCAGCCCTATCCGAACAGCTCGCGGATTGGTTCGGCGTGGTGATGGGGCGCGTGAACCCGTCCTTGCAGACGTGACATCAACAGGGGCGTGCCGGCTCCGCAACCGCGAGGGGACGGTATAGGCAGTGGGCGAATCAGCTCGCCTGGCCACGCGCCGGACGATCCCGCCGCAAAGTAAACCAACGCGTCACGCACACAATGGCTCTGCGAGTGCTCATTCATCGCGGCGCCCAGCCGATGCACGGATCAAAGTCTTCGGCGGACGAATTCAGCCCAGGCGTGTCAAGCAGCGTGCCGCGTGCCCGGTCATAGAGGTAGATGTCACGCTCGCCGGCGCCTCGGATTCGTTCAGAGACGAACACCAGATAGCGCCCGTCAGGGCTGAACGCGGGCGTCTGCTCATGCCCGGCCGAGCTGAGTCCGGGCGGCGAAACCACTTCCCGAGTCTGCCGATCGGCGACATAAATATCCTTTCCCCCGGCGCCGCCCTGTCGGTCGGAGACGAACGCCAGCAGCCGGGAGTCGTTACTGAGCGCCGGATTCAGCTCTCGGCGCGGGGAGTTGACGCCGGGCAGCGCGACAAGCTGCTTCGCGCGGCAGTCATAGCAATAAATGTCCGACAAGCCGAGCGAGCCAGGCCGGTCCGAGACGAATGCCAGAAGACGCCCGTCCCCGCTGATCGCGACTTCGCGCTCGTTGTCTTCGGAGTTCAAGCCGGGCAGCTCGACGAAACCGCTCGCGTTGCGATCGTAGAGCAACACGTCCCAGCCTCCGGCTTGCCCCGGGCGGTCCCAGGCGCAGAAAGCGAGCAGGTTGCCCGCGCCAGACAGGCTGGCATCGGTTCTCGCAGCAAACTCGCCGTTCAACGCAGGACCGGGCAGGATCTGCCGTTGCGAGACGTCGAAAAACTGCAATTGCGGCGAGAAGCCACCCACCTGTTTCGACGTGTAGAGACACAACGAGCCGTCGGCGCTCAGCGAAGGATGGGTATCGCCGCGTTCGGACGCCGCGGGGACCGCCGCAAGGATGCTTCCCTTGCCTACCCCGTCGTGGCGGTAGAGATACAGCGAAGCGAATGCCGGCCGATCGCGGAACGACGAGAAAGCGATCAAGAGCGGTCGAGGCGGCGCGGCCGCCTCGGACGACTGGGCATGGACCTCCGCCGCAGCGAGAAGCCACATCGCCGCCGCGCCGAGCGGCGTAAAACATGCAATGCAGGCCGGGTTAGCCGCACAGTTCTTCAATCGCATGTCCTTCGAAGACCATCGGGCGGAGACGGTCGTCCTGGTTGGGATTAACCCCGAGAAGCTGAAAGGCGGTCGCAGCCAGGTCGGCGGGGCTCGCCGGTCGGCCGGCGGGATAGGCGCCCTGGGCATCACTTGCGCCAACCACGCGCCCGCCGGCAACGCCGCCCCCAGCGAGCAGCGCCGAAAAACAATAAGGCCAATGATCGCGACCGCCGAGCTTGCTGATCCGCGGCGTGCGTCCGAACTCTCCGGTCGCAATGACCAGCGTGCTGTCGAGCATTCCCCGCTCGTCGAGGTCGTCGATCAAGGCTGACATTCCCTGATCGAATCTCGGGCAAAGCTGCTGCTCCATGCGCACCAGGCCCGTCTGGTCGTCGCCGTGAACGTCCCAACCCACGGCGAAACCGTCTTCGCGGTTGTACCAATTGATCTGGACGCAGCGCGTACCGGCCTCGATCAGACGCCGGGCCAGGAGACACGATTGCCCGAAGCTGTTGGCGCCAAACCTGTCGCGTCGTTCATCGGGCTCCTGGGCCAGATCAAATGCGCTGCGCACTCGATTCGAAGTCAACAGGTTCAATGCCCGCTGATGCATCTCATCCTGCGTCTGAACCGCGGCGGCGGAGACGGTCGATGCTTCGCAGCAGACGCTCGCGATGGCCGAGTCGGTCGGGATCGACGTCCTCCTGCAGAGTGAAATCGGCCAAAGACCGCTCGGCACGGCTCGGATCGGGCGCCTCCAGCGGTTCGTGACTGGCGCCCAGAATGCCCGCGCCGATGGACAATTTCGGTCCCAAGTTGATAAACGCGGGCAGTTCGCGATCGTCTTCGCGTTTGAGGAACGCCGCCGCCGCGGTCAATGTCGTGCGATGCTGCATGTTGCCGGTCATTACCGGCCACGGATTGTGCAGGCTATTGGCATGGTTCAGCGCGCGAAGCAGGGCAAAGCGGTTATTCCGTTCTGCGAGCTGCGGCAGCATCTCGCCGAACGAGACTCCGGGAACTCTGGTCGCAATGGCGCCCCAAGGACCGCGGATGCGCATCGGCGCTAGGGGCTTGGGATCGAAAGTCTCATGATGGCTGGGGCCGCCGGCCAAGTAGACGAAGATGAAAGCCTTCGCCCGTGGCGCCGGGCGCCCGGCGGCAGATTGCTCGGCGCGCAGCAAGTTGGCCAGCGACAAACCAGCGAAGCCGGCGCCGCCGATGCGGAGAAACTCGCGGCGATGGACTCCTCGGAAATTGCTCATGGGGCATGCAAGTCATCCCTAGGCTAGGCGAGAAACGATCGATCGTCAATCAAGACGATGCGGCCAGCAGTCGGCGCCGCTTCTGATCGGACGCTCGCGGCGCCTGTTTTTTGTCTAACCACAATTCAGACGGTAACGACGAACGGATTGCCGACACTAAGCTCTTGTCTCTGGGAACAGGAGCAAGGCAATGCCCTCTAAAAGCGAGGCCGCGTCGCTGCGCGGCAAAACAGCGCTTGCGCTGATATCTCTATTAGTCGGTTTACTTTTGTCCGCGTGGCTTAGCCGCGAGCCGGCGGTGGATGCCGTGGAGACGCCTGCGCCCATTTACCTACCGCAGGACGACGACGATCCTAAGCTTGATTCGGGCGTCAGCCGATCGTCCATTGAAAAACGCTGACTCTATCGGATTGCAGGTGTGTGGTTTCTTAAGCCCATCAGTGAGGTTGACGCCATGAGGTTGTGGAGCCAATGCTCATGGTAGCGTTTGCCGTTGAGTCGATGAGCCGGACTGTCATGGGCGCGTGGCTGGTTGC
>DATKRK010000341.1:0-12406 GCA_035532215.1 Pirellulales bacterium | reverse complement strand
GCAACCAGCCACGCGCCCATGACAGTCCGGCTCATCGACTCAACGGCAAACGCTACCATGAGCATTGGCTCCACAACCTCATGGCGTCAACCTCACTGATGGGCTTAAGAAACCACACACCTGCAATCCGATAGAGTCAGGATAATTCCAATGAGCGTGTTTTTTTCAGCCAGTATCTCGATATGGTTCGGCTGGCTTTGGAGCAAATCTCGCCAATACCCTTTGAGAAAGCCGTCCAGTTCATCGCGCATGAAGCCACGCACGTCACGATGAACGGTCCACGTCGTCACGCCGCGCGTCTCATCCGCAATGCAATTCATCGGAATCTTGCCGGCCAGTCGAGCGCGGGTCAGTAACTCCGTCAAACTGTTGTAGCACCGCTTGTCGTTGCGGTATCGCGAACCAGATTTCGCCGCGTGTGTCAGCGGCGGGTCATTGAGCAGCGCGTAATGGATTTGCCGGTCGCTCAACGGCCAGAAGTCTCGCCGCTCCTCCAGCACGCGCTCGATGGCGTCCAGCATCGGCTGTTTCGCCGCCGTGATTCTTTTGCGAGTCTTGCGGCCGACGATCTTTAGCGCCGGCGTCGCAATCGCTGCGGACTTGCGGCGGTGCGCGATGAGAGACTCATAGGCGTCGTGTGGATCCACCGTCACCAACTCTTCGCGGAGCTTTTCGTCAGATGATTTTTCGCGCTGGCGGTTGTATTCGCGGAGCAACTGCATGAAGCGGTCAAGATCATCCGATTTTTGCATCGGCTCGATACGGCAAGGAACGTACTCCAGCTTCGCCAATCGCGCGGAGGCGTAGCGCCGATGCCCCGAAAGAATCCAGCCGTCCAGCGTGACGACGATCGGCTCGCGGACCCCAATCTCGCGGATGCTGTCAGCCAGGGCGATGATTTCCGGGTCGCTCGCATCGACGGGCCGATAGAGCTTGTCGTTTTCTGGCGACGGGCAAATCTCATCGAGCTTGCGCTGCACGATCTCGCCAAAAGTCGGACATGACTGTCTTTCCGTTTTTGGGGCGGTATTTGTCTCGCAAATCACGATCATCAACCTCCATTTGTCGTCAGGCCGCTGGCACGCTCGCCACTTCCCAAATGTTCCGCGCCGCCGCGCCCAGCTTCAGCGACGCAACGGCCCTGTCTCGTTCGCTGGACGCCCGCGCGACTTCCCTGCTGTACGACAACCGCTGGGCATCGTCCATTCGCTCGCCGTGCTCCCGTAGCCATCGCAGGGCCAAGGCCGAGTGCCGCTCCCACCGCGCCGCCGTGTTGATGGCCAAGGCCGCCGCAAAGTCGATGCGACCATGAGCCAGCTCCACGGCCTCCTCCAGCGCACGGCGAAAGGCATTGGCTGCACGCTCGCAACGTGCCAAGCTTGCCGGCAGCTTGCCCAAGGCCAGTCGATGCTGCCCAACGGCTGGGTCGCTAGCGAGCATGTGGCCCGCATGATTCAGGTTCGCCAGCGGGGCGCCGCCGGAAGGCGTTGCCGTGGCCGGGTTGACCGTGCTCTCGTTGACCGTGACCGCGTTGGGCGTGACCGGCTCGGCGGTGTCTTCCAGGGGGCTTGCGATCGGTTCGCCGTCGTCGGCCGGGGCGGTAATTTCGGCCGGCTCTTCATTGGCTGTCATTTGGCTGTCAGTCGTCATAAGTCATTACGTGGTAAGGGTCAAAACTTGGGCACCTAATCTGAAATTAGGTGCCGCTCTCCAAACGCACTCCTAAAAGTCGTCTGCCAAGCGGCGCTTTCCGGCCGAGCGGCATTGAATGCGGCGAGCGCGATTTCCCGCCGGGAAAGTCCGCGCGGCTCTGCCCTCCAACTCGCTTCCGAGCGTCATCTTTCCCTCCAGGAGTAGCTGCCGCAGTGCTTCGGCCGCCTTGGCGCCAAGACGATCAGTCGCCAGCCTGGACAGCCCTTCGACCGCTTCGCCGTTCACAGCTTTCACAGCTTTAACAGCTTTTCCCTTAGATAATTCTCTTGTATTCACCTTCGCACCCGCGTGATTTATCTAGAGAGAAAGTTGTGAAACTTGTGAAGTTGTGAACCGCCTATGCTGCCATTTTTGCCGCCGGGCAATTCATGTCGATGCCCTGATAAACCCACTCCACGCGGCCGTTGACCGTTTTTTGTGTGTGATCCTCATTCGTCAGCAGCTTGACCGCCTTTGTCATTCGGTGAGCCGTCGCGGGAGTCACGCCCTTCGCCGCAGCGTGACGATTGTATGCCTCGACAAGCTCCGTCTTCACCACGAACGCGCTGGCGTTGAGTAATGTGTTGGATTCGAGCCACACCATGAGCGGGTCGGTGCTCTGCTGGAAGCGGCTAAGCGCCGCGCGGCAGCTTTCCGGCGTCGTGAATGCGCCGTTTCTGCGAATGTCAGGCAGCGCGTCAATTGCCTTGTTCAAGACGCCACTTAGTTCCGCTGGCGCGGCGAGCATGGCATCGAGTTTGTCGCGGTCAATTCGCTTTTCGTCTGGAATCACCGCCTCGAATGGAACCACGAGCCAGCGCCGAAAGAACGCATGGTTCGCCGACTTTGCGCGTGGCGGGTCGTTCGCTGAAAACACGAGCCTCACGAACGGCTCGAACTCGAATGACGTTTGGAACTTGTTCTCTGCGGTCAGTTCGTATTTGCCGGTGAGCCCCTTGAACGTGCTTACGCCGTCCAGGTGTTCGGTCGGCAGGTCGGCGCAGATGTTCGCCAACTTGCCCACGAGCCGATAGGCCGCGAACTTGTCTTTCTCGATTTTTTGCAAGGAAAGCGCCGAGACGTTCGCGCGCCCGAGAAACGAGCGGATCAGCCGTAGCCACGCCGACTTGCCGTTCTCGCCTTCCCCGAGCAATAGCACCGACATTTGGATCGACATATCGGGTAGCATCAGCCAAGCGATGATTTCCCATGCCAGATGCCGGGCGTCTGGCGAAAAAACGTCGTTCACGAACTTTTCGTTGTTGGGGCATGCCGCGCTCGGATCGTACTTCACCGGAATTTGGACGGAGCAACGATACTCGGGCGTGTGCCTGCGGAGTTCTCGCGTCTCCACATTGAGCAGCCCGTTTCGCACGTTTAGCCATTTCAAGTGCGGCTTTTCGCGAAGCGGTGGCGCGTCGATGGCGATGAATTCGACGACCTCGTTCGCCAGCTTGCTGCTCCATTCTGCCGCACGCTTGATGCGCTTCAGCAGCGATTTCACCAGCCGTCGAACTTCGTCATCGCCTTTGGGCTGATAGTAGCCGTCCAAATAAACGAACAGCTTCCCATCAGCTTGACGGGCGAAGTGAGATTCCTTCAGCAAATGCTCCGCGATCGCGGCGGCCGTAATGAAACGCATGCCGCGTTCGCGACGTTTGCGAGGCTGTCGTTTCGGCGCCGGCCCGGCGAACGCGCCGTCGTCTCCGATGAAGTCGGCGATTCGATTCGCTGGCTTGGCAGCGGCTACTTGACTGTCAGACTCAATCCTTGTATCATCCATCGCATCAACTCCGTATTTAGCCCGGCTAGGTCTTGTCCACCTTGGCCGGGCTTTTTTTATGCGCCGGCCGCCGAGCGGTTCGTAATGCCCCTATTCCCGTTGCTGAGCCGCCGCTCGATCAACGAGCAACGGCTTCAGACATCGCCACGTCAGGCCGAAGTTGACGCGAAATTCGAGCGAGACCGGTCCCGTGGGTTCCGCCTCCGACTTCGCTTCCTGCCGCGCCAAATACCAGTCGCGAGCCTCGGCAAACGTCATCGGCCGCTCGACGAGATGCTCGCCGTCGCCAGCCAAAAAGTGGCGCCCTGACTCGACAAGCTCCTCAAGGTTCGGCAGGCTCTCGACCGCCTGGAATACCTGCCGGGCGATGGTCGGATCGATCCCGGCGACAATGCACTCGTGATGCACTCGCATCGCCAAAACCTGCTGGAACGAAAAAAAGTGCCGCGAGCCCCGGCCTTTTCTGCCGATGATCGGCATTAAGATGCCTTCCGCGACTCGGCGCTTCGTGGCGGCATGCGAGACGCCGGCTAACCGGCTGGCGTCCGGGCCACCACAGATCTGATTAACCGAGACCACTGGTCCCTCCTATATCGTGCTGGCTGACGGCCCGACTTTGGCCCGCGTCTGGCTTGGCTGGCAACCTGGATTGCTTTCGAGCGCGCCGCAATGTGCGATTGAATTTTCCCGACGTCGGGAAAATCTGAGCTTCGCGAAAGCGCTGACGCCGTGTCACGGCTTTCGGCTATTCGGCCGTGCCGTGCGTGTTCCGCTCGATCATCCGCTCGACGTCTTCCCAGCGGACGCGGCGAGACTTTCCGATCTTCACCCACCGCAGCTCGCCGGCGTCCATTAGCAGATAGACCTTGCTGCGGCTGACCCCTAGATAGGCGGCTACCTCCGCCACGTTTCGCAATCCGCCTCGATTCGTCCGATCCATCGCTTCAACCGTCGCCATTTCATGGCCTCCCAGGAACGTATACCACATAAAAAAATATAGTATACATCATTGACTCGCCAATGGCAACACCACCATAATGATTTTCGGTATACATCCAAGGATTCCAAGACTGGCGAATCGCGTGAACATTACGGATCACAAGACCAATGGTTTCCCGGTTTTCAAGGGCTACGGACTGCGCGGGCCATCAGACGAAGAGGTCGATGAGGCCATTCGTGCGCTCGCCGAGATTGACTTATCGCTCGAAATGATCTCCCGGACTCTGCCGCGGATGGCCGATCGGGATCGCTCAGCGCGCCAGACCGCCGGCGAGATAATCGGCCGAGCCGAGGCCAAGCGCGACATGGCGCTCGCGGCTCCGGCGCTAAAACGGGTCCGCATTGCACCGACCTCGGCGCGGATCGTCGAACGCTTTTGCGTCGGCGACCGGCCATCGCTGTTTCTGGAATTAGCCAACGTGCGAGCGGGCGAAATTCTCACGTTCGTCGGCCGAAACGGCTGCTTGAGCGGCAATGCTGACGGCGACCCGGCGATCGAATGGGTTCGCGAAGTCGAATCGCTTCGTCGTGCTCTATATGCACTCGACGTATCGCAGCGCAACCCAGACACCGAGCTTTTGAAGCTCATGGCGCCCGAGGCTGCAATACTTCTCCGCCAGCTTCTCAATGAGCGGCTTTCCGGCGTCGCGACCGCGCTTGACGAGCAACTGCATCTCACCGCCGGTACGGGCCGCTTGGTCGACGCGATTTGGATGCAAGTCGCAGTGGCTGCCCACTCTCGGCGCCGTATCGCCAAGTGCCATCGGTGTGGCACGTTTTTCGAGCCGGCTGGCGTGGCCGCGCAAGCTGGCCGAAGCTATTGCAGCCACGCGTGCAAGATCGCCGCGTACAGGGCTCGCCAGCGCAAGGCGGCTGAAATGCGTGAAAAAGGGGCGTCGGTTCGTGAGATTGCAAAGAGCGTCGGATCGGATGTCGAAACCGTAAAGGGCTGGCTATCAAAGGGAGACAAGTAAAATGCCGGTTGAAAAACGACGTGCGCGGCGGGGCCGCGGCGAGGGCTCGATCTTTCAGCGCGCGGACGGCCGTTGGGCGGCCTCGATTACGATCGGCATCGACGCCAACTGCAAACGGGTCCGCAAAACCGTCTACGGAGGAACGAAAGGCGAAGTCGCCGCCAAGTTGACCAAGCTCGCCGGGCAGAAGCTTGACGGTACGCTCGCCAGCACAGAAAAACTGACCATCGCGGCCTTCCTCGACCGCTGGTTGGAGGATGCCGCCCGCCCGTCAGTCCGCTCGGCGACTTACGCTTGTTACAAGGGCATCATCGACAACCACGTCTCTCCCAAGATCGGTGGCCTTCGTCTCGACCGATTGACGCCGGTTCATGTTCAGTCGTTCTATGCTGCCCTGGAGCGCGAAGGCGTCGGCTACGATGTTCGCCGGCTTTGCCATGCGGTTCTTCGCCGGGCGCTCAAGCAGGCGGTCAAATTGGGCATGGTCGCCCGGAATGCCTGCGATGCCGCCGAACCGCCGCGACGAACAGCAAAACGAGAGATTCAGCCGCTTGACGGCGAGCAAGTCGCGAAGTTGTTCAGGGCGGCTGAAGGTGAACGGCTCGAAGCGCTGTACGTGGTTGCCGTCTCGACCGGAATGCGTCTCGGGGAGTTGTTCGGCCTCCAGTGGGGCGACATTGATCTTGACAACGGCGTTATCACGGTCGTTCGCAAACTCAGCGAGGTCAACGGCAAGCTCAGGTTGGAAGAGCCCAAGACGGCCAAGGGCCGGCGACGGATCGACCTTCCCGCCATCGCCGTTGACGCTCTTCTCGACCATCGAAAGGCCATGTTGGCGGAGGGCAATCTGGCGGCCGGTTACGTCTTTTGCAACAGCCAGGGCGGCCCGCTCCGTCGATCGCACTTTCACGCTCAGCGATACAAGCCGCTGTTGAGCAAGGCGGGATTACCCGATATCCGGTTTCACGATTTGCGGCATTCGCACGCCACCTTGCTTTTGCTCGGCGGCGCCCATCCCAAGATCGTGCAAGAGCGATTGGGCCATTCGCAGATCAGCGTCACGATGGATATTTACAGCCACGTCTTGCCGGGGATGCAGCGTCAGGCTGCCGACAACCTGAACGCCATGTTCGCGGCGGACGCCAAGGCGTTGAAAGCCGCCGAGCGGGCGGAGAAACGAGCGGCGAAGCGAGGCGCCGCGGCGGGCTGATTTTGACAGCCAAAGTGTAGCCATAAGGTCGGATAATGGCGGAAAACCTGGACGTTCATGGACGATGCGTCTTTTCGCAAGTCGTTTAATTAGAATGCTTTACACAATACTGGATAATGGCGGAAAATCCCTTGACACAACTCGAAATCAGGTGCCCCGAAAGGGGTTGTGGGTTCGAATCCCATGCCCTCCGCTTTTCACAGCCGTCGCCGTAACCGGCTGGCGGATCTTAGTTTGCGAGTTGAGCATTGCGGGCTCTCTGGGAACGGCGGGCAGCGCTCGGTAAACGACGACGAAGTCCAAATCGAGCGCCAGCAGTGAGCGAATGCGGCGCTTCTCGGCAAACTCCAGTACGCGGCGCCGAACCCGCTCGATTTTGCTCAGTGTTTTTGGCGGCCTTGTCTTCGGACCGCAGATGGGCGAAATAATGGGACGTCATCTCAATCCACGGGCGCCGCGAACATAAGCCATCTGGCGGTCGGCGGCGTTGGAAATTGCTTCGGCGTCTGGCTCGAATAGGCTCAAGCCCAGCAGCACATATCCGGTAGACAAGGAAACGGGCGGGCGGTTATGCAAACTCATGAAACGGCATGCCGATCGCGAAGCGAGTCCCCGACATGATTTCACTCAGGCCGTGCTTAACCGGCTGCAGGCCGTAAACGCCGCCCACGCGGACCAGCCGCTCTCGAGTGCAGAACAAGACGGCATCGCCGAGCCCGGCCGGTACGGCAGACCGTTCGGAGGGCTTGCGCTCGGGCTGGTCGCAAAACAGGAACTCTCCGCCCGTGAAGGCGCCCGCGTCGTTGCCAGCGTCCTCGGCCCGCGGGCTGAGGGCGATCACGACTTGGAGCGGAAAGTAGACCTCGCCGCGAAGGTCTTGGTGCAGCGAGTTGAATCCGCCCGCTTCGTAACGCAACAACAGCGGCGACGGCGTGGTTTGTCCCGCCGCGCCGCAGCGCTTGCGGAACTCAGACCAAGTTGTCGGATACGGTTCCTCCCGGTCGAGCAGGCGCTGCCAGCGGTTGGCGATGTCCGCCACGTACGGATAGACGAGGCGGCGGATCGCATCGACGAGCGGCGGCAACGGCGCCGCGAAGTAGCGATAGACGCCTCGTCCGAAGCGATTCTTGTTCATCGTCACCGTCTTGGCAAACAGCCGGTCCTGCTCGAACATCGTGCGTAGCGCCTTGCACCGTTCGGCGCCAAGCAGCCTTGGCACGTAGGCTAGGCCACGCGCGGTCAAGCGGTCATCGAGTTCAGCCCAATTCAGCCCCTCGACGCGAGCCGCCAAATCGGGCCACTCCTGGTTCGGCGAGTGCTCGATCCGCTTCTGGCCCGCAGACGTTTGCACTTCCGCATCGGTAGACGCTTCCGAGCCGCATCCGCCGGCCAACAAAACCTCGTAGGCGGCCAAGGCGCTTTGGTGACGCTCTGTTCGTGGAGCGAGTCGAACTGCTTCGCGCCCGAGCATCATGGCCTGTCGGGTTTGTCCTTGGCGAGCTCGGATTGCCGCAAGGCTCGCGTACGCTTCCGCAAAGTCGGGCGCCGCCTGGATCGCCGCCTGAAATGATCGAGCGGCCTTGTCGTCCTCGTGCAATTGCACGAGCAGCGTTCCTTGATCGTGCCAAAGCACCGGATTGGCCGGATTAAGTTCGATCGCACGTGCGATGATTTTGACGGCCAAATCGAAACGGTTGCCTTCGGCGGCGTCCCACGCCTGGCGGGCCAGCTTGTTTGCGCGCCGTCGGTTCTTGTCTCGCTGTTTTTTGACGTTCATATCTTCCTCGGAGTTGTCGCACGACGAGCATTGGCCGAAGCAGCACCGGCCTCATGCTCGATCGATGGCAAGTAAGTGCAGAGAATCCCCGCGTTCCGCGTTGAACCGCGGAAGAAAAGAAGGAGGCGGGCTGCACTAACTGAGGAAGATTCGAGCGTATCGCATACCAGCAGGACCGGGAGTTCGGCTGCAAGGTTCGCGCGGCATGCGCGGGCGCCGGAAACCCGGCGCCTTCCGAGGCAAGATGGAGTTGTCAAACCGGCATGCGCCGGCACACAATGGCGTAGGCGCCGCGCCGGTCCAGACGAGCCGAACTGATGTTGCTCAAAGAGTTCAGTTGGAAGAAAGAAGTCCTTCAATCGCCGGAGCCGGTGTTGGTCGACTTCTGGGCGCCTTGGTGCGGTCCGTGCCGGGCGATGAACCCAACCATCGAAAGCCTGGCCCGGGATTTCAAGGTCTGCAAGGTAAATATCGACGTCAATCAGGACCTGGCCGCCCACTGCGGAATCTCGTCGATCCCCGCGTTGTTGATTTACAAAGGCGGCAAGATCGTGGCCCGGCACGTGGGCGTAACGCCCGAACACGTGTTGCGAGCCGAGTTGCAAGCCGTATGAAAGGCTTCTCCGCCCGCGCCAAGCAAGCGGACGCCATGCTCGTCGACTTACAGATATCCCTTGAGTGCTAAGACGATACGTCGGACATTGCGGCGTTTTCGAAGCCAGGTGCGGTCACGTTTTTGGCCGTCGTGCAGGTAAGTCTCAAAGGGAATGGCTGCACGTAGGAAAAGTCGTCTCGGGCGCCGCACCGCCTCCGGAGCCGAATTTGAATCGAAGACTCTTTACGCAACTGATGGCGCTGGTCGCCGGCTCGACCGGACTGCTCGCCGCGGAGGCTCGGGGTGCTGAAGACGGCGCGGCGTCGGCCGGCGACGCTTCGCGCCGCGAACGTTCGAAGTCGCCGCGACCGGGCGACGCTCGGCCGCTGGAAGCGGTCTGCGTCAAGGACTTCAAGGCGCTGGCCAAGGCGAAGTTGCCGCCGGCTCGGCCGACGTCAGCCCAACGTTGCTCGCTCAGGGGTAGCGCATCGAATTGCAGCGCGACGTCTT
Organism: Pirellulales bacterium; assembly: GCA_035532215.1. Classification (GTDB taxonomy): domain Bacteria; phylum Planctomycetota; class Planctomycetia; order Pirellulales; family JAICIG01; genus JAICIG01. Next base: position 2,866 of record DATKRK010000341.1, on the reverse strand, counting down.
GTTGCGATTCAGGCAGACGCTCGCACCAAACTTTCTAAACAAATATTGCGCCACTCGCTTCCGACGAAACATTTTCGACGTCGAAATCATTCTGATAGTTCTGGACGTTTGTCATTGGTTATGCCGCCGTGGGCGGTACGTCAAAATGCAGATAATGAAAGATCCTAGGCGCGGAGGAACTCGCCGTGTTCGATGAAGAATCCGTTGCGAATCGCTGGACGGTCCGCCTGGTGAGGTTATCGGTCGCTGCTGTGGCCACGATCATCGTCGGCTGGTGGGCATTCCAGTTACTTGGGTCGCGCGGTTCCGGAGCGAAATCGCTGGATCAACAAGTCGCGGTGCTGCGGAACCACGAGGAAAAGGCGTTCGCGCGGCGCGTGGCGGCCGAGGCGCTCGAACAGGCCGACGTTTCGATCGCCGACGACCTGACGGCCGAGCTTACCGGCGGCGATGCAGTGGGCCGCGAACTGGCGGCGGTTGCTTTGGGACGATTGCGCACTGAGCCCGCCGACGCGATCGATGGACTGATCGCGGCCCTGGACGACCCCCAGCAGGCTGTGCGCCGGCAAGCGGCGATTGCCTTGGGCCGCATCGGCGCGCGGTCTGAAGAGGCGTCGGCCGCGCTGGCTGAAAGCCTGGAAGGCAGCCCGGAGGCTCGCGACGAGATCGTTCGGGCGCTACGCCGACTGGGCGTTGCGGGGATTCGAATCCTGCCGAACTTCCTGGCGCATGTCGACGCCGAGGTGCGCCGCCGCGTCGTGATCGAGTTGGGGCGAGCGGGCGACGGCGACTTTCTCGACGAGCTTCGCCGCTGCTTGCGAGACCCCGACTTCCGCGTCCGGGCCGAAGCTCAAGCAGCCCTTTGGCGGCATTCGGCGATCGGCTTGGACGACTTGATCGCAGCTCTCCGCGACGCGAATCCAGTCGTCCGATCGACCGCCTGCACGCTGCTGGGCCGCCTGGGCGGCGAAGCCGCGCCGGCGATTCCGGAACTCGCCAAGCTGCTGGCAGCGGAGGATGCCTCCGCCGTGAATGCAACGCAGGCGCTGGGCAGCATCGGCAAGGAGAACGCAGAGTTGATCTCCCAATTGGCCCTGTTGCTCGAAGGCGAAGATGAGCGGATGGCGGAACGAGCCGCAAGGCTGTTGAGCGGATTCGGCCGAGTGAGCGAAGATACCCGCGATCGGCTGCTCGCGCGCGTCGACGATCCTCGCGGCCACGTCGCTCATGATGCACTTCATGCTCTGCACGACATGGGTTTGGAAGGCCAATTGCGTCCCCCGCAATTGATCGCCGCGCTCGAAGAAGCCGGCGACGGCGTCCCCGGCGAGGCCAATGGGCGGCCGAGGAAAAGGCCTTATCAGGTCGTCGGCCTGAGTTACGCCGACGAGCCCGACGCCGCCCCGTCCGTCCCCTGACGGTTGTGCCGGGCTCGCCGGCGCGTCAAAATCGAGCGGTCGAACAAGTCTCTTGCGCGGAAGGGGGATTGCCGTGCTCGAAGAAGATTCCGCTACGAGTCGCAGGCTCCTCCGTTTGGTGAAGCTGTTGGTGGTTGCGGCGGCGACGATCATCGTCGGCTGGTACGCGATGCAGTTCCGCGGGCCCCGCCGGCGCTCGCGGTTCCGCTCGTGCGCGGCAGTGCCCAGCCTCCGCCGATGGACGCGGCCTATCAAGTCATTGGCCTAAAGCTGGACGACAAGCCCGATGCCGTGCCGTCTCTGCCGTGATTCGCCGAGCACGGCGCTATTCGGCGGCCACACGAGCCCAAAACGTCCGCAACGGATCCTCGCCAATTTCCTTCGCTAACGCTTCCGGTTAGTATGGGCGGATCAACGATCCGCGATAGCTTGCCTGGAGACCGGCGATGAACATGAACACTGCTGTTGCCCGCTCTGCGTTGCTGCTTGTGCTCGCTTTGACCGCCGCACCGGCGCTGGCCCAGCCGTTGGGCGAGCCGGATCGCGGCTCGCCGGGCGACGCGATGATCCAGCAGTATCTCGAGCGCGAAGCGCTGCGGCTGGCGGCGCAGTTCGACGACGACGTCCGCTCGCTCGACGAATGGCAGGCCAAGCGGCGGGAGTACCTCGAGCAGTATTTCTACATGCTCGGTCTCTCGCCGCGGCCCGAGAAGACGCCACTCAAGCCGGTCATTACCGGCAAGCTGACAGGCGACGGCTACGTCGTCGAAATGCTGCACTACCAAAGTCGCCCGGGGCTATACGTGACGGGCAATCTATATCTGCCGGATGGCGACAAGGCTAATAAGAATGAAAAACGGCCGGCGGTGTTTTACGTCTGCGGGCATTCGGCGCGCGGTCGCAATGGCAACAAGGTGGCCTATCAATCGCACGGCATCTGGTTCGCCCGGCACGGTTACGTTTGCCTGGTGGTCGATACGCTGCAACTTGGCGAGATCGCCGCCACGCATCACGGCACGTACAATCTCGGCCGCTGGTGGTGGCACTCGCGCGGCTACACGCCGGCCGGCGTCGAGGCCCCTCAACGGCATCCGCGGCATCGAATTCCGCATGCGATACCCTGCGGAAAAAACGGCCGGCGCCAAGAGCGTGCTGCTGGCGGTTCTGAACGAAGACGAAGCCGGCGAGACGCCCGAGTGGTTGCAGCGAGTTGCGGCTGAGGACCAGCTCGTCGTGCTCTGCGAGCCGCGAGGGATCGGCGAGACGAAGTGGACGCGAAAGAACCCGCCGAACTATGTCGAGCGCTCGCACGCCTTGCTCGGCCGCACGGTCGATGCCGGCCGCGTCTGGGACATCCTTGCCGCTGCCGGATACCTGGCCGCCGGCGAGGGCCAGCCCGCGGTATTCGTGGCCGGCAAAGGCGCGGCCGGCGTGTTGGCCGCCTATGC
>DATKRK010000340.1:0-18154 GCA_035532215.1 Pirellulales bacterium | reverse complement strand
CGGAGCAAGTGCTGCGGGCCTACAAGCGTCAGCCGCTGATCGAGAAGCGGTTCTCTCAGTTGAAGACGGACTTCGCGGTCGCTCCCGTCTACTTGAAGAACGTAACCCGCATTCAAGGCCTGTTGGCGATCTACTTCCTGGCGCTCTTGACGCAGACCTTGTTGGAGCGGGAATTGCGTCGGGCGATGGCTCGGGCCGAGCTACCCTCGTTGCCGCTGTATCCCGAGGGCCGCCCTTGCACGCGTCCGACAACGCAAAAAATCCTGGAACTGTTCGAGCCGATCCAACGGCACGAATTGCGGCGCCTCGCGGCGAATTCCGTTGCGGACGATGAAGGCGGCGATGAAATTCTGGTGACCGCCCTGACGCCTGTGCAACGCAAACTCCTGCAACTCCTCGGTCTCAAACCCGCCGAATACGGCCGCTGAACCGGCGCCGCAAATTGCCGAGAAATTAGCTGCGCAACTCGCGGAATGTAGGCGACAACGCTTCGCAGGACGTTTCTTCGGCCTCCCAATCCGACGGCTTGGTGGGTCCCACGCTGGAATGTCGCAGCGTCGTGGCGAGTCGCCAAAACTGGGAATCGTTCGGACCACTGTTAGCCAGCCAGGCTTGGTATCATGGCTTCGCGGCTGCGACTCGCAAGGTGTTTCTGTCCGACGGGTCTTCGACCATCGAGAAGCTGCAGCGCACGCAGTTCTCGCATTACACGTCGGTGTTGGACATCCTTCACGCCTTGTCTTACAGCCTGGCTGCAGCGCGGGCGATCAGCAGCGATGAGGCCGCCGCGGAGAAACAGTACGACGCTTGGGCGGAAAAAATCTGGCAGGGCCGCATCGAAGACGTGATTGACGAATTGATCGCCTACGGCGCGAAGTTCGGCGAGCCGCCGCCGAATGCTCGGAGCGACGATCCCCGAGAGGTTCTTCGGGTCTCGCGCGTGTTCTACGAAAACCACGCCGGGCGAATGGATTATCCAGAGTATCGTCGGCAGGGCTTCCCGTTGACGAGTAGTCTCGCGGAATCGACCGTCAAGCAGGTCGGTCGGCGAGTGAAAGGGACCGAAAAGTACTGGTCCTCAACGGGCGGAGAAGCCATCCTGCGTCTCCGCGGCGAATATCTCAGCGACGATCAACCGATGGCAAACTACTGGGCCCAGCGCCCAAGGCACGCTTCCGGCACTCGCGCCTACCGGCAGAAGGCCGATCGCGTGTACAACTGATCATACAAACCGCGCGGTGCGCTCCGTCGAAAGCTGCCGTCAACGAGGCATCGAGGGACGCTCCTTCTCCATCACCACGCAGTTGCCGCACTCGTTGTATTCGACGCGCGACATAAAGGCCCGCATGAGCATGATGCCGCGGCCCGAGGGCACTTCCAGGCGGTCGGGCTCGGTGCAGTCCGGGACGTCGTCGGGATTGAAGCCGGGACCTTCGTCGCGGATCTGCACCCAGAGCTTGCTGGCCGAGACCTTGCAGGCCACGTGCACCTGTTTGTTGATGTCGGAACGGTTACCGTGGCGGATGGCGTTCACCAGCGCTTCTTCGAGCGCTAAATGAATGCCATGCACTTCGTGCTCGCTCCATTGCTGGGCGGCGAGCTGACCGAGCACGTCTTCGAGCACCCGTTGACCTGCCCCGGTCTCGCTGGGGATGAACAACTCCGTCCTCCAGGTCCAGGCATGATCAGACATGGGCGTATGCGGTGGAAGTGAGGAGATTTGCCGCTAAAAGGCAGCCAAAGCGCCGGCCTCGTCGTCCTTGATGTCGAACAACTTGTTCAACTTCGTGATGGCGAAAACTTCGTAGATTTCCGGACGAATGTTGCTGAATTTCAGCTTTCCGGATTGGGCTTTCACCTTCTTGTCGAGCGTGATCAACTTGCCCAGTGCGGCGCTCGACAAAAAATCGACTTTGGAAAAATTGAGCAACAGCTTCTTGCGCTTCTCTTGCTCGACCAATTGAAAGAGTTCGTGGCCCAGTTCTTGGATGCTGGCTTCGTCCAAAATCTTGCGGTCGACAAACCGCACCACGGTGACGTCGCCGACCTCGGAAACTTCCAGCCGCCGATGTGCAGCCATGAACGCGAACTCCAGAATGTGAGAGAAGCAGAAATTCGGGCTGATCGGCGAACCGTCTGCCAGGGCGGTTCGCGCGTCGGAAAGTGTTCAGCCTTATGATATTCCGGCCATTGCCCATGTCAAGCAGCCCTGCCGCCCGGCGTGCGGCGATTCCTCTGGCGCCCAATTCCGGCCGCAATCTCAAGCGGGCCCCGTCTGGCTGCCTCCCGTCGAACCTCGCGCCAGAGCGGGAATCGAAGCGGACGCCGCACCCGGCGCACCGCCGGCTAAAACGATCGTCGCCGCTCCGAGGTCGCGGTCGCCCGGGTGGCGCGCGTGACCAACAAAAAGTTCACTCCTTGAAATTCGGTAATCACCCCGTTGACGCTCCATTCCAGCGAATCGGCCGAACCGCCCAAGATTTGTGCGATCCGCTGCAAATTCAGGTTCTCCAGCACGACGAAGCGGGTCTTGCCGTCGGCGGCGATAAACGTCACGCGGTCGCCGCCGGACTCGAAACGACCGCGTTCCTCTCGCAAATGGGTTCCTTCTCGCCGCAGGTTTGCCGAGCCGTCGGAGACGGGCGATTGAGGATCCTCGATCATCTCCGCCGATTGGGGCGTCAGCCGCAGCGATCCTGTCGACCTCGTATTTGCAGCGCCGGCCGGGGCGCTCGAGTCGATGGGCGCCTGCGCCCGAAGCGCGCCGATTCCCGCGGCGACCCAGGCCACGACCACGCACCAACCCCAGTTCGTACTGGGCCGAAAACGGGCGGTGAGTCGGATCCGGCGGCTGGGCATCGACATGAAGGGGCGGTCTCCGTGCAGCAATCCATCCTGGCAGGATGCCTCCTTCTTATTCGGCCATTTCTCGGGGAAAATTCCGGCAAAACCGAGGCTCTTGCCCTGATCCGTTCCCCCGCGCCAAACATCGTCGCGAGGCCAAAAAGCAACACCGTTGTTTCCAGGCCATGCCACGCGTCAGGAGCGAATTCGATCGCCGCCTTCTCTGACCGCTGCTAACTTCATTTGCCAAAAGAAATTACAAGTTGGGCAATGACTGCGGCCGCTTCACGGCGCTTGGTTTGCAAACCCGGCCGCCAGCCCATACAAACGAGGGCAGATTTCGGGATTGATCCTATTCGCCGCGACAAGCTGTGCGACGTTAGTGATCCATCGGTCGAACAGGAACGTCCGCCCCACGAGGAGACGCGGTTGATGCCGGCGAGCGATCTCAAAACGACTTTCGACCGCGACGGCTTCGCGGTCGTTCGCGGTTTCTTGCCGCCCGATGAACTCGAAGACCTGCGGCTGAACCTGGACCGCTACATTCGCGAGGTCGTGCCGCGACTGCCCGACGCCGACGCGTTCTACGACGACCGCAGCAAGCCCGAGACGCTCAAGCAAATGCAGCGGATGGGGCACGATCCCTACTTTGCGGCCTATAGCCGCAATCCTCGCTGGGTCGCGCTGGCGGAAACGCTGCTGGCCGAGCCGGCGGCCTGCGATCAGCCGGAATGGTTCGACAAACCGCCCGGCACGAACCATGTGACGCCGCCGCACCAGGACAACTACTACTTTTGTCTCGCCCCTGCGAGCGTGGCGACGATTTGGCTGGCGCTCGATCCGGTCGACGCCGAGAACGGCTGCCTGCGGTACGTCGCCGGCTCGCACTTGGAAGGCTATCGCAAGCATGCCCGGTCGAAGATTCTCGGCTTCTCGCAAGGCATCGTCGACTACACGGCCGATGATTTCACGCGCGAGCGGGCGATGATCTTGCAGCCGGGCGACGCGGTCGCGCATCACGGCATGACGGTCCATCGGGCCGATGCCAACCACTCCCCCACGCGGCATCGCCGCTCGTTCGCGTTGGTCTTCAAGGGCGAATCATGCCGCCGCGACGAAACGGCCTACGAGCGCTATCTCGCCGCCGCCCGCCAGCAGCACGAGGAGTTGGGCCTGACGACTTGAACCAGCGGCGCGTTGCGACCGATAACCGCAAGGCAGCGGACAGGCGACGACCGGCGCCTCCCCAAGAGCAACAGGCAAGCCGCGGGGGCGCGGCCGTGATTTATATTTCGGCCGATTCATTTATATTGCCGCGCGCGGCGCGCGTTCGATTCGCGTCGCAGGTCGAAATTCTCCGAGAAAACAGGCATTTCGCGCGACGCGGGCCGCCCGGCGGCGGCGCCAAACCGGCCGTTTCATGCCCGATCGCAGCCCCTTGGGCGGCCGTTTTGACGCATATCCATAAATCACCGCGAGCGGCGTTTTCGCCCGCGGGCCGAGAATTTGGGCGTTTTCTCGCCTGGCGGCGCTTTATCAATTCGCGAGGCGTATAAACCATGATTTTTGCATTCACTCCGCGGCTCTTCGCCCGGCAATCGCGCCGGCTCCAGACCGCCGGGCAGGCCGAGCTTATCGCCCCAGCGGCTTGTTCGCCATCGTCAGTTTTCGAGGGCCGGCCACGGGCGCCGCTCGACCTCGAAAGCGGCGCTTCGCCCTCGCGGCCGTCCGAAAAAGGCGGATCCCACCCGATCGCAATGGCCGCCGAAAGCAGTCAATTGGACCTGTCGCGTTTGGCTGCCCACGGCGGCCCTGGCAGAATAAGATCAGGGTGCGTCGGAGCATTCACCGTTCTACGTCGGTTTCGTCCCACTCGCGCGTCAAGAGAGTAATATATTCGCCGTTCGAAGCGTCTTCATCGCTTGGCGCGACATAAAGAAAGTCTCGGCCCCGTACAGTTCGGATAACAAATCGTTCCAGTCCCTCGGCGTCGACCGAGTCGACATTATTCGGCCAGTGTTGGTTGACCGCGTTGTAGGGATCTTCTTCATCGCTAAAGACGTACACGTACCCCAGTTCCGGGCGATAAAGACCGAGCGCGTCGATCAGTTCGTTTGCAGCTACGGGACTTCTGCCGATTGCAGCCGCGATAGCGGGCGGGGCGGCGACTCCCCAGAGTTCGCCGTTCTGCTGGAGAAACCGTTCCAAATCTTCCAACGTAACTTTTCCGATTGGGCTTGCCATTGTTCTTTCCTTTCGACTTTGACTCGCGCTGCGATTGAAAACCGAACGCGCCGCTCACATCATGGTCGCAAGCCGAGCTTCTAGGCCGCGTGCTTCTTCGTCCGAGATGCCGGCCATTGCGTAGAGTAGCCGGTCGATAAAATCCTGGTAGGGTTGAGCGTGCGGGTCCAATGCGGAGCGGTCAACGCGCCTAACACTCCGCCTCTGCGCTTCGATTGCTTGGATACGTTCCACAGCGACAGTAATAAGCGATTGTATTTCCGTAGGAAATGGTGCGGCCTGGAGCATTGGAGACACCAAGTCATACGCTGCATCTAACTCGCGTCGTTCAAGCGCTCGTTTAGAATCTCTTATGGCGGGCGAAATGGTATCGACACCGGACGTGGCAGGTGCAAACAAAGGAAACGGAAGATTATTGAACTGGTATTCACCCACCATCGCATTCGTGCTGCCTAAGCGGAAATACCAGTCGCACAGTTTTGAATTCAGCATGGCTAGTATTACCGGTAGGGGAGCTGTGGACCTGTGTGCAGGGACATAGCTGACGGACTCGAGCAAGAACGTGCCAACAGGAACGGCGGCGGCGATGAGTCTGCGAAAATTGTTCTGAGGGGCCTTGCGTTGGAATCCGACCCGCGCAAATCGGTAATGGAACGCCTTCTGATCCTTCGCTTTTCCCGGCCGCTTGAGAAATCTGTCTTTTATTATGTAAACAGGGGTGCCTTGCGACGCCTCACGTATGGCGTAGAGACAGATGTGCGCCCCGCGAATCACTTCCGGCCCGTCCTCGCTGTGGTACGAGATGCGGCCTTTCTTGGAATCGACGGTTTCATTGATTTCCCCCTGGTATGACGTCGCTATGGCGCCAAGGCGCGTCATGCGCTCCGATCGCATGATGCGAACGGCCAGATCCCAGTCGGGTTGGGCGCAACTTACAATCGTGTAATTAAGTGGGTCGTAGAGGGCTATCTCGGTCGTTTTCAACCGAAAGGAGCGGCTGTCCTCTTCGATCCATCGTTCAGGATGCACCCTTACGCTGAATCTCATTTCCGGCGCCACGTTCTTCGTCAGCGTGAAGACGGCGGTCGACAGCTTTGCGTCCGGAAACACTCGCTTCTTTGGATTGTCTTTATGCGGAAATGCTTCAATTGTGGTAAAAGACGCTTGCGTTGTGATCGAGCGCCGGAGATCGGCGGTGACGTCATCACCCAGGATAGACATCGGTGTAATAAGCCCAAGGAATCCACCGCTCGTTAGCAGTTCTAACGAGCGGCAAATAAACAATTTATAGAGATTGTTTTTACCCCTCTGCGAGGGTTCATAGGCGCGCTCGTGCTCGATGAACGCGCGGAAGGCCGCCAAATCGCGGCCGGACTCAAGCTCGGAGAGCACCTCGTAAGGCGGATTGCCGATGATCGCATCGAATCCCGCGTCTGGCCGCCGTCCGTTTTCGGCGTAGAAGGCCTCCAAGAACTCCAGTTCCCAATGAAACGGCTGGATGTCGGGACGCCGCGTAAGGCCAATCGCCGGAGCGAACCAAGGTTGCTGAGAAAGCTCCGCGAATTTGCGGGGTTGGGCGACGGTATCGATGGCTTGCTGGTATTGGTCGTCGGTTAGCTGCTGATCAACAAACGTCGACGTCCAGAGGTCGGCGACGAGGCGAAACGGCTCTCGCCGCTTTTCGAATGACTGATAGAGCCGCTGCTTGTTCTTGATTTGCGCCACGGTTTCGGACGGAGTCTCACGAATTTCCGCCAGCGGCTGAAGCAAAACAGGCAGTTGTTCTTCAACCCTCTTCGATACTTCATTCGCGCGTAGCTCGATTTCTCCCGGAAGCGCGCCGAGTTCGGCAAGTCTGGCGCCCATGAGGCTATTGCCCGGTCGCAGATGGTGGTCAAGGAACGTCAAGGGGCGGTTGATGGCAACCGTTTCGAGCCACAACGCGAGCTTGGCAAGTTCGACAGCCAGTCCGTTCAGGTCCACGCCGTATAGGCAGCATTCCGCAACGCGACGCTTCCAGAACGATACGGCCGATTCTTCGTCCTCGGCTTGCGCTAACGCGTTGTCGCTTGAATACGGGTGAGTGGCAATTTCCTCTCCCAGGAACTGGCACGCGCGGATCAGGAAGTGCCCGGAGCCCATCGCCGGGTCGAGAATACGCAATTTGAGAACGCGATCGTCGAATGCGTGTTGGAGTTCGGACTGCCGGGCGGGGTCGCCATGCTGCGCAGCCTCGTTAATCTCCGCCTGTAGGCTGGCTTCGACTTGCTTGAGCAATGGCGTAATGGTGCGCGAGACGATGTAGTCGACGATATGATCGGGCGTGTAGTAACTGCCGCTGGCGCGACGCTCGCCCTTGTTCGTGCGCAGATAGATCGTTCCCGGTCGATAGGAAATATCTGCGTAGGTGAATCCGGCCGGCACGTGAGCCGTGGCCGGCAAAACTTGCTCCTCGACTCGCCCCTGAGTCCGCCGGCTGACGACGATCATCCGCTCCGACGCATGGTGCGGATGAAGCTCCAACAATCCTTCATAGATGCTGCCCAAGTGCTGGATCGCGAGGTCTCGATAGTCAACGCGAAAAAGTCCAGCTTGTGGATGGTCGGGGTCGGGCGCTCGCCCCAACTGATCAACGATGCGCGCCATGTAGTAGTCGGGGACTTTTTTTTCGGTGAGAAACTCGTGCAAGCCTGGATCGAACAAGCCGCCGTTGTAGGCCGGCACGCCGTAGGTGCGACGGCCGCGGTCCACCAGGTCGAACAGGTCTTGCACGTCGTCCCAAAGGTCCGTCGCATCGCGCGAATAATCGGCAGCAGGCTGGTCCTTCGCCAGGTCGAGCCGACTCGCTACGTCGTCGCGGTGCCGGCCCATCGAACGATTGCTCGTGTAGGTGTGATTTACGCGATACGGCAACAGCCGTCGGTCTTCGGCAAACATGATGAAGAGCAGCCGATAGAGCAGCACGAAGCTTTGCTCCCGACACAAAGCTAGATGGTCGCCGGGATTCAACCCATTGGGCTTGTATGTCAGAAAGCCTTCGATGCAAAGTTCCAGGGCTTTGAACGCGCGTTGCTTTAGGCTTTCGCCGACGCCGAGGCGATACTCCGAGCTGCCTTCGATCGCCCGTACGATCAATGGTTTGCGACCGGCTCTTTCCTGGAATGCGACGGGGCTAAAGAACAGGAAGAATTCTTTGAAGTCGTCGATCAGAATGCCTTCGGTTCGCGCCGAGTCTAGCACCGGCGGCAAGTCGCATTCCAAATAGGTTTGGAAGCGGCGTTGTTGCGGCGCGTACTCGCGTGGAATCAGTCGCCACAACCTGCCATTCGTGAGAATCCCGTAATCGAGGTGGCTACGATCGAGATACCATTCAAGTTGCTGCGGGGGATATTCGCGCTTGTTTTCAACGACCGCGGGGCGGTCCAAACTGACGTGCCACGCCTTCGCGTCGGCCACGATCGTTGGATGGCTCCAGAATTCGGGCGAATTATGCCTCGCCGCTAGCGCGCGGTCCAACGCGGCGTCGTCGAGGAATAATGCGTAATCGGGCTTTCGGCCTTGAAGAAACGTTTGGTAGATCGGCTTCCAGCCGAGAGACTCAAGAACCGGCTGAATGAAGGCGTGCTCCAACGCCGCCTCATTGCCATACTGCTCGACTCGTGCGCGCTGGACGTCCCATAACCGACTTAGTTCATCAAGCTTTTGACGAGCCTCCCCGTCCAGCGCATCCCATTCCGGTTCAAGCTGCAAGCGGTGCTCGATCCAGTGGCTCGACAGCAATCCGAAATTCTTGACCGGATTGAATTGAATTTTCTTCTGCCGCGCCATGTTGCCTACGCTGCCCCCGAAGCGATTGCACAGCCGATAATGGCAGCGGCTGCCCTGTAAGCCTTAGTCCGACGTTCCATGTCGTGCCCGCCCTTCTTGCGCGAGGAGAAAGTCAAGAGTCTACCCCGTTCGGCACATTTCGACAGCGCCTTCGCCGGCGTTGTCGCGCTGGTGCGAAGGTCGCGCTCGCTGAGCAGCTTTCTGTCCATGAGGCAATTTCCCGAACGTTGCCTTTCTGGGCTTCGCTTAGCGAGTGACTCCGGCGCCCGGCCCAGCCGTCGGGACGGGAAGCACCCAGGATAACGTCTGAGGGCGGCGGCCGACAGCGGGGAATGAAGCTCCACCAGCCTGATGGCCCTCACCTAACCTCTCCCAGAGGGAGACTGGGCCGCACTCACTGGGCACCCTCGCCTTTCGTCGGATGCGATTCGCAGAGCTTGCCAATTCACCCGTGTTCGCCAACAGAACAAGCGGCAGGAGGCCGCGGGGCCGCCTGCCGCTCGTTGCGCTGTTATACGCGGTCGTCGTCCGCGAAACTACTCTCCGATGCCGACCAGTTCGATCTCGAAGACCAACGTCGCGTTGGGCGGAATGGCGGGCGGGCTGCCTTGCGGGCCGTAAGCCAATTCGCTGGGAATCACCAGCTCCCACTTGTCGCCGACCTTCATCATCTGCAAGGCTTCGGTCCAGCCCTTGATCACGCGATTGACCGGAAAGCTGATCGGCTCGCCGCCGTGCTTGGCCGAGCTGTCGAACACCGTGCCGTCGATCAACATGCCTTTGTAATGGGTCGAGACGGTGTCGGTCGCCTTGGGCGATTTGCCCTTGCCGCTCTTGAGCACGCGGTATTGCAGGCCGCTGTCGGTAACCTTTACGCCCTTTTTCAACGTGTTGGCGGTCAAGAAGTCTTTGCTTTTCGCGGCGGCGTTTTTCGCGGCGGCGAGTTGCTTTTGTCTCAACACGCGTTCGAACGCGGCGCCCGCCGCCTGCAGCTCTTCTTCGGAAAGTTCGGATTCCTTGCCGTCCAATGCGGTTTGCATGCCGCGGACAAAGTCGTCGGCGGAGATTTCCATGCCTTGGGCCTTCATGGTGCGTCCCAGGTTCATGCCGAACATGTAGCTGATCTTCTTCATCAGCTTCTTGAACTCGGCCGGAGACAATTCCGCTTCGTCCTTGTTCGCCGGCACGGTTTCCTCGTCGCTCGGCTCATTGGCGCCAATCAGCTTGGCGGGCGCCTTCTTGACTGCCGGTTTTCCCTTGCCGCTTTTCTCCGTCGGCTCGGCGGCTTGAATCCAAGCCGTCCCCAGCAAAAGGCCCAACGCCAACACTGCAAACCATTTCATATCCAACCCTTTCTGGATTTCTTTAAAAGGCGCCCGACAGCGCGCAGCCCCCCGCGCCAAACCGGAGCCGCCCAAAGCAGCATGCCCGGAACATCCACGCCGGCACAACCGGCGCAAAGCGTGCGCACAACGCAACTTGCCTGTATTCTAGGGCAAAGCTCGCCTGCGGAGAACACCTCTTATCGGTCGCCGCGGGCGAATTGCTCGGGGCGAGCAGCCGGACAAGTATCGGATCTGCACAGGACATGTCCAGCAGGCTTGACGGAGCGCCAGCGCGAACCCCTCCGCGAATCAGCCGGCTGGCGGGTCAGTGGCGTCCAACGGTCGCGTCGGATCGATGCCGAGCCAGCAGAGCGCCGAGGCGACATAGACCGCCGCGATCAACCAGAACACGGGCGGCCAGCCGTATTCGTGCTTGATGGCGCCGATCGCCGGGCCGGCGACAAACCCGCCCAAGGCGCCGACCGAATTGACCATGCCAAAGACTTTGCCGCTGGCGCGGCCGCCGATATCGGTCACGGCGCCCCACAAGGTGGGCAGGCTCCAATCGGTGAAGAATTTGGCCGCCGCGACCACAACCATCATCCAGCGGCCGCTTTCGACCGACAGGCTGGCGGCGATCAGCAAGGCGGCCGTGAACTTGCCGGAGAATCCCACGGCCGAACGTGCGAGCCGGAGCTTGCCCGTGCGGCGAATGACCAGATCGTTGAGCGCCCCGCCCGCGGCGCCGCCCAGCGCGCCGGCGACGAGCGGCAGGCTCGCGAACACGCCCATCGCGCCCTTGTCGAGCCCTTTGGCGTCTTCCAGGAACATGGGAATCCAATACACGAACAGAATGTCGGCAAAGGTGCTGGTGAAGCTCTGCAGCATCATCAATGCCAGGCTGGCGACGACCGCCGGCGAATAGCGACCGGCCGCCTCGGCCGGCTCGCCCTGGGGCCGGTCGTGGTCGCCGATCAATTGCCGTTCGGCGGCGTTCGCCCGGGGGTGCTGCTGGGGGCTATCGCGCAAGATCGTTCGCAGCGCCGCGGCCAGTAGCACGCCGGCCAGCGCAATCGCCAGCAGCGACGTCTGCCAGCCAAGCCCGAAGCGGTGCATCAGCAACGTGGCGACCGCCAGCGGCGCGCAGGCGCCTCCAACGCGGCCGGCGGTCACGCCGACCAAGCCTTGCACCGTCGTCCGCACGCCGGGCGGAAACCAACTGCGCGTGATCTTGTTCAGGTTCGGGTACGCACCCGCCTGCGTCGCGCCGAAGCCCAGCCGCAGCGCCGCGAACGACCAGAAACCTTGCCCCATGGCCGTCGCGCCGAGAGCGATGGACCAGGCCAGGGCAGTCAGCGGCAGCACGGCCGCCGGCCCAAAGCGGTCGCCCGCCGCGCCGGTCGGAAGCTGGCAGGCGGTGTAAGCGATCTGGAACGCCGAATCGAGCCAGCCAAGCTGCTGATCGGAAAGTTGGAACTCCTGGCGGAGATCCGACTTGATCACTCCCCAACTGTAGCGGTGCAGATACAGCGTTCCGCTCGTCAAGCAGGCCAGCGCGAACACGACCCAGCGGACGTTCGTCGGCCGCTCGGCCGTTGAAGGCGATTTCACGCAGTCGCTCCGAAGCTAAGTTGTAATGACCATCCTCACGGCTCTTCGACGCGCACGGCCGACTGCGGCGCCACGCGTTTTGCGGCGAGCCAGCACTCGATCTGCTCCAGCACCTCGCGCGTCTGCATGACCACCAGCCCCCGAGGCACGGCCGCGATGAAGCCGGGGCCGCCCCGTTTATCCCACGTTTTAGGAGCGACCGCAACGCGGATCGTTTCGGCCAGCGACGCCGATGCGGCCGTCGTCGTCGAATTCGCTGGCATGACTTTCGTCGTCAACAGCCGCTCGGCTTCTCGATCGGTCGTAACGTACAGCACTTCGTTGCGCACCAGCCATTTGAGCTTCAGCGGCCGCAAGATTTCCGTGAGTGCGAAACGAAGGCGGGCCCGCGTCATTCTTGCGGAAAGCGGAACTTCGGAATCGATGCCCTCGTCGGTCAGCGCGCGGTGATCGAGGACGATGGAAATGCCGGCTTGCCGTCCCAGATCGTCCAGGGCGTCGGAGAGCGGCCGGTTGCGAAAGGCGAAGCCGACCAGCGCCGCCAGAGCCCGGCGGCATCGGACGGTTTCCCTGTTTCGCGACGTCGCTTGCCGACGCAGGCCGTAAAGCGATCGCAGGTCGTCGAGCAATTGGACGATGTTTTCCTGGGCCGGTCGGCTTTGGGCGACGATGAGCCAGGGGCCGAAGACGGCGATCGAACCCGGCCCGCCGACCACATCCCAGGTCGTGGGCTCGATCGTCTCGGTGATGATTTCTGCCAGGGGATCGGGCGGCGCCGACCGATCATTCATCGCGGGCGCCACCTCGGCGACGTCGTAGATCTCGATGTCCATCATGTTTTCCAACTCGATCTTCGTCGTGATCAGCAGCGACTCGTGGCGAAAGGTCCAACTCAAATCGAGCGGGTCGAGCAGCAGGTTCAACAGCGAACGCAGCGAAACGCCGTCGACCGCCAGCGAGACGGGGGTGTCGGCGCCGAGCCCGCTGTCGGTCAGCGCTTTTTGGTCGAACACGATCGGCACGGCGTATCGATCGCGCAACGTCTCCGCGACTGCGTCGAGCGGTTCGTCCGTGACGTGCAACGCGGCGGGCCGGGCCAATGCGGATTCAATCTTCGCCCGCCAGCCGACGGCGCCGCGAGCGGCTTCAGCGTCGCCTCGCTTTGCCGCGCGCATCCGCTCCAACAGGTTCTCGATGTCGTCGAGCACTTCTTCGGTTTGGCTCACCAACAGCACGCGCGGCAGCGGCTGGAGGGCGCCCGGTCCGCCGACACCGTCCCAGGTGCTTGGCGCGACCGACATCGTGATGATTTCGGCCAATTCCTCTTCGCAACCGGCGGCGATGCCCGGCCGGGGCGCGCAGAGATCGGCCACCGCAAAGTAGCGAGATGCCAGCATGTTTTCGGCGGCCTCTCGGGAAGTGACCACGAGCGTCTCGTTCCGCACCGCCCAGGTCAGGTCGAACTCGCCGAGCAACAAGTGGAGCGCCGTAGCCAGGGTCAGCTCGACCGCGTGCAGCGTACACGGAGTATTCACGGTGACGCCCGCGTCGCTCAGCGAGGCCAGGTCGAAGAACACGGCCAGCCCGGCCTGCCCGGCGACGCGTTGGCAGACTGCGTTCAGCGGCTGGCCTTCCGCATCGATGCTGACCTTGGTCGAACGCATCAGGCGACGGATCACCTCGGCGCGCAGTTCGCGCCGGACGGGTTGCTTGCGCAGGCCATAAGCGCGCTGGAGTTCGGCGAGCGCACGCGCCACCTCGGCATGCGTGCCGCGGTCGGCGTCGATCGACAATCGAGAGCCGGCGAGCCGGGCGCTGCACGGACCGCCGACCTCGTCCCAGGCCGTCGGCGCGGCAAGCGTCGTGACGAGGGCGAGCACGCCAGCGCTCGTAAATCGCCGATCGTGCACCGCTTGCAGCAAAGGCCCCACGGCGTAGATCCGCCGAGAGAGCGCGTTTTCGCCCCGATCCTTGGATACGACCAGCACGGCGCCGTCTCGGGAGAGCCATGTCAATTCGCGCGACGGAAGCAGCAACTCGAGCGTGCCGGCCAGGCTGACCTCCGACAACCGGGCGGTCACGCCCGATGCGCGTTGGAGTTCCCTTTCGGCCGAGTCATCAACGTGGATCGGCAGCGAGTAGCGTTGCGAAAGCTCCGCAAGCGCGTCTGCAAGCGGAACGTTTGAAAAGTCGGCGCCGACGCGTTGGCACAGTTTTGCCGCCAGCGCCGGATCGACCAGCCCGCACTCGGCAATGGTTTCGAGATCGAGTTCGGCCGCCTGCGCGCGGGCTTGAGTCTGGGCCGGCGCCAAAGCGGCCAGCCACAACCCGACTGCAATCAACCAATGCCGCCGAATGGCGTCAGTTCCATGGGGCATGATTCGCCTCTTCCGCCAGCTCGTTCGCGGACCTATAGCATGGCATTGTAGCGGCCGTCGCGGAGGCAAGCCAAATTCGTGCGGAATAAAAAGTTGAAACGGCGCCGCGCGAGGCGTATGCTCGCCAGTTGCCGGCGTCTCGGAATTCTCTTCGGCCGGATGGGACGCCCGGGGGAACATTTCGCAATTCGGCCGAACGAACATCGAGAGGAGAAGGCCATGCGGTATTGCATTCGCGGTTTTGCGCTCGCGCTGGTGTTGGCGTCGGCGACGATCGCGCGGGCTCAATCGGACTCCGACAAGCAAGTTGCCGAGTTGCAGAAGCAGATCAGCGCGCTCAAGACGCAGCTTGATCGCTTGCAGCCGCCGCCGGACGACGAGCACGTCACGCAGATCGGCGGCTCTTCGCAGACGCCGCTGCGCGGACCGGAGACGCTGATTCGCTTCTACGATCTGTGCGACCTGTTCATGGTCACGCCGACGTATCGGGCCGAACGGCTCGACGATCTGGGCGGCAAGCCCGGTCCGTTGTTTCCGCAAGTGCAAACGGCGCCGAGCGGCGGGGCCGGCATGGGAGGCATGGGCGGCGGCGTGTTCAATAGGCCCGACTCCGTGCGGCGCCCGGGCGGCGACGAGCGGCATCTGCAGTATCAATTCGGGGGCCCGAGCGACGGCAATTCGGCCGGTAATCTTTCGGCGGCGCGAACGTCGATCGAGGGCTTGATCGAGACGATTACGACCACGATCAACCCGGCCAGTTGGGACACGATGGGCGGGCCCGGCACGATTTCGCGGCTCGGCGGCGGCGCGGTGATTTCGACCACGCCCGAGATTCACCAGCAGATCGACAGCCTGCTCAAACTGTTCCGCAAGCGGTGGGGCGGGCCGCGCGTGGTGTCGGTGCGGGCCTGGTGGCTGTGGCTCAACGACGCGCAGTTGGCCGCGCTGCTGGACGGCCAGCGGCGCGACGAAGACTTGGGAGTCGCCGCCGTGGTCGACCAGCAGGCCTGGATAGAACTGCTCGAAGAATTGCCCCGCGCCGAACGAAAAGACTCGGGCTACCGCGCGGCCGTGAGCTGCTATAACGGCCAGACCGTGTACGCCGAAAGCGGCGGCCAAAGCCTGGCCGTCACCGCCCTGAAGCCTGCGGCCTTTCACGGCGAGAAAGACAAAGACGGCAAGCAGTCGCTGGAAATCGGCTATCAGCCGGAGATCACCGTGCTGCAAGCCGGCGCCGCACTGTAACTGACGCCGATCGCCAGCTCGAGCGGCAAGTTCGTCGTGCTCGACGTCCACAGCCGCGTGACGCGCGTGCGTCCGCCCGACAAGCGTCCGCCGGAAGAACAGGACCTCGCGGCCGCCCGAATCGTCGCTTCGCCCGAAGAGATCGTCGCGGCCATCGACCGGCCGGTCGTGGCCACGCAGCGACTTTCGACGACCATGCGCGTGCCGGTCGACCGCGTTACGCTCGTCGGCGGCATGACGTTCGACATCGAGCATGGGGTTGGCGACGGGGCGCTGTACTTGTTCGTGAAAACGGCCGTGCGCGAGGTTCACGAAGAAGCGGCGGACGCGGAAAAGAAAGCCGCCCCGTAAGCCTTCGTACGCCGCTAGTTTGGCGACGGTCGGCCCGGTCTAGGCTTCGCGCTGGCGCGAAGCGCCCCGCACGTGCGGCGTCTGGGCGGAGGAAGAATTCGGCCGGGCGGGCGATTCGAGCGAAACTGCGTTCGCCGCTTGCGAGCGCCAGGCCGCTTGCAACTGCAAGACCAGCCCGACGACGAGCGTCAATTGTCCGCCGATGAGCGTGGGCAGGCCGATGCCCCACAGGTCGTCGCGCTCGGCGAGGAGCGACCAACCAGTCAGCACGCTGCCGCAGGTGAAGGCCGCCACGCCGCCGGCCAGTGCGCTCCAGGCAAAGAAGGAGAGCCACGCATCCCCCGCCGACGCAGCGTCGCGGCGGCGCTCGCCTTCGACGCGGGCGTCCTGGTCCCGGGCAGTTGGAGACGATTGCCCGGGGTCGATCCGCCAGCCCGCGACGGATGCTCCCTCGCGCGACGCCGCTGCTTCCGGAGCGGCGGTCAGCCGCTTGACGCGTCTCAATTGCTCTTCCAATTCCCACGTGTCGAAAGCCGCCGGAAGGCCGGCCAGAGCCGCGTCGGTCGAAGGCTCATCGAACTGAGCTGCGGAGTCTGTAATCGGCGCCGAGGTCTCGGCGTTTTCGGAAGCCGCCGCAAGGACGAGCCCGCAACGAATGCACGTCAATGGACCGTTGGACGCGGCGCCGTCTTGCGGCTGAGAAGCAATGCCCGGCACGTCTTGGCGGCAGTTGGTACACCACATGCTTACAAACGGCGCTCCAGAGACGTGAGGGCGAAGAGCGGCGACCTCGCGGGGTTTTTGCCGGGCGGGGCGCCCGGGCCCTCCATGACGGCAGACTCGCCCGTATCATCGGCAGTTCGCAGGTAAAACTTGAGCCATTTCCCCACTCGGTCGGGAAGATTGCGGTAGAGGGGCGAGGGCGGAAGGAGGTACGTTTCCGTTTTTTTTCCGGGCGGGGGCGCCCGGACCTCCATTTTTTTCGGGCGGGGGCGCCCGGACCTCCATTTTCTACGGGCGGGGGCGCCCGGACCTCCATGCCGGAAGCGGCGCCCGACGGAGTTAGAGCGGCTTGATCTTGATGTTCTTCCAGCGGCACTTGGCGCCGACGGGCCAACTGGCGCCGCCGTGAACCTGTAGGGCAATGCTGCCTTGCGGGCCGAGCGTCTCGGCCACTTTCTGCCGATCGTAGTTCGGCGCGGCGAACGTCTGACCGTCGAATTCGCTGACTTTCACGCCGTTGAGCCAGGTGGTGATCTTCGCCGGCTGGCCGCGACAGACAACGCGGGCCGTATTCCAATCGCCCAGTTTCCAGGCTTTCGCCCAGTCGGCGCCGCTGATGCTGTAGGCCGGCGGAACCTTGTCTTCAATTGGCTTCGTCGTCAGCCCGATCAAGCGCTTTTGAGCGTCGTAGACGCCGAACAGCGAAAATGGGCGGTTGTTGAAGCCGCCGGTTCCTTCGCCGTAAATGTGCCCCACGTTGCCGGCCTCGTGATAATCGACCATCATCTGAATGCATTGCCCCTGATCGTTGCCCCGCAAAAACAGCCCGCTGTCGCAGCCCCAATCAGATTTCAGGTCGACGAGCAATTCGAAGTCGCCGAACTGGCGGTCGGTCAGCAGAATGCCGCCGTTGCCGCTGCCCGGCGGATCTTGCTCGCCGTGAATCTCGCCGTTGGCGACCGTCCAGCGCCCGCCCGTGCCGTGCCCGATGCGCTCGGGGTTATTGTGCCAGCCGGCGAGCGTCTTGCCGTCGAACAACGAAATCCAGCCCGACTCGCTCTCCGGCTTCGCCGGCTCGGCGGCGCGAATCATCCCTCCGGTTAGTAACGCCGAGACGCAGGCAACAAGGCTGGCAATCCGAAAACATCGAGTCAACGAAGAGCGACAGGCATTCATGGTTTCACACGCAGGAAGGCAGGAACGATCGATCTGACTGATTACTCAACGCGACAGCATAATGCGCCGCAGCAGCGATCACAATCAAAACCCGAAAAGCGTTTGGCGCCGCATGCTATAAGTTCTCACGCAGAGGCGCGGAGCCGCGGAGAGAGGAACAAGCTTGACAATGTCATTTCTATTTCTCCGCGGCTCCGCGACTCCGCGTGAACAAATGACCGCCCCAAAGCAATGGTTGGTAGACGCTGCGATTTTTGCGACTTCGGAATGAACGGGCATAGTTCCATGGGGTGCAATCGCGCCATTCCGCGCATTTACGCGGCTTTTCGAGTAGGAATCCGACCATGATCACGTTTAGTCGGCATCGGGATGGTTGCGCGCGAGGCGAGGTACGCCGAGTAGACGGGCTCCCAAACACGGCTGAGGCGA
>DATKRK010000339.1:0-16713 GCA_035532215.1 Pirellulales bacterium | reverse complement strand
AATTGCTCAAAGAACAGGCAGCCAGATGACCACTATGCACATCATTTGAGCAGCCGCCCAAAACTCCTCCTGTCAGGTTAATCGATGGGCAAAAACCTCGTGTTTCATCGGTTGGTGTAAATTTACACCCACCGTGCGCGGGGGGTGCGGTCGACCAACAGCCGGCGTCACTGCTCAATGTTGCAGCACGCGCGACCGACCCATCGGCCACGCTCTTTTTCCCGTCTGCCGGTAATACGCTTGGCGAACGCCGAATATCCACCCGCCGCGGAAAAATTCCGGCAGGGTCGCTGCCACCAGCCACTAACCCTTAGACGCCACGAATGCCAGAAAGTTCCGCGGATGTGGCCTGGGTCTCTTTGCATGGCCGGCGGCTGCTGTACGACGGCCCCGGCACTTTGGCCGGTCGCGGTCGTGCGCGGAGGATGGGCTTCCCAGCCCGTCACGTGAGCGCCATCCTACGCTATGCCCGTGAGGCCGGCCTCTTCGCCGTTGCGGAGCATTTCCAGGACTTCGTTTAACCTGCGGTCGAGGTCGTCCTTGAGCTCGTTGGCGCGGTCTTCGATAAACTTGCCGCTGGTCTGAATCGTGCGGGCTTTGGTGGCCATTTCGGCAATGCGATCGACCCAACCTAACAACTCCTGCACGTGCTGCTCGATCGCCTCCAGGTCGAGTCCGCCGGCCGCCCCGCGGCGCGCGGCCGCCACGGCGAGCGCCCGCGCGATCTTGTAGGCCGAATCGAGGAACAAAAGCGGCCGGCCGGCTGCGAGGGCGTCTTTATCGACGGTGCAACAAAAGTCCTCGCCGATACGGCGGAAATCGCCGACCTCGGCCGGCTCGCTCCCCTTGGCGAACACGAAGATGCCGATCACCGCCTTGCGGTTCTTTTTCGCGTCGTCGATCGCCGCCAGGGCATCCTTCAGTTTCCACTCCGACTCCTTGACCTCGACCACGATTTTCAGCCCCGGCGCGCCGGCCGTCTCGCCCAGCGTCGCCACGAAGTCGCCCTGCTTCGATCGGGCAACGGCGCCGACTGTCCCGCGAACCAACTCCGTCTCGTCGCCCAGCCCGCGGCCCATCGCCGCGAAGACTTTGTACAGATCGGCCTCAAACTCGATCCCCTTGACGTGCCCACGGGCAGCCTCGGCGGTGGTGGCTTCTTCGACGCCCAGTGCCCGGTTGATCTTCTGAAAACCGTCGTCGAGCATCGTCTTGAGCCGCGACATGGCCGACTCTTCCTGGTCGAGCGAGAACTCGGCCAGCACCTCATTGAGGCGGTTTTCCAGCAGCTTCTGCATGCGGGCTTCGATGAGCATGATGACGCCGTCTTTGTTCTTGGGATCGAGCGACTTGGCGAACAGGCTGTTGGGGCCGACCTGCGCTTCCATCAGGCGGCCCAGCTTGCCCTCGGCCGGATCGAACCACGCAGGCGTTTGGTCCGCGCGGCACTCCCGCCCGTCGTCGCTGGCCGCCACCGCCGGCCACGACGGGCGATATCACGGGGGGCATGGGCGTTGTCGGGTCGAACCTCGCGGGCGTGATGCTCACAAGCTATACTGTCGCCTTCACGAGTGTGAGCATATTCCCTGGCTGGACTGTTGTGGCGTTTCGGGTTCCTAAATGAACATTCCTCTTCATTCTCGGCTTCTTGGGATCGCCGCCGAACGGTTCTTTGGGCTGGCGCGTAAAATCGCTTCGGCGCAAAATGGGCAGCCGGTGCCGCGGTTTTCGGATTGGGCCGAAATCGAAGCCGAATGGGCCCGGAATAATTCGGCCCTGAATGGGCAGGCAGGCCAGTACGAGGCTGCCGCGAGATTGCTGCTGGACTTGGCAATGCTGAAGTGGCGAGTGCGCGTCGAAGGGAGCGAAATCGAGCTGGAGGCCCCCGCGTTGGGCAGCCGCCGCAGCATGACCGTTGAAGAGACGAAGGCCGCAAAAGACGCTGTTCGCCGTGAATTGGCTCCAATGCTGTATGAGCAATTCAATGACCCGCGGGTCAGGCACTTCCTGGACCTGATGGAAACCCCTGGCGAAAACTCTGCCCTTGCGAGCATTCGTCAGTTAATTGCCGACGGCGCAGAGGTCTTCGAGCGAATGCGGCCAGCGCTGTTAATCACTGGCGACGACCGGGGCAGGGTGTTGTCTCATTGCGTGCGGCCATATTTGCAACTCGTGCCCGATGAAAACGAGGATCCAATCAGCGATGAGTTCACGGGCCATTCACTAGGCAATATCTGGCGGTATTTTCGCTATTCATGGTCGATTCCAAATACACCGATTCCTGGCCGACGTTTGAACTATTTGGTGCGCGACGCCGCACACCCCTGTCACGCGGTGATGGGCATCGCCGCCCTCGGCAATAGCCCGATGCAATCTGGCCCACGTGACGATGCCATTGGCTGGTCAACTGATGCTTTCCGCTCGCGACTCCGGCAAGCTGGGTCGCGTCGAGATCGCCGCGAGCTCCGGCATTGCCACCGATTTCTCGAGAATACACTGGAAAACGCCCTGGCGGAAATCGAAACCAAGTCGCTTGTGAAAAAGAACGAACTCGAGCGGCCCACGGAGGTGGTTATCGAGCGGCTGCGTCGTCGCAGCGCGGAATTTGCCGAGCGACGGCAGGACGTGTTGCAGGCGATTTCCGGCGAGACGACCAACTCCCCCAAGTACCTCCAGGAAATGGAAACGTGTGATGCCGATCTGCCGCCCGTGAAGGTAGCCCTGCTGGAGCTCGAGGGACGAGCGATCAACGACGAAAACAAGCTGCGATCCCGACAAATGCTCGTGGCGAAGAAACGCGCATTTGAACTGAGCCGGCTCTTGCAGGCTCGCCTGACGCTCCAGCGCGAGGCCGACCGTCTGACCGATCCGGCAGCAATTGAGGGCTTGCTGCGCGAGGACGCCTTTAACTCGGCTTTGAACACGACTCTAGTAAGCGCAAAGAGCGCTCGAGCGGGCACCAACATGCTGGAAGTCACTACCTGCGGAGCAATCCCCCCGTACAACCACTTGCTAGCCGGAAAGCTTACGGCCCTCCTTCTACTCAGCCCGCAAGTGGCGGACGACTATCGCCGGCGCTACGGCGACCAGCCATCGGTGATCAGCTCCCAACTCAAGAACGCGCCACGCACCAAGGGCTGCACGCTGGCCTGGCTCAACACCACCAGCCTTTTCGCGATCGGCAGCAGCCAGTACGAACGCTTGCGTCTGCCGGCCGGGATCATTGCCTCCGAGCAGCCGGAAATCCGCTACAAGTTCCTCGGCGAAACTGAGGGCTACGGCACCGTGCAGTTTTCCAAGGCAACGACGGAAGCCATTCAACAAGCACTGGAAGACGAGACGACTTATCGCCATGTCAATCACGTGTTTGGCGAGGGCCCCAGCCCGAAGTTCCGTAAACTCCGCAGTGGGATGGACCTGCTCGGCTTTAACGCTACCGTGTTGATGCGTCATGACCAACCGCGGCGCGTTTACGCGGTTTCGTTTTGGTCGAAGGCGGCAGAGTTTTTGCGAGGCGAATCGGCTCACGTCCCAGAATTTCTGCGTCACCCCGAAAGATATCGCGATGCCACCGACCGGATCGTGGAATATTGGCGTCGCCGTTGGCTTGCCAATCGGATTGACTTTGCACCCGCCCTGGAATCGCTTCGGCAGGGTAGGGGTTGGCTCCTGAGCGACCGGCTGCAGCCGACGGGGGAACCGACTCATCGCAAACAGCGTCCTGGTTCTGCAGGAAAGCCAGTGCAGAGCCACCCCGAACTCGATTTCTGGCGTGACTTAGCCGTGGCCGGCTCACGAGTCTGCGCGGATGAACTTACGGACGAGGAACTCTCTCGCCTGCACGTGCCACAACCGCTCGACAAGTTCCTCGTCGATAAGGTGAAAAAAGGCTTCAGTTTGATCCTCACGGGCAACGCCGGTGACGGCAAAACACATTTGTTGAAACGGCTAAAGTCGGAGTTCGACCGCGTCAAGGCGGAAGTTGTCTATGACGCGACAGCGATCATGAAGCCGGGAGACGTGTCGCCGATCCTTAAGCTTTGGAAAAAGGCGATCAAGGCTGGCCGACCGTTCTGTCTTGCGGCGAACGAATACCCTCTTTTCCTGCTGCGCCGGCACCAGGGACGTGAATTGCCGCAGCACATTGCTGAAATCGATCGTCAGTGCAAGGGTAGGTTGGTCTACGGGCCCGACGAAAGTCCCGAAGAGGCAGCGCGAGAGAAGGTTCTCGTCGTCGACCTTAGCTTGCGGAACCCTCTCGTATCTGGATTCGCGGAAAAGCTCTTGCAACAGATGCTGTCTCGACGGGAGGTCCTCGCCGCGGCGAAATCAGACGCCGAAGGTGATCTCGCTTGGAACTTGCGGCGACTCAATCAGCCGGAAATACAGACGAGGTTGTTGAACCTTTTTCACCGACTTGCTAGCGCCGGACGCCGGGCTACGGTGCGCGAACTGTGGATCCTCGTTGCACGGCTGCTGTTTGGGGAATGTCGCCCTGACAATGTCCCTGTACGATCGCCGTCGCGATGGTACTCGGAGCGGCTGTTTCAAACTGACCCGCGTTTCACATTGCCTGGTCTGCTCGCGGATCTTGCCGATCCGGCGCGTCACAGCCATCCGCGTTGGGATGCGCGGCTCGAATACAGCCAGACCAACGACGCAGATTGGCTGGTCGACGGTGTTCCAGTGTCTCAGGCTCGCGACGGCGATCGCTTCCGGGCCCTCAAGCGTCGCTTCTATTTCGAGCATCGGGAAGGGTTGCGAGCATTCGAGTTGGCAGGCACACCCGGTCAGCGGTTGCTCACGCTGCTGGTCGAGCTCCGTGAGCCCGACCATGGCTTCAAGAATAATCTCGTCGCGGCTATCAACCGCGCGTATTGTGCGGTGCCGTTTCCGGAGGCCGCGACGAACTTGTACCTATGGATCGGTCACCGGTTCCATGAGCAACCATCGCATGCGTACGTTGCGTGCCAACAAATCCCCGCGTCGACGCTACGATTCATGTTGCCGCGATTGCCGCGGCGGTTGAGCGGCGCGTTCGGATACCAGCCGGATCACGTCCGAGTCGAGTTCCAGCAATCTGCCGGTCAGTCCGTAAGGCTCGACGTGGATTACACGCTCTTTGTGGCACTGGAGAAGCTCGAGCAGGGCCTGCCACGGCACCTTTTGCCGGCTCGGGACGTGAATCGCCTCGATGCTTTCCTCGACGAACTTCGCCGCACGGACGTGTCGCAGACCAACGTGTTCTTCATTCACAACCATGACACACGGACAACCGCCAAGATTATTCTGTCCGCGGATGGAAAGCGTTACGAGGAGGTCACAACTTTTGAGTAAGGAACAGATATACGGCTGCGCGTTCGGGTTCAACACCGAGCGCCGGATCAAGCCGATTCATTTCGCCTCCGGATTTTTTCTGGCGTTGACGAACCGGTACTATCAGCTTGAGACGCTGAACAAGACCGTCGCGACATCTTCAAACAAAGAGATGAAGGAAGACTATGCAACGCCGGGTCTGCGCGAACTGCTCCTCGCAAACGGATGCGTTTGTGCTGATTTCAGCGTGGAGTCCGTTCACAATATGCGCGGACACCTGCAACCTGTGGCTGACAACGACGAGGCCGTCTATCCGGCGTTTCGCCCCTACTCCGGCTTCGGAAATGATTATTCTCTCGTCTCCTCTCGTCTCTTGACGAATCACAAGCGGAATGACGGCTACGCCGGATTGTTCGTATCGTTAGTGCTCCAACAGTCCGACGCCGGCAAGCGTGTGGCAGAAATGGCTCTCCAATGGTTGGAATCGGATCGCTCGGCATTGTATCGACTCTTCCGGCCATTGATTGACGATGAGGATGAAGCTGAGTCATGTGATGAGAAGGAGAGTCACGAGATTCGTTTTGGAGAACTGAAGACGACGCGGCTGAAGCGGGTTAGCCGGATGATGGTGGATCAAACCTCGGCTTTGGAGTGCCTCTGCAGAAACCTGGAGCGGCTGGTTGCTCCAGAGACGCGTCTTCGCGGCCTCACAATCGCCTTGCTCATTTGGCTCGTTCAATATTTGATCCGCGAAGGGCAAGGCAAAAAGTCGTCGCCGCTGCTGCTGATGGACTTCTTGGGGCGAAGACAATCAAGATTGCGGTCACAGAGTCGATGGTGTTTCACCAGAACGACCGAAGACCTCTTGCAAAGCTTTGCGCGGTTCGACGCCGAGGGCCGTTTCGACGAATGCCACAGTGAATACGAGGCACTCACAGCGAATTCGGCGTCGAAGTTTCCGCCGCTGCAGGAGGTTTTGCGAGAACTCAGTCTACGATCAGGGCTGGCGCAGCCACGCGCCAATAATATCCCAAAACACTTTGAATTGCAGCCTGATACTCTTCGCGTCCTCGTCTTGTCGATGATGCCGTATGGAGAAGTTCGGTCACTTGCAGAGTTAGCAACCCAGCTTTACATGGTCTGGGGGATTGTCATCGGTGCAAACGCCGACGACTCCGCACGTCTCGCCTCAAACGGCTACGCGGGTCTTGATCAGAGCGAAGACTTAACGCCAAATGTCGAAGCCTTTGTACGACTGCTGAAGGAGTTGGGTTTAGCAATCAATCCAGCCGATGGGCTGGTTCTTTGTTCAACCCATAGCGAGAGTTTTTCATGACCGCCGACGAACTCGCCTCCCAAAGTCTGCTGTGCTGGATTGACGCGGAGTTAAGCACGCACCGCGCGTTGGCGCGCCAGGAACTGCCCAAAATCGACTTGCCTTATTTCTTCGCTGGGTTGTCACAGCTCGCGTTGCCGGGTCCAGTTTCGTTGGCCTTGGTCGACTTCGATGCGGACATGGGCAAACTCGTATCTCTGCGGAAGAAGTATAAAGCAAATGGGATCATGCACTTGTCGGACGATCTGCACATGGCCGGCTCGTGGCGAAACTCACGAGCCTCGCACCCGTTCACGGTTGCACTTGCGCGAGGTCGACATCCTGGTGTCAACACTCTCCAGCACCAGGAGCAAGTGACTTCGGGGCAGCTTGTCCGCTACCTGTTGAGTTGGACCACGGAACGCGCTCCGTTCGTAAAAACATCGGGTCACAGGAAACTCTTGGAAGTGCTTACAGACGATGTGCTGCTCGCGGCGTTTTCATTCGAGCAAATTCGAGCGTTTCTCGCGACCTGGGCGACAAACGAGAAGAAGCACGGCAGCAACGCCCCCCGCGCGTCGTTACCCGCCCTCGGGTTGTTCGCTGATCCGGCTCTGTTTGAGCTCAGTCCGGGGCCGGAACTCCGACTCCAACGCAACTTGGAGACGATCCGCAAGATCCGCGACCTGGGCGCCGGATCCTTGACGGCATTGCGGAAGCGCGTCGACAAGTCCAGGGGATCCCGTCTGCGAACCATTTTGGCAAAGATTGAGACCGTCCGCCGCGAGCCAACCGTTGCCAAATTGGCTGACGTTACGCTCGCCGATGCGTTGGAGTTGCTAAACCCGCAGCCGGAAAGAAACCGCGAGCCCCCGGCGGAACCCGAAACAGAGGTCGACGAGGCGCTGGGAACGCTCGACGACCGAACGCTACCGCGAGCCGCCGCGGACGCCTTGCTTGACGACCGGCGGGACGATCTCCGTGCAAACGCGGAGACCCTTGCGGAACGGCTCCGCGATGCCATTCAGGGTGACGACACCGATGACGAGGTGAGCGGTGAGGTGCTCGTGGCCGGTGAACCGCAAGAGTTTTCCACAAGGCTCGACCGGAAATTCGTCGGGTGGATTCACAAGTTCTGTTCAGGGGAGGTGTGGGGCGGTTTGGTCCAAACAAACCAGCCCGATCTCGCGCGGGCCTTGGCGGACTACGACCGGCCCGGCACACGTGTCACCAACCCGGAAGAACTAACAGTCGACGCAGAAGGCAGCGAACAGCTTGGGTTGTCGCGGTTCTTCAAGGACTGGGACCAGGAACTGGAGCGACTCACCGGGAAAAACCCTACGATTTCAGTCATTTGGCGCGAATTCGTCGAGCGGCGCAGCGAGCTGCTGCCAGACCTCGACATGCTGGCCCACTTTCCGCTCGATTGGTTCGCGGGCAATTCGAAGGCGGCCAAAACGGCCGAGAAGTACCTGAATGTCGCGGGACAACTGTACGGCTCGGTCGCCGCGAACTACGACCGCATGTCCGGCGAGGTGGATCAGCACTGGGCGCGAACGACGCTCGATGGCTTGCTTGCGCTCGACGTAGTGCAGGTTCGCGTCGAATTGGGACGGGGTGAGGAAGCGTTTAAGGCCGTTCTTCTGCCTACGCATCCGCTGCACTTGTGGCGCTACTGCCGGCTCAGCGCGATCCTGAGGGGCCTGGGTAAATCACTGCCTCCAGAGGATCGTCGCGCCGTGTTGGAGGAAGTCGGCGAGCCACAGCAGTTCCTAAGTGTCATCTACGCCAGTCGCTTTCCGGGCAATCGCGGCGCGGATCGCATTCTCCCTGTGTCGAGCGACATCCACCGGCTGGCGACGTTCGAAAATCTCCGCAATGCCTGCCAGTCGGAGGACGGGCAGCAATCGCTCGCGTACGCCGTTGAGCGGTTCGCCGCCATTCATCGCCAGCACGTGTTTCCGCTACGCCTGGTTTTGCTGAACCCACCGCATGCCGGTAAATTGCTGCTCGGCTTGCTCAAGCTGCTCGATGGCCGAAAGCGCGACTTCATCCCTAACCTGTGTATCGAGATTCGCGGTACGCCTGAGCACGCCGGACGTCTACACGAAGCCCTGCCGTTTGACACCCGCGAACGCGACCTTCTGGAAGAACGGATCGCCAGCGGCCGCTTGGAATTGCGGGTCGACCGGCAGCCGAAGCCTCTATTGCAACATCTCGCGGCGTTGAAAGACAATCCGTGTCATCTGCTCGCTGTCTTCGACGAATCGAGCGTCAGTATCCGCCGCGGCGGCGCCGGCCTGCATCTGCCGATGAGCCCGTTCTGTGTTCGTCGGAACCCGAAATTCGACAAGTTTCAAAACGCGCTCCGATTGGAACCGGCCGATACCGATCCGCCCTTCGGCGAGTTCCTTAAACTGTTGAACAAGGCCGAAGGAGCCGAGAGCGAAGGAAACTCGTACGCGTGGGGCGATGCCCAAGGTCTTCGGGAGGCTGTGGATGGCACGGTCTGCGGTGACGAGTTTGCGGCGCGCTGGTTTTTCCTTGCTGATCGCGCACTGCCCGCCGAGGGAGGAATGAACGCCAAACGCCTGCTCCGTCGCCGCGAGGGGCAGCGACACGTATTGCTCACCGCTGGCGACTATCTGGCAATGGTTCGGCTCATGCGCCCAGTCTTTGAGGAGGACGCTGCCAACTTGCTCGTCTCCGTGCCGCAACTTGAAACGCTGTTGGCTGAGGGTGCTCATCTTGTCGGGGGTGGCGTGCTGGATCTCGTAAAATCGAGCGACGGCACAATCGTGAAGCAGAAGGTAATTGGACTGATGGGCCTGTTGCTGGCGGCTCGTGACCACCGGCGGCGACACCCGGCGAGTCTGGTCGTCTCCACCGACTCGCAATTGGCTCGGCTCTGGCTGCGGCTCGGACAACAGGGGTTGGGCGAAATGGGACAACGTTGTGACTTGCTGGCGCTACGCGAGGAAAACCGGCATCTGGTAATCGAATGCCTGGAGGTGAAAAGTTCGCTGGACTCTCCGTTGGGGGCGACCGACTCTCGCATCGGCGAGGCTCGGGATCAGGTGCTGGCGACTCTGGAGGCGGTGCGCGATGGCCTTAGCGGCGTCAGCCCAGGCGGCGTTGAGGCCACAGTTCTCACCGCGCCGCGCTGTGAAATGATCAAGGAGGTGTTCGTCGCCGGTTCAATGAGCCGGCATGCAACAAAAGAACAGCGTGCCGTATGGGCTGACTGGCTCATGCGGCTTTTTCGTCCGTCGCCCGCACTGGTCGAGCTGCGCGGGAGAATCGTCGGCGTGTGGATCCGTAGCAGTCAGCGAGGCACGGAAGAACGACTCGCCGATGCCCCGTATCGCATTGACCTGCGGCACCTTGGCGAACGGGAAGTGGAGGAGTTGCTCGCAGGCGACGGAGGGCCCCCAAAGGACGACGACCAGTCAGGTTTGAATGGCTCCGACCTTGATGAACCTCCGTGTGGACCTCCGTCTGGTTCGCTTGCGAAATCTTCGTCATCGCCAAACGAGCGGGCCACCCATGCCGTGGCCAGCTCAAAGCAAGTCACTCGGTCAGCCAAACAACCTGCGTCGGCGCTCACTTCGTCAATTCTGCTTGGCCGTGCAAGCGATGACTCCTCCATTACTTGGGAGCCGAGCATTGCGGGCAATCCCCACCTGCTGGTCGCCGGCCAACCAGGCACCGGGAAGACGACATGTCTCGTCAACATTTGCTGCCAGTTCGCGGATCACGGTGTGATGCCGATCGTATTCGACTTTCATGGGGACATCGAGGCCAAGCTTGC
Organism: Pirellulales bacterium; assembly: GCA_035532215.1. GTDB lineage: Bacteria > Planctomycetota > Planctomycetia > Pirellulales > JAICIG01 > JAICIG01. The sequence goes on along the minus strand of DATKRK010000339.1, from coordinate 6,271 downwards.
TCCGCGCATTCCTCGAATGGTTCGTTCGGGGATGCGGAGTCTGGGCTTCAACCCGATGCGCGTTCCAATGCATCAGATACACGGCCACGTAGAAGCTGCCGGGTTGCTTCGGGACATTTTCTCCGCGGTCTTTCCCGACCTCGGCGACCTGCAGCTGGAGGCGCTCCGCACGGCGATCAAGTTGACATTTGAGGCAAAAGGCTGGCCAATTGGTGTCGGCAAGAAACAACCTGAGTCGCCAGAGTTTGGCGAGTTCCTGGGCTATCTGCGGTCGCTGCCGAAGAAGGACGCGGGAACACGTGCATTGTTGGCACGGCTGACGGAACTAGACGATTATGACTTTTTCGACAGTCACGTCGAGACGCCCAGCATGTTGGATCAGTCGCAGCCGGTCGTGATTCAGCTCCATCAGACTCAAAACGAAGCAGTCCAACGGGCGTTCGCCGCATTTACCTTCTATCGCCTATACCAGGATATGCACCAGCGCGGCCAGCAAGATCGGATCACACACTCTATCATTTTCGACGAAGCGCACCGGGCCGCAAAGTTGAAACTGATTCCGACTATGGCAAAGGAGTGCCGTAAGTTTGGGCTATCGCTAATACTGGCATCGCAGGAATCCCGTGATTTCGACCGTTCGCTTTTCGGCAACATTGCCAATTACCTGCTGCTGCGAGTGACGGAAGACACGGCGCGCCATCTCGCAAAGAACGCTCTACCCTCCGGCCGCCAGCGCGCCATCACGGACAAGCTGAAGCAGCTTCCGAAGTACGAGGCTCTGTGGCTATGTGAAGGACGAAAATCACCTGTCCACATCAGACTCTCCCCGAAGTAAATCCAGAGGCACGTCGACGCGAAGTTGTGCGAGCGCACTCGCCATGAGGCTCCCCATCGGACACCCCAATCCACCTCGATCCGCGGCCAAAGTGGCTCTCTTTGGACCACGATCAACAGCCGCCGCAAAAAGGCTCCGATTCGAGCAGCTCGCGCGAGAGGGCCGCGCAATTCACGGCCAGAAAGGGCCCCGTACGCCGCGGGCTGGCCTTGTGAATGGGCTGCGCGAACATCTCCTTGCCGGTGCCGCTTTCGCCGAGCAGCAGGACCGACACGCCGTGCAGGGCGGCGCGCTTTGCCCGACCTACCGCCACGCGGATGGCCTGGCTCTCGCCGACAATGTCGCCGAATCCTTCCACCTGGCTGGGAGCGTGCGAGGCAAGGTGCTCGAACTTCGTGTCGGCGCCACGCAATAGTTCGGGCAAAACGTCGATGGTCAGGTCGAACGGGATCTCCGTCTTCCACGCCTTGCCCTGGTGCGTTTCATAAAAGGTCGCCGGGTAGCGGGTCTTTCCCAGCAGCAGCCAAACGGCGGCCATGGCGGCGTGCCGGGGCTGAGATGAATGCAGAGTTCGACCGGATTGTCGGCCGTCTCGCGCGCGAGCCTGGCGAGCTCGGCGTCGGCGCTACGGAAGATGGCCGGGTAGTCGGTCGGCTTTTCCAGTTCGACGCGGATGATCGTGGCCTTCTTGCCGAGCCAATCGCGATACGACTTGTTCCAGGCAGGCCGAAAATTGCTGAGAAGGCGGATTTCGTCGAACGGCTCCGCGTCAATCAGCGCTTTGATGGGACCAATCTCGCGGGCGGTGGGTTGCGCGCCGCCGAGCTCGGCGAGAATCTCGGCGCCGGCCGAGTTCTTCCACGAGGCAGCCATGGCCTTGAGGTCGCTGTGCCCGATCCAGGCAACCAGCACCCGCCGCTTATTCATGATGAACCCCGTTTGGTAACACCAGCTTGACGAATACCCAACTTAACGGTGGGCAAGTAAGTGTTCAAGCGGCGGCATCACCAGCTCGAGATCGGCGAGCATTGAGCGGCTGATGCGGTCCCACGTTCCGCGACCTGCGAACCGCTGCCGAATCCGCTTCCCGGAACGCCACAGGGGGCAAGTCGCTTGCGGCGGCGGGCAGTACCGTTTAGAAGAAAAAGACGGCGTGGAAGGGTTGGCCTGGACCCGCGACCACGGCCCGCCCCAAACACCTGACGACTGACGCCTGCCATTTACAAAGCCTTGCACCGTGGTGGACGGCGTCCGGACCACGCCAACCGCGCCCGCGCGGCCTACGAGCGGCAGGCGCGGATTCCCATCGAGCAAGCGGCGGCAGGCATCTTGAAACAACGCGCGGCCCGCAAACCACGCCGGACCAAACCCCGGGCCCTGAACCCTGAATCCCGGCCCGCCGACATGCTGCCCCGGCATCGCGGGGATTGAAACGGGGGCCGGCGACTGATTACCGCGTGCAGGTCGGCGTCGAGCAGACGGCGGGGCACGGCGACCGCCGGCGCCCCGTCAGCCGCCGCCAGTGCGACGGCCACGATCCACGAAGAATGGCTCGCGGAAGGGACGGTCGGCACGGTGAACCAGAAGATGGGGACCAGAACTACATTCGGGAGATCGATCGCGATCTGTCCGGCCGGCTGGCCGAGCCGGGCGGCCGCGACTTTTGGGTGGCGCCGTGGAAAACAAGGAAGCTTGTCCGAAGCCACCTGCTCGTCTATATTCGGTGGTTTCGGGCGGCTAGCTCAGTTGGTTAGAGCGCCATCCTCACACGGTGGAAGTCACAGGTTCGAGTCCTGTGCCGCCCATTCCCGAAAACCGAAAACCCGCTCCGCGTCACTGGCAGCTATTCCGGCACCGGCCATGTGTATCGTCTCCTTGCTTCAGCGGAGATAACCTGCGGCGATGAGCGTCTACTTGCTGGCCACTCTCGATACCAAGGGACGAGAAGCCGACTTCATTCGCGAATTGCTCCGACAGGCCGAAGTTGCCGTCACGTTGGTCGACGCCGGCTGCCTGGGAACCGCCGCAGTCGCCGCCGACGTCACACGCGAGGCCCTGTTTGCCGAGGGCGGGTATGACCTTGCCAGCCTCGTGTCGGCCGCAGAAAGGGGCCAGGCCGTCACCGCCGCCGCGGACAGCGCCGCAAAGCTGATTGCCCGGCTCCACGCCGCGGGCCAGGTCGATGGCGTGCTGGCCATCGGCGGCTCGGCCGGCACGACCATCGGCACGGCCGCCATGCGCGTGCTTCCGCTGGGCGTGCCCAAGCTCATGTTGAGCACGCTCGCTTCAGGCCAGGTGCGGCAGTTCGTCGGCGACAAAGACATCTTGATGCTGAACTCGGTCGTCGATATTTCGGGCGTCAATCGCATCAGTCGGGCCACGCTCGCCAACGCCGCCTGGGCGATGGCCGGCATGGTGCGGTTCGGTGGTCGACCGCACGAAGGCTCTGCGTGGGGCGGCCTTCCCAGGCCGTCTGAATTCGAAGAAGGCCCGGAAAGAGCGGACGGCCTGGGAAGGCCGCCCCACGGCGAACAGCACCGGGCGGCGGAGCCGGCCGATCGCCCGCTGATCGCCGCCACCATGTTCGGCGTCACCACGCCGTGCGTCGAGCACGCCCGGAAGCTGTTGGAGGAGGCCGGCTACGAAGTGCTGGTCTTTCACGCCACCGGCAACGGAGGCCAAGCGATGGAGTCGCTCGTCGCCGACGGGCTGATTGCCGGCGTGCTCGACATGACCACGACCGAGCTGGCCGACGAACTGGTGGGCGGCTTTTTGACGGCCGGCCCCGACCGCCTCACGGCAGCGGCCGGCCGCGGCGTGCCGCAGGTGGTTTCGGTGGGAGCGACCGACATGGTCAATTTTTATGCTCCCGAAAGCGTGCCGGCCCGGTTTGCCGGCCGCAAGTTCTATCGCCACAACGCCAACGTCACGCTGATGCGGACCACGGAGAGCGAGAGCGCGGCGATCGGCGCCGACATCGGCCGAAAGCTTGCGGCAGCGAGCGGACCGGTGGCGGTGGTGCTGCCGCGACGAGGAGTTTCGGCCCTCGACTGCGAAGGTCAGCCGTTTTGCGACGCCGCCGCGCGAGAGGCGATGTTTGATGCCCTCCGCTCGGCTGCTTGCGACCGGTTCGAGATCGTCGAACTCGACCTGCATATCAACGACCGTGAATTCGCCGAGGCCGCCGCGATGAAGCTGCTGCAATTGCTGCGGCCGAGTTGCACCGATTGATGCTCACGTCGCTTCCAGCACGGTCCGCCAGCGCCGCGGCACACTGTGATAAGCCGCCTGATACGTTTCTTCGAGGGGAACAGGGATATAGGTCTCCGGCGTGAGAAACAGCGGCATCGGCGGCAGGACGTCTCCCACAGCCAGTGGCTGCACATAGGCCCGCGGAATGTCGTCGGCCGCGTAGGCCGCCAGGGTCAGTGGCTTGCCCGTTGGAATCGTGTAGGAGTCGTCGCCGAGATCCGCCCAGACCGCGCCATGAACTCCTTGCGGGTCGCGCGGGCCGGGAGGAAACAAGTCGACGATCAGCAGGTGCGTTGCCTCCAGGATCAGCCCGGCCGTCTTCTCGACGAACTTTCGCCACGGGCGCCGGCCGGCTTTGTTTCCGGGCGAGACCACCTCGATCACCGCGACCACTCGATCGTCGCTCGAATGCCGCACCGTCAACCGCCGTCGGTGCGAGGCGTAATGGGCCGCCTCCAGCGACGCCGTGATTTCGACCTCGGGTGGCGCGACGCTCACCGTAATGCCGCCCGGTTCTTCGTGCTCAGCCGCAGGGCCCGCGTCGGTTTGAACAGTCAAGATGTCGGCCTTAAGGTCACCGGCTGCCTGTTCGACCTGCGCATAGTAACCGGAAGGCAGCAGCCCGTCGTTGAGCCGAATCTTGATCAACGGAATCCAGGTGCAGTGGAAGTCGTGGAACGCGCCCGCACTCGCGCGAGTCCAGTCGTGTACAGGCATGGAAACGAACTCCCACAAAAAACGAAGCACATCCGACCCGCGAGGCGCGAGTCGGATGCGTTCAGTATACCCAGTTGCCCAATGACGGAGCACTACCGGCGGTTGAGCTGCTCGGCGGTCACGTCGCGCGCGGCGGGATGCTCGGAGACCAGCGGCAATTTGTCGCCGTAAATCCGCTGCTGTTGCTCCAACACCGTCATCAGGCGCTTTGCCCGGTCAGGATCGGCCGCGGCCAGGTTGTGCCGCTCGTCGGGGTCGTCGCGCAGGTTGAACAACTGCGTCTCGTTGATCTTCGGGTAGCGAATCAGCTTCCAATCGGCTTGACGCACGGCCCGTTGCACTTCGCGATAGGCCAGAAACACCGTGTCTCGCGCCTGCCCCGGTTGGCCGCGGACGATGCCCGCAAAACTTTTCCCGTCGATGGCGGCGGGCGCGTCGATCTTCGCCAGCTCGCAAAGCGTGGGAAAGATGTCGTAAAGATAAACGAAGGCGTCGGACTCGCCGTGGGCGATTCCCGGCCCGGCGAAGATCAGCGGCGACTTCATGCTGTGCTCATAGAGACTCTGCTTGCCCATCAGCCCATGGCTTCCCAAAGCCAGGCCGTGATCCGACGAGAAGACGATGATCGTGTTGTCGTATTGCCCGGCCTCGCGCAAGGCGGCCAGCACGCGGCCGATCTCACGGTCGAGGTGTGTAATCACGCCGTAATAATCGGCGAGCTGCCGGCGGATCTCGTCTGGCTGCCGCGGCCAAGGAGCCAGCCGCTCGTCGCGGACCGTCAGCTCGCCGTTGTCGAAGGGGTGCAACGGCAGATAGTTGCCCGGCAACGGCATGTCCGCGTCAAGGTACTTTGCCCGATCTTCACGGTTGACGACGCGCGGATCGTGCGGGTTGGCGAAGGCCAGATACATCAAGAACGGCTTTTCGCCGGTCTGCTTTGTGAGAAATTCGATCGCGGCGTCGGCGATTTCTTTGCCCGGCTGGCCGGAGCGGCGTTCCGCCTCGTCGTTGGCCAGATACTTGTTGATCTGGAATCCTTTGTGAATGCCCAGCGGCGTGTTGCCGCGCTTGCCGTGGTGATAAGTGACGTAGCCGGCCGCGTTGAACGACCGCGGGAGGTTGGCGTCGTAAACCCCGTTGGCGCCCGGCTCGATGTGAAACAGCGAGCGACCGCTCAGCAACATGGTGCGGCTGGGCAAGCAAACGGCGGGCGTGGCGAAGCTGCCCATGCAATAGGCGTTGCGGCAAACGAAGCCCGCGCGCACCAGCCCGTCGAGATGGGGCGTTGCGATCGCGCCGTTGCCCAGGGCATGGATGGTGTCGGCCCGCTGATCGTCGGTGAGCAGAAACAGCACGTTGGGCCGTTCCGCCGCATGCGCGAAGCTCGCGGCGAGGAGCAAGATCGACAAGCGAATAAGTAATCGAGTCATGCTTACCAGTGTAGGGTGGAGAGAGCGAGCTTGCGAG
>DATKRK010000338.1:0-49738 GCA_035532215.1 Pirellulales bacterium | reverse complement strand
GTTCGTCATCAAGGGAGCGGTGGGCTATCAGCCGGTCATCACGTCGCTGCCCAAGGGCGCCATGATGTCGACCTCGGCCGTCATCTCCGCCGATCGGCGTTACGTGCGGGTATCGCCCTTTCCGTTCTTCTCCGGCGTGACCGAAGTCAACACGTTCAACTACGTCTCGGGCGTGAGCGGTCAAAGCGGCGGCGCGGGCGGCGGCGGCTTCGGCGGCGCCGGCGGCAAGTTCTAGCGGCGACTTCCAACTTTTTGCAAAACGCTTCAATTGGCAAATCGCTTACGGATGAGCGCAATTGAAATCCCGGTACGAATTGGTCTGATCGGCTGCGGCGCCATCGGCAAATTGCACGCCGAGCGTCTCAAAGCCGATCCGCGGGCCGAAATTGCGGTCCTCTGCGATCCTGATCTCTCTCGCGCCGAACGGTTGCGAGCAGAGCTGTCGCTGTCGGCGGAGGTGGCCAGCGAGCCGCAGGCGGCATTGGCCGCAGCGGGTCTGCGCGCGGCGGTGATCGCTTCCCCCACGCTGTCGCACTACGAGCAAGTTTGCCTGGCTTTCGAGTTGGGCCTCGACGTGCTCTGCGAAAAGCCGCTGGCCGCGCGGCGCGAGGAAATCGCCGACCTGATCGAGCGCCGCGACCGGCTGGGGCGCATCCTCTCGGTCAGCTATCAGCGCCGCTACAAGGCGCCCTATCGCACGGCGCGTCGTGAACTTGCCGAACGGGCCGACTGGTACGGCCCGCTGAACGAAGTCCACGTTTTCGTCTGCGAACGCTGGCAGCAGACGATTCACGGCACTTGGCGCGACGATCCGCTCGTCGGCGCGGGCTATTTCGGCGATGCCGGCAGCCATCAGATCGACGTGGTACACTTCATCACCGGCCGGCGACCGGAAGCGGTGCTCGCTCAGAGCGACCGGTGCGGCAGCCGCGTCGAGATCGTCACGCGAGTGCTGGCCCGCATGACGGGCGGCGCGGGTCTGGTCGCTCACTTCGTGGGCCGCGCGAATCACTGGAGCGAAGACATCTATTTTCACTGCCGCGACGCCGACTTGCTGTTGCGCAACGAGAAGCTCTCGCGCGCCAAGCAAAACCGCGTCGAGCCGGTCGCCGATTTGCTGCCCGAGGTTTCGCCGAATCAAGCCTTTCTCGACGGCATCCTCGCAGGAACGGCCACACTGTCGCCCGCCGAAGCCGCGCTGCCGATGTACGATTGGACGGCCGCCGTGTTGCAGTCGATCGGTTCCGGCGATTGGGTCGCGCTCGACGCTCAGGCGCGCTAGCGCATCGTCACGGCTTAGGAACGGACGAAAAATAACTTCGGCAATTTTGTTGGCCCTCACCTAACCTCTCCCAGAGGGAGAGGGATTGGAATTCGCGATTTCTCAAGGCAGGGAAGTTCAGGCAGGGTAGGCAAACTGACGAGATCGCTGCGTTTGAGGTTCCGAGGCGGTTCAGTTCAGGCGGGAGTCCGCTTCAGGGCCGATTGCCGCTAGATCTCCGAAGTTTGTCCTGAATTCGCCTTGAATCGGGGGGCTGCATCCAGTATTTCTAGCCGACCTTTGGCCGGAAAGCGGGCGTTGCGCGCCGGCTGAACCGCCAATGCCCTTCGCGTCTCTCTTCCGCCTCGTTGTTTTATCACGGAATTGCGCCTATGGTCGGCGAAAAATGCGACCTCAATCGCTCCTTACGCGCATGCCTGGCGGCGGCAACCGCGGCGCTGGCTTGCGGCAGATCGGCGGCGATCGCGCAATTGCCGCCGGCCGCACAGCCTGCCTACGGCTCTTCGGCGGCTGCAAGCGGGCAAGCGGGTTCGCTCGGGTTAGTCGGGCTGACTGGCAAAGAGGTGGTGGTCGACGTTCGCGTCGAGGGCGTTCCCGAAAAAGAATTGCACAACGTCGTCCGCTACATTCGCACCCACGAAGGCCGGCCCTTCGACCCGCAGGTCGTCCAAAGCGACGTCCGCCGGCTGCTGAGTTCCAAACGCTACGCGGCGCCCGTGCCCAGTTACCAGCGCGTGGGAGACAACGGCATCGTCGTGATTTTTCACGTGGTCGAGCTGCCGACGATCAAGTATGTCGTATATCGCGGCTCGAGCATCAAGGACCGGCATCTCAACAAGAAGACGAACCTCAAAAAGGGCGATCCGATCGACGTGACCGCGATCCAAGAAGGCCGCCGCAACTTGGAGGAATACTTTCACGAAAAGGGCTTTACCAAGGCGACCGTCTCCGTGGTCGAGGGATTGAATCCCAAAGACCGCGGCGTGGTTTACCTGATCAACGAGGGCGTGAAGCAAAAGATCCTGTACGTCTCGTTCGAGAACAACTCGATCGCCTCGGATGGCCGGCTCAAGACCCAGATCAGCTCGAAGCCCCCGCTGCTCTACCTGTTCAAAGGCGAGTTCGACCGCCAAAAGATCGAGCAGGACGAACGCAAGCTGGCCGACTACTACCGCTCGATGGGTTTTTTCGCCGCCCGCGTCGGCCACGAGATCATTTTCACCGAGAGCCAAAAGTGGGTGGACCTGAGGTTCGTCATCGACGAAGGGCCGCGCTACAAAGTACGCGCGATCAACTTCGCGGGCGAAAAGCGATTCCACAGAGAAGAGTTGTTGCAGAACATGCATCTCAAGAGCGGCGAGTATTTCGATATCGGAAAAAGGGAGCACGACGTCAACTTGATGCAAGACATGTACGGCGGCGACGGCTACGTGTTCGCCACGATCGAACCCGATCAGCGGTTTTCGGAGACCGGCGAGCCCGAGCTCGAAATGGTCTACCACATCGAAGAGGGCGAGCGCTACGCGGTGGGCGACGTGAACGTGAAGATCCTCGGCGAATATCCGCACACGCGGCGCAACACCATCTTGAACCGCGTTTCGCTGCATCCCGGCGATATTTTCGACATCCGTGAATTACGCTCCAGCGAGCGGCGCTTGAAGGCCTCGAACTTGTTCGCCAATCAAAACCCATCCGAAGAGCCGAAGATCACGTTCGAGCGCCCCGATGATCTCGGCGCGGCGGGTCTGGCGGAGAACCCCGATCCTTCGGGCAAGGCCCGCGGTCAAAGCCCCGACGACGTCGGACGTGCGGCGCGCCGGCCTGCGGCGCCATCGCGGAGACCAGCGGCGCAGGGTCGCCCGGCGCCTCCTGCGGGGCGTGGAACTCTGGCGCCTCCTGCGGGGCGTGGAACTCCGGCGCCTCGGCCTCAGGCGCCCCCTCCCGGCAATCGATCCATGCGCGGCGGTCGGGGGAATTCGTGACGATGCAGCTCAACTTGGCGGCGACTCGCCGGCAGGCGCGTCGGGCAGGCGGCTGCTCGCCGCGCCTGCCGCCCTCCTTGCTGGCCGCCGCGCTGCTGCTCGTCGCGGCAGCGACCGCCGACTCGGCCGAACGGCCGAGCGAAGGCGCGCCGTCTTACTCGTCCGCCGCGGGCCAGGTGCCGATGGGGCGCACCGACCCCACGTCGACGCCCGGTTCGACGCGCGGCGGCTGGCCCGGAAACAAACCAGCGCTCGGCCGCGCCCTGCGCTATCAATCGCCGGCGACGGGCGCCAATGGCCGCGTAGTTCCGGCTCAGAATGCGGCGCCGCCAAACGGCTACTACGGTCAGCCAGCCCCTCGAGCGCCGCAGGCCGGGGCGCCGGGCTATGGCAATCCGGGCTATGGCAATCCGGGCTATGGCAATCCCGGCTATGGCAATCCCGGCTATGGGGCGCCGGGCGGAAATACGTTCAATCCGCCCCCGAGCGTGCCGCCGATCGGCCAGACGCCGCCGAATGCCTTGCCGCAGCCCGGCGGCCCGGTCGGCGAAAACGGGCTGCTGCCGCCCGATTCGCCGCTGCTCCAAGAGCCGCAGCCGCTGCCGACCGTGCCGATCACGGTCGAGGTGAAAGAACGCCAGACCGGAAATTTCCAGTTCGGCGTGGGCGTGAACTCGAACGCCGGCGTGATCGGCAACATCGTCATCGACGAGCAGAATTTCGACCTTTGGAATCCCCCGCGAAGCTGGGAAGACATTCGCAATGCCACGGCCTTTCGCGGCCGCGGGCAGCAACTGCGCATCGAAGCCATGCCCGGCAACCTGCTGTCGCGATACGGCATCACCTTTCGCGAGCCGTACCTGTTCGACACGCGAATCAATTTCGGCGTCAACGGCTACTATTTCAACCGCTACTATCAGAACTGGACGGAGCAGCGATTGGGCGGCCGCATCAGTTTCGGCTATCAGCTCACTCCCGACTTGTCGGCGGTCGCGGCCCTGCGCGGGGAGAACGTGCACATCGGCAACCCGAGCGTGCCCACGCCTCCCGAGCTGCAGCGCGTGTTGGGAGATACGCAGCTCTATTCCGGTTCGGTGCAGTTGATTCACGACGTCCGCGACAGCCCCTTCATGGCCACGCAAGGGCACCGCATCGCGATCGAGTTGGAGCAAGCCTTCGGCACGTTCAGTTTTCCGCGGGCGATCATCAACACGCAGAAGTACTTTCTGCTGCACCAGCGCGCCGACGGCTCGGGGCGTCACGTGCTGAGCTTTCTGAACGACACCGGATTCACCGGTTCGCAGACGCCGATTTACGAAAACTTTTTTGCCGGCGGTTACAACACGCTCCGCGGCTTTTACTATCGTGGCGCGTCGCCGCTCGATATGGGCGTGCAGGTCGGCGGTACGTTCGAGTTTCTGAACTCGGTGCAATACATGCTGCCCGTCACCGCCGACGATTCTCTGCGACTGGTGTCCTTCGTCGATTTCGGCACGGTCGAGCGCAGCACCGAAATCAAATGGCAAGACTTTCGCATTTCGCCCGGCATCGGCTTGCGTGTCAATATTCCCGCGATGGGACCGGCGCCCATTGCGCTCGACTTCGCCATTCCGATCCACAAGGCGCCCGGCGACCGACTCCAGATCTTCAACTTCTTCATGGGCTTCAACCGCTAGGCGACCGATTCCGGCCGGGGCCGTTTGGTCAAGTGGCTGTGATGCCGGCTGTAGGCGAAGTAGATCACCATGCCGATGGCCAGCCAGCCCGCCAGTCGCAGCCAGTTTTCCGACGGCAGAGAGAACATCAGCAGCACGCAAAGCCCGATGCCCAGCACCGGCGTGACCGGCCCGAGCGGCGCGCGAAACGGCCGTTCGGCGTCGGGATGAGTCACCCGCATCACCAGCACCGCGGCGCAGACGATCACGAATGCCAGCAGCGTGCCGATATTCACCAACTCGGCCAGCACGCGCAGCGGAAGCAGCGAGCCCATCGTGCCGACCACGATTCCGGTGATGATCGTCGATTTCCACGGCGTCTGAAAACGCGGGTGGACCGCCGCGAAGAAATTGGCCGGCAGCAAGCCGTCGCGAGCCATGGCCAACAGCACGCGCGGCTGGCTGAGCATCATCACCAGCAGCACCGAGGTCATGCCGGTCAGGGCGCCGACCGAGATCAGGCCCTGCGCCCAGGGCAGGCCCACGGTTCCGAAGGCTTTCGAGACCGGGGCGTCGATGTCGAGTTCGTTGTAGCGCACCATGCCGGTCAGCACGGCGGCCACGGCGATATACAGCACGGTGCAGAGCAACAGCGAGACGAGGATGCCGATCGGCACGTCGCGTTTTGGATTGCGCGCTTCCTCGGCCTGGGTCGACAGCGCGTCGAAGCCGATATAGGCGAAAAAGATCATCGAGGCGCCGGCGAGCATGCCCAGCGGCTCGCCGCCTTGGCCGTGTTGCCCGATGAGCGTCTTGCCGAAGAAGCCCACGCCGGCGTAGCCGTAAGGCGCGAACGGTTCCCAGTTCTCCGCATTGAAGTAATAGGCGCCGGCGAAGATCACGAAGAACACGACCACCAGCTTGACGGCCACCATCGCGGCGTTGAAGCGGGCGCTTTCGCGAATACCGACGATCAGCACGCTCATGACAATCGCGGAAATGGCCAGCGCGGGCATGTCGAGCCAATCTCCAGTGGCGAAGAACTTGCCGGTCTCCGTGTCGTAATCGAACGGCGCATTGCAAATTGATGAGGGAAGCACGATGCCGAACTGGCCGATGAGATCTTGAAAATATTTCGACCAGCCGTGCGCCACGGTGGCCGCGCCCACGGCGTATTCCAGCACCAGGTCCCAGCCGATGATCCAGGCGAACAGTTCGCCGAGCGTGACGTAAGCGTACGTGTACGCCGAGCCGGCGACCGGCGCCATCGAGGCGAACTCGGCGTAGCACAAGGCCGCGAAGATGCAGGCCAAGCCGGCCACGACGAACGAGAGCGTGAGCGCCGGCCCCGCCTTGTCGTGCGCCGCCTCTCCGACCAACACGAAAATGCCCGTGCCGATGATCGCGCCCACGCCCAGCGCGCTGAGCGCCACCGGGCCGAGCACGCGTTTCAACCGCTGCTCGCCCGCCATTTCACGGTGGATGTCGGCTAAAGACTTTTTCGCGAAGAGTTGGTTTTTCGCCATAATGCCTGCTGGGAAATATTGGATCGAGGGCCTTTTGCGGAGTATGGTAGCAGCCAGCGCCGCGCCGGTCCACGCTTGCGACAAAGTAGCAGGCACACTCCGTGTGCCGTCGCCGGCGCTTAATCGACGCTCGGCCGCGGCGTCGGTTACGGCACACGGAGTGTGCCTACGACTACGGTTGCGGCTTCGCCGCTCCAGCCAAAACGCAAAATGCAAAGCGCAAAACGCAAAGCCGGAAACCTGTCGTCGTCGATCTCGCAATTCGCAATTTGCGTGTTGACCTGTTTGCATGCGCTGACGCCTACAAAGGCCGACGAATTCGGAACCGCGGTCGAAGTTTCGCGACAAGTCGTGGTCTGCGATTCGGCGCCGGCTTCGCGCGTCGGCTTGGAGATTCTCAAGCAAGGCGGCAATGCAGTCGATGCGGCCGTCGCCACGGCGCTGGCCATGGCCGTGACTTTTCCCGAAGCGGGCAACCTGGGCGGCGGCGGGTTCATGCTGGTCTATCCCGGCAAAGGAAAAGAACCGGTTTGCATCGAATATCGCGAGACGGCGCCCGCCGCCGCGCAGGCCACGATGTTTTCGCTCGACGACAGCCAGCACGGCCACAAGATCGTGGGCGTGCCGGGCACGGTTCGCGGGCTGGAACTGGCGCACCGGCGATTCGGTAAGCTGCCTTGGCGCAGCCTGGTCGAACCGGCCGTGCGTCTGGCGGAAGAGGGATTTACGCTCGGGGCGCCCCTGGCGGCCGCGCTGAACGACGTGGTGGCGTCGTCTCCCGATTTCCCCGAGCTGCAGCGAGTGTTCGGCAAGGACGAAGGCCGCGATCGCTGGCAGGCCGCAGATCGGCTGGTGCAGAAAGACCTGGCGCAAACGCTTGGGCGCATCGCCGAACGCGGTTCAGCCGGCTTCTACGAGGGCGAGACCGCGCGGTTGCTCGTCGCGGAGATGCAAGCGGGCGGCGGCTTGATTACGGCGGCCGATCTGGCCGGCTATCGAGCCCACGCGCGGACGCCGATCCGCGGCACGTTTCGCGGTTATGAAATCTACGGGGCGCCGCCGCCCAGTTCCGGCGGCATCGGCACGATCGAGGCGCTGAACATCCTCGAGAACTTCAATCTCGGCGGCGAAGATCGCTGGTCGCCGAAGACGCTGCACCTGCTGGTCGAAACCATGCGCCGCGTGTTTTGCGATCGGGCGCGGTATCTGGGCGATCCCGACTTTACGAAGATTCCGGCGAAGCTTGTGGAGAAAGACTACGCCCGCGAGCTGGCTCGCGCCATCGACCTCGAGCGGGCCACGCCCAGCGAGCAACTGGCGCCCGAAATTCGGCTGGCCGGCGAGAGCGAGAGTACGACGCATTTTTCCATCGTCGACGCCGACGGCATGGCCGTGGCCAACACGTACACCTTGGAGCACAGCTACGGTTCGCGGGTCGTGGTTCGCGGGGCTGGCTTCTTGTTGAACAACGAGATGGGCGATTTCAACTGGCGGCCGGGCCACACCGACCGGCAGGGCCGCATCGGCTCGGAAGCTAACCAAATCGCGCCGGGCAAACGGATGCTCAGTTCGCAGACGCCGACGATCGTCGTGCGCGACGGCCGGCCGGTGCTGGTGACCGGCAGCCCCGGCGGGCGGACGATCATCAATACGGTCGTGTGCGTGCTGGTCAACGTGCTGGAATATCGGACGCCGCTTCGCGAGGCGATCGACGCTCCGCGGCTGCACCACCAATGGTTTCCCAACGCGATCCGTTTCGAAGAAGCTCTTGAGAGCGAGCATCCCGCGGCGCTTGAACGGCTGCGCGAGATGGGGCACCAGTTCGCCCCCAAGCCCTCGAAGCAAGGCTCGGCCAATTCGATCTGGATCGACGCCCGCGCCGGGAGTCTGCAAGGCGTGGTCGATACGCGCCGCGCGGGGGCCGCGGCGGGCGAGTGAAGAGCGGCGGGTTTCCGAAAATACCTGTCGCAAAGATTCGATTGTTTTGTATTTAATCTAAATTGTCCGCATCGGGCCGCCGCCGTCTATCCTCTTCCTCGCCAAGGCGGATTAAGATCCGAACTGGAGAGGCGAGCCTTCGGAGGGTAACGAGAAGATTCTTTGGACGCTGGTGATTTTGTTGACTCACCTTCTGGGGGCCTTATTGTATTACTTGATTCGCCGCCCGCGGCGAATCGAGCAAAACAGGCCATAAACGACCCAGGAGACGTCGCCCGTGCAACTCGGATTAGTCACGTACATGTGGGGGGCCGAATGGGATCTGCCGACGCTGATCAAGAACTTGCAACTCACCGGCTTTGCCGGGGTCGAGTTGCGCAGCGGTCACAAGCACGGCGTCGAGCCGTCGCTGTCGGCCGACGACCGCAAACGCGTGGCGGCGCGGTTCGCCGACAGCGGCGTCGAACTGGTCGGCCTGGGCAGCGCGTGCGAATATCATTCGCCCGATGCGGCCGTGGTCCGCAAGAACGTCGAAGAGACCAAGGCGTTCATCAAGCTCTGCCACGATTGCGGCGGCACCGGGGTGAAGGTGCGGCCCAATGGCTTGCCGAAGGACGTGCCGGTGCAGAAGACGCTGGAGCAAATCGGCAAGGCGCTGGGCGAGGTCGCGGCCTTCGGCGAAGGCTATGGCGTGGCGATTCGCCTGGAAGTTCACGGCCCCGGCACGTCGAAGCTCGAACACGTCAAAACCATGATGGACGCGGCCGACCATCCGGGCGCCACGGTCTGCTGGAACTGCAACCCGACCGATCTCGACGGCGCCGGATTGGAGCACAACTTCCAACTTGTGAAAAATCGGCTGGGCACGATCCACATTCACGATCTGATCAGCAACTATCCCTGGCCCGCGTTATTCGGCTTGCTCAAGGCGGCGAATTTCCAGGGTTGGACCCTGTTGGAAGAAGGCAGCGCAACGGCCGATCCGATTCGCGTGATGCGATACTATCGCATGTTGTGGGAACGAATGACGGCCTGAGCCGGCCCGTCGTTACAAGCGGAATTGGCGGGAATTCGCGGCCGCCGGCAAAAGGGCAGGATTGATCGAAGGGGCAGGCCGATGGCGCCGCGCATTTCGCTGACGATGATCGCTCGCGACGAAGAGGCTTCGCTGGGCCGCTCGCTGGCCAGCATCGCCGATCTGGTCGACGAAATCGTGTTCGTCGATACCGGTTCGCAAGATCGCACGCGCCAGATTGCCGCCGCGGTTTGCGATCGCCACGGTCAGCCGGCACGAGTGATCGAATTCCCGTGGCGCGACGATTTTTCCGCCGCTCGCAACGAATGCTTGCGGCACGCCGAGGGCGAGTGGATCTTCTGGATGGACGGCGACGACTGGTTCGACGAGCCGAACCGCCGGGCGCTGGCCAGGCTGCTGGCCGGTTTGGATCATGAGAACGCCGTCTATCAGATGATTCATACCAGCCCCGCGGCGGCCGACGGCGGGCATCCGGCCACGGCCGCTCCGCAAGACCGGCTGTTCCGAAATTCGCCCGACATCCGCTGGGAAGGGCGGGTTCACGAACAGATTGCGCCGTCGGCCATCCGCAGCGGGGCAATCCTGAAACGCACCGACATCGCCATCATGCACAGCGGCTACGACAGCGAATGCGTCCGGCGCCGCAAAATCGAGCGCAACTTGCGACTGCTCGAAATGCAAAACGCCGAGCAGCCCGACAACAGCCACACGTTGTTCTATCTCGGCATGACGAATGCCATGGCCCAGCGGCCGGCTGACGCCATCGCCTGCCTGTTGCGTGCGCTGGAACTATTGCCGCCCCGCTCGCCCTTCCGCCCGCGAGGCTATCTGATGCTGGCCGACTGCTGGCGCTTGCAGGGCGACGTGAAACGCGCCAAGGTTGTTTGTGAAAACGCGCTCGCCATGTATCCCGACGACGCGGGCCTCGTGCAATTGATGCAGGCGTTATTGTCGGCGAATACGTAGGTCAGGCTTTCGAAGTAGCAGGCATACTCCGTATGCCGTAGCCGAAAATGCTCAGCGGCTGGAAGCAGCCGCAAATGAACGGAGGGCGCAGGCCGCATCGGCAGTTCGAGCGACGGCACTCGGAGAGTGCCTGCTACTTTGCGGCCAGCGCCTTGCAAAACCGCTCGATCTGCTCGTGCATGGCAGGGGGCGGCAGCAAGTATTCGGCGCCGACCGGTTCGACGGCCAGGCTGATGAAGCGAGGGCCGGGCGCGGCCAGGGCGGCGGCGGCTTGCTGGCGCCAGGTTGGCAGGTCGTCGAAACTTGCGGCGCTGGCGAAGCCGGCGGCGCGGGCCATACGAGCGAAATCGACGCCGGCGATCGCTCCGGCCGTCGTTTGTCCCCCGGTGACTTCGTAAAGGCCGTTGTCGAGCACGATCAGCGTGAGGTTCGTCGCGCCGCTGGCGGCGATCGTCACCAGGCCGCCGAGACCCATCAGCATGCAGCCGTCGCCGTTGAAGACGATCACCTCGCGCTGGGGCTGGGCCAGCGCCAGGCCGAGGGCGATCATTGGCGCGTGGCCCATCGCCGACGGCAGATAGTGAAAATCGAGCGGATGCTGCGAGAGCTTGGGCCACTCGCGAGCCGCGCCCATCGTGGCGACCACGATCTGATCGCGGCGCAGTTCGGCGACCGCTTCGAGCGCCGCGAGCAGCGGCATACGTTGTTGCCGGCCCATCAGCCGCGGCCCTCCGCCAGCAAGGCGACGCCCGGCCGCCCGGCCGATCGACAAGTGCGATAGTGTTCGGCCAGTTGCGGGGCCTGCTCCGCTCGTTCGATCAGCACGTGGTCCACGCCCCATGCTTTGAGCACCGGTTCGGTAAACCGCCGTGCGGTGTCGGGTGAATTTTCGACGAGGTAACTGCGATAGCCGACGATCGCGTACAGCGGCAAGCGCATGTCGAACAACACGTTTCGCAGCGCGTCGCCCGACTCGAACAATCCGGTGTTCTGGATCACGACCAGCGGCCGCCGTCCGCCGAGGTGCAAGCCCGCGGCGAGCGTCCAGGCTTCGCCTTCGCGGCAGACTCGCACCAGTTTCAACTCGGGCGATTGGCTGAGAGCCGTCTCCCAGCCGCCGAGCATCGAGTCGGGCAGCCACACGACGTGCGTCACGCCGAGTTCGGCAAGCATTGCGGCGATTTGAGGGCCTGTCAGCATGAGGTAGACGGTAGGTGGTAGGTGGTAGGCGCCAGGTTGCAGGCGCCAGGCAGTAGGTGGTAGAATGAGGTAAACGATATGACGAACCGACGAGTTTAATTCACTATTCTTTTTTCGAGTAACGCTCGCCCTTCCCTGTCTACCGCCTACTTCCTACCACCTACCTACTTGACCGGCTTCAGCGTAGTCACCCACAACAGCGGCTTGTCGTTCTCATCCACTCGCCATTCGCCCTTCAGTTCGGCCTGGTGCAATACTTTATTCAGGATCACCGCGTAGGCCAATCGCTTCGGCGCCAATTTTACCGTGGCCTTCTCCGGGTCGATGCCGCGACGCGCCAAGGCGTAGTGATCGTAGAGCACCGGCGCCTCGAGCCGCGCGCCGATCGCTTCCAGCGTCTCGGAGAGCAGCGCGTCGTCGAGATCGACGTTGAGTTGCTCGAACAATGCGGGCAGGATTTCGCGGGCCGGCTTGTCGGCGGTCCAACCGACTGGCCACGCCGTTCGGCCGGCGCTGGGCCGGCCGACGGAATATCGCAACTTCTTTTTCTGGTCGAGCCCGGGTTCCAACACCAAGCCCGCCGGCCGCAGCAGGTAGGCCAGCGCCGTGCCGGAGGAAATTCCCTCGAGTTCGTCGCGAATCTTCTCGGCTTCGCGCAGGGCGAGGGAGGCGGATCGATCGATTTCGAGCGGATGGTTCAGTTGGCCGGCGATCTGGGCCACGGCGTCGGCTAGCGGCATGTCTTTGGTGGAGAACATCACTCTCCGCGAAAGATCGGCGTTGACGTCAGCCAATTCGTTGGGCAGCAGGCCGAAAGGAAGTTTTCCCTTGGACTGCACGCGTTCGGGGCCGTCCTGACGCAGTTTCGTCAGCCAGGCCGAAATTTCGCCCCGGTCGCGAGATGAAAAACGCCCGCCGGGCACGACTAACTGGTTGTTGCCGGTCAACAGCCCGATGACTCGATAGACCGGGCTTTGCTGCGTGCCGCCGACCACAATCTCCGCTTTGTCGTCGGCCGTCGCCTTGCGAATCCGCAAATTGTCGACCTTCAGCTCCGTCAGCAGGCTATACCATTGCTGCTGGGCCGTGGCGGGGAAGTTGCCTTCAGTCGCCAATTCCAATTCGACTCGCGGCGCCGCCGAAAGGGGCGAAGCGGCAGTGCAAAAAAACCCCAGTACGACGGCCAGCGGTGTCAGGCGCGATGGCATGGCGAAATCCTCGGCGAACTCGATCCCTCGTCACGGCGCTCAGGCGGCTCGCGCCCCAACGTATCGAGTATATCACCTTAGCCAGCCAGCGGCGGAATCAGAAATCCCTTTCGGGCAGGGCTTGGCGCCGGGCGTAAGTAGGGGTTCGTGCGGTTGATTCTGTAGGGAACGCCCTCCGCGGCGTTCCAGGAAGCGCGAGTCGTCGCCATTTCCGGGTTCTCGGCGCGCCGCAGAGGGCGTGCCCTACAGGCATCGCTGCGAACGTCTACTTACGCCCCTTGCCGCCAATCGCGCTGGCGAACCGCGCGATTAGCCCGGATTATTCATCAGCCCAGCTATTACTTGACAAAGCGCTCCATACAAACCCGAAGCGCCAGCGAGGTAAGTGCGTTGCTCCGCCTCGCTTGCGCTTCGGGTTGGTGTGGGCTGATGAATAATCCGGGTTAGTAGCGGCTCGGAGACGTCGTACGGGGAGTAACAGGGGGCAGATACTGCAATTCCGCTTCTTTTTCGGCGGGCTCGGCGGCCATGTCCGGACTCGCGTCGCCGGCAGGCCGTTTGACGCCGGATCGCGACGACCTATCTGAAGAAATCGCCTGGGACGCGTCCGACGGCTCGGCTTCGCCCGGGGGATTCGCTGAAGACTCTACTTGGTCTTGCGGCTCGAATTGCTCGTCGAGCCCTAATGAGCGAGCGCCTGCGGTGGGCGGCGTCTGCGAGGGGCCCAGTCGAGGACCTTCCAATGGCTCGTCCTCGACGGTCTCGCTGGGCTGCATGCCGCTGGCGATCTGCACCGGCTGCCGGCTCTCGGGCGCCAGTTCCGACGACAGCGACTCGACCCATTGCTGCGCCGAGGTCATGCTCGGATCGGCTTGAAGCGCCAAGCTGAACTGTTCCAGCGCCTGGCGAGACTGGCCGCGCTTGTTCAACAGGAAGCCGACGTTGTAATTCGCGATGGCCGCGCCGTGAGCGTCGGTCAGGTGGGCCAGGGCTTCGTCGATGCGGCCTTGGACCACGAGCACCGTCGCAATGTTGTTGCGATACAAGGCGCGATCCGGTTGCAGTTCGACCGCCCGGCTCAACGCCTTCACGGCATCGTCGTATTTTGCTTGGCGAGCGTAGCAAAGCCCCAGGTCGTTGTAGGCGGCGGCTTCGCTGGGGTGGTACTTCGTCGCTTCGAGATAATGCTCGGTGGCGCGTTCCATTTGCCCTTGGCGATCGAACAGCCGAGCCAGCCCCAAGAGGGCGCCCAGATGGTGCGGCTTCATCTCGAGCGCTTTGTGATAGTTGATGCGGGCGTTTTCGGGATCGTTGTCCTTGACGCACATGTTGCCCGCGTCGACGTGGAAGTCGGCGTCAGGCGGCTTCAGCTTGTCGGCCAGCGAAGGCGGAGCGTTGGTCGGTAATTTGCGCTTCTTGGCGGACGCGTTATGAAAGACTTTAGAGACCGACTGGCCCAAGCTGGAATTGGAAACCTTCGAGGCCAATTGCTTCATCGGGCCGGGCGGCTGGTTCGGTCCTGCGTAGGTCGTCGTCTGGATGCCTTGTTTGTTTGCGAAGATCGCACTCGCAGAGCAGCCGCCCGCCAGCATCAGCAGCAAACTTCCCTGAGCAAGCGAAAGGAGGGTGACTTTGAACGTCACGTGAACTCTCCAGAGGTGCGCCGAAAGAGGCGGTAAAAATGCGATTTCGCTCGCAGACAAGCGAGCCTTTTCTAGGATCGTCAGGCGGTCGCCGTTCCCTCAACGAGAAATGGAGGATTAGAGGGTTTTCAGGAGATTTAACGCCTCGCCCTTGGAAATCCGAAAACCCTCTCGGCCGGTTCGCGATGGCGTCTGCCTCGGCGGCCGACCAAGAGGGTTGGTTGAGTGCTGGGCGGCTGGCGCCTCTTCAAAGCGATTTTGACAGTCGGGTGGCTGGCGGCCGAGCCTAGGCGAAGCCCCAGTTCGCTCTCGTATCGCTTCGCTCTGCCGCCAGCCACCCCTCATCTATCAACTCAGACTTGAAGAGGTGCTAAAAGCCGGCGCCTGTCCCGCTGCTGCCGGCGCCGCTTGCACCGCCGCCGCCGCTGGACGGAATTCGCGGATCGGGAGCGCTGGCGCTGTAACGAGCGTCGATGTCGACGATTCTCTCGGCAGGCGTGCCGCGAGGTCGAACTCGAGATTCGGAAATTTGAGCATGCTCGCCAGGATGCAGGATGCTGGCGGCGTACTGATCGACCGATTGTTGCCGATGGGAGGTGTCTTGCGGATTCTTGCCTCGCAAGACGAAGACCTGGCGGTGTTCGGGCGGCGACTCGATCAGGATGCCGCGAACCTTCAATTCGCCGGCCCCGAGCAGTTCGCCGGTTTCGGAGTCGAAATGCTCGTCGCTCAGCGTGTTTTGCACCTGCCAGCCGTTTTGGATCATGACCTGAAACGGGCTGCGCACGGCAATTCGATCGTGAACCACGAACGGCTGCGGCCAGCAGTTGTTGCGGCGGAAATCTCGCCGAATCTTCGAGAACAACTCGCCGGCGCGGAGATCGTTCGGCCCCCAGATGGCCAGTAAAGCCAGCAAGATCCAAGCCTTTTGGGGCATGTCGCGCCTCCTTCCGTGGTCCGATCCAGACCGAGCCGGCGGCCGGTTGTCGGCCGCAACTCCAAGCCTGTCTTCGAGATCCGTTCCGCGACCGGGGCGCAAGGCCGACCGGCCGACTAATTACATTATCGGCAAAGCGCGGCCGAGAATGTGGCATGTCCTGGGGAAATTCGCCCCGTTAAACTGCCCATCTTTTTCGCTAGACTTTGCCCACAAGGTTTAAATAGCCCAGGCATTTATGCCTCAGCATTACCCACATCTTTTTCAGCGTTTTGGCAAGCTGTTGATACGAAAGCACTTACAAAGCCAGCGCGCGAGAGAGCACGCAATTTTAAGTCTTGGTACAGGAACAACTTACGGAAATGTGGGTAATAATGAGGCATAAATGCCTGGGCTAAATAAAAAATAGCCGCGGCGACGTTTTGTCGCCATGCAAGGCGCAAGAAGACCACTCGTGCAGTACGACGATGGAAATTCGCCCAGCCCCGCCGGATCGGACTATTTGACTTCCATCATCGGGAACATGTCGCGAACCATCGTGATCGCGGCCGGTCCGACCAAGACCACGAAGATGCCGGGGAAAATGAAGATCACCAGCGGAAAGATCAGCTTGACCGCCGTTTTGGCGGCCTTCTCTTCGGCCAATTGGCGGCGCCGGGTCCGCATCGAATCACTCTGCACGCGCAGCGCCTGGGCGATGCTCGAACCGAACTTGTCGGCCTGAATCAGAATCGCCGCCAACGACCGCAAGTCGTCGACGCCGCTGCGGATGCCCAACTCGTGCAGCACTTCCGCCTTGGCCCGGCCGACCTGCAATTGAAAATTCGCCAGACCGAACTCTTCGGCGATCACCTTGTAAGTGGATTTCATTTCTTCGGCCACTTTGCGCATCGCCTGATCGAGCCCCAAGCCGGCTTCGACGCAGACGACCATCAGGTCGAGCGCATCGGGCAGGGCGAGGAAAATCGACTCTTTGCGCCGTTTGGTGATGAACCACAGCACCAGCTCGGGCAGGTAGAACAACAGCCCGGCGAAGAACAATGCGGTCATCAGCGACTTCTGGTTGATCTCGGAGAGCGTAACCAGGGTCACTCCGCCCAGCATCAAGCCTGCCAACAAACCCGCGCCTTTGAGGCCCAGGAAGATCGAAGGCGCCGCCTCGTTGCGGAAGCCGGCGTTGGCCATTCGCATCTTGAGCTTGCTGACTTCTAACTCGCTTTTGGGCTGCAGCGGCCTGGCCAGCGCGGGAGACGCCATGGCCAGCACGCGGGTCATGGCATCGGCCTTCTTGACGACGCCGATTTGCTCTTCGGACTTGCGGCGTCGCAAGGAGGGGTTTTTCAGTTCGTCGAGACGTTCGACGGCGCGGCTGCGGCCGCTGGCCACCCGGTCCAGCACCCACCAGGCGCCCAGGGCGAACATCCCGAACACGGCGAACGGCAGCAGCGTCTCGAAATCGATCAGTCCGGCGGCGAAGATCATGGCCAAGGACTCACACTTTGATGTTAACGATCTTACGAATAGCCAGCGCGCCGAGCACTTGCATGATGACCGCGCCGGCGAGCATGTCCTGTCCCATCGGATCGGTGAACAACTGCATGATGTACTCGCGATTCAGGCGATAGACGGCCACGAACAGCAAGGGGGGCAAAGCCAACAATACGGCGCCCGACAGCCGGCCTTCGCCGGTCAGGGCCTGCACCTGCCCCCAGATCTTGAATCGCTCGCGAATGATGTATCCGATCTTGTCCAGAATCTCGGCCAGGTCGCCGCCCGTCTGACGCTGCAGAATGATGGCCGTGGAAAAGAACTTCAGGTCCAGGTTGGGGATCCGGTCGGCCAGCGATAGCAGAGCCTGTTCCATCGGAATGCCGAGATTCTGTTCTTCGAATACGCGGCCGAATTCGACCGAGATCGGGGCGGGCATTTCGTCTTGAACCAGATTGAAGCCCGCCGCCAGGCTATGGCCGGCCCGCAAGGCGCGCGAAATCAACTCCAAAGCGTCGGGCAACTGGGCGGCGAACGTTTTGAATCGCTTTTTGCGGCGATACATCAGCCACAGCAGCGGCAGCGAACTGGAGCACGAACCGACGACTGGCGCCAGCGAAAGCCCCAGCTTTCCGACGATCGCCCCCACCGCCCCCAGCAGGAACAGCACGCCCGAAATCGCGAAGAATTTTGGCGCCGTCAGGTTGGTGTCGGCTTGTTCGAACAGCAGCCGCAGGCGGCCGAAGCGCTGCACGAGGGCTTCGAAGACGTTCGGGACGGCGTCCAGCGGGTGCGCCAGCACGCTGTCGTTGAGCAGCGATTCCTTGTTCGTCGCTGCGGTGCTCATGCCGGTGAGCACGTCGAGCCGGTCTTCGATCTTGTTGTCGCCGCCGCGGAACATGACGGCGATCGCCACGACCAGTGCGCTGACGCCGACGAAGGCCGCAATGCTGACGAGCAGAATGGGATCCATGGCTTTAGTCCACCAACATGACGCGTTGCCGGAAGGCGCTCGCCGGCAGGCGCACGCCGGACGACTCGAGCCGGTCCATGAAGCTGGGCCGAATGCCCGTGGCTTCGAACTTGCCGTAGGCCCGGCCGCGCTCGTCGATGCCCTCTTGCGAATAGTGATAGATGTCTTGCATCACGATCGTCTCTTGCTCCATCCCGATGATTTCGGTGATGTGCGTGATCTTGCGCGGCCCGCCTTGCAGGCGGTTGGCCTGGATGATCAGGTCGACGCCGCTGGCGACTTGCTGCCGCATGGCCTTCAAGGGCAGCTCGAAGCCGGCCATGGCGATCATGGTTTCGATGCGGGCCACCGCGTCGCGCGGGGTGTTGGCGTGGATCGTCGTCAGCGAGCCTTCGTGGCCGGTATTCATGGCTTGCAGCATGTCCAGCGTTTCCGGACCGCGGCATTCGCCGATGATGATTCGCTCGGGCCGCATGCGCAACGCGTTGCGTACGAGGTCGGTCGCCGTGATCGCGCCTTTGCCTTCGATGTTGGGCGGGCGCGTTTCGAGCCGCACCACGTGGTCTTGCTGCAACTGCAATTCGGCCGCGTCTTCGATCGTCACGATGCGGTCGGAATTGGAGATGAAGCTCGACAGCGTGTTGAGCAGCGTCGTTTTGCCCGAGCCGGTGCCGCCGGCGATGATGATGTTCAAGCGGGCCTTGATGGCGCCTTCCAAGAGCATCACCATCTCGGGCGTGAAGGCCTTGTAGTTGAGCAGGTCTTCCAGTTTCAACGGGTTGGCGCCGAAACGGCGAATGGAGACGGCCGCCCCGTCCAAAGCCAAAGGCGGAATGATCGCGTTGACGCGGGAACCGTCCGGCAGACGGGCGTCGACCATCGGGCAGACTTCGTCCACGCGCCGGCCGACGCGCGACACGATGCGATCGATGATTTGCATCAAGTGCGAGTTGTCGCGGAAGACGACGCTCGTCTTTTCCATCTTGCCGCGGCGCTCGACGTAGATGTTCTTGGGGCCGTTGATCAGGATGTCGCTGATCGTCGAGTCTTTCAGCAGCAGCTCCAAGGGGCCCAGGCCGAACGTCTCGTCGAGCACTTCTTCGACCAGCCGCTCGCGCTCGGCGCGGTTGAGCAGCGTGTCTTCCGCGTCGCAGAGGTGCTCGACCACCAGCCGGATTTCGCGGCGCAGCACGTCGCCGTCGAGATCGCCGACCTTCGACAAGTCGAGCTTGTCGACCAGCTTGCCGTGAATTCGCCGCTTGAGATCTTCGAAATCGGAGTCTTGCGATTTGTCGCCGCTGCGAACCGCCGTGGGAAGAGACTTGGCCATAAGTGCATCGTCGTAGGTTGATAAAGGTGCAAGGCCCTCGACGGCGCGCTCGTAGGCCGCGCTTGCGGGCAAGAAAAGCCTAGCTTACGAAAAAAGAAAGGGCGGCTGCGCGACATGCAGCACGCGCAGTCGGCGAGCCGGAAGCGTAAACCGGCGAGCCGGAGGCGTAAACCGGCGAGCCGGAGGCGTGAGCCTCCGGGTTGAAGCGGCAGCGCGGCATCCAACCCGGACGGGTTGCCAAAGCGACATGCGGCGCCACCGGGGGGCTAACGCCCCCCGCTCGCCTCGCCAATTCTGCGATGCGCCAATCAAAGCGAGGATAAGTCTCGCGCTTATTTCGCCGGGGCAGGGGGCTTGCCGCCCTTGTCTTTGCCTTTCACCGGCCAGAAGCTCAACAGGCGGCTGCGCGACGATTTCGCGCCTTCTTCTTCGGCGTCGCCCGAGCCCGAACCGCCCGAAAGGGCCTGCGACAAACTGACGATCGCATGGGTAATGGCGGCTTTGGGCGCCTGTTCCACCAACGGCACGCCGTTGTTGCGGACCTCGACCATCGTGCGATAGTCGTTGGGCAATTGCCAGAAGATTTCTCGGCCGATCGTGTCTTGCGCCTTCTTCAGGCTGATGTTGCCGTTGTCCAGGCCGACGCGGTTGACGACGATCTTGACCTTGTCCGCCACCCCTTTCATGTTGCCGAACGACATCATCAATCGCACGACGTTGCGCAGGCAAGGCAGATCCAATTGCGTCACCAGCAGGATATGGCTGGCTAACTGCAAGGCGACCTGATCCAGCGGCGAGTAGCTTTTCGACAGGTCGAGCACCAAATGCGTGAAGGTCGCCTTGAGCAGGCCGATCACGCGCTGCAAATCGTCGGGCGTGACCAGGCTCATGTCTTCCATCTGCACCGGGCGCGGCAGCAAGAACAAGCCCGACGAGTGCTTGGTCAACGAGCGCTTCAAGAGCGCAAAGTCGAGCCGCGTGACGTTCTGAGCGACGTCGACCAGGGTGTAGTCGGGAATCGTGTCGAGAAACACGTCGGCGTCGCCCAGGCACAGATCGAGATCGACCAGGGCCACGGTGTTCTTCGGATCCTGCGCCAACGCGCAGCCCAGGTTCACGGCCAGGCTGGTGGCGCCGACGCCGCCGGTGGCGCCCGCCACGGCGATCACGGCGCTGCCGCGGGCCTTGGCCTCGCCGCGGCCGAACTTGCGGTCGCTGATGCGCTCCAGCGAATCGAGCAGGTCTTGCAGGCGGAGCGGCTGGCTCAAGAACTCCTTGGCCCCGGCGCGCATCGCGCGCAAGATCAGTTTGCCGTCGGACGACGAACTGAGCACGAGGATGCTGCACTCGGGAGAAGTCTCGTTCACCCGGTGTACCAGGTCCAAGGCCTTGTCGGGATCCTGGTCGAGCGTCACGATGCCGATATCGGGATGCGTTTGCGCGACGACGTCGGCGAAAAACTCGTAACGCGAGCACTCGGCCTCGAGCCACACGCGATCCATGCCCAGCAGCATGGTCTTGAGGGAATCGCGAGTGGCGTCGTTCGGATCGACGATCGCCAGGCGGAGCACGTTACTCATGTTTGTCGGTCGTCCTTGTACGCTCTTTGGAGGGACGGGCGCCCTCGCCCGTCCAGTTCCGCTGCGCCTGGAGGGACGGGCGCCCTCGCCCGTCCAGTTCCGCTCGCCGGGCGGGGGCGCCCGGCCCACCGGCCCTCACTTCTTTTATCGTAGGTCATAACCCGTGGGACCGATGAATCCCGGCGCGGTTTTCTGGCGTTCCCCCGCGGCCGACGGAACCTTGCGGTTACGGCTGGACGTTTTTTGCAGGTTGGGCCGCATGGCCGCGGCAGGCGATTTCGCGCTGGGCCGCGTCGTATTGGGCAGCCGCTGGATCGACTCGCTCGGCGCCGAGCGGCGCCGCGAAGAGCGGGACGCCTCGGACGCCGGCATGTCGGTCACGTGTACCGCCCCCGGCGTGCGGAGCGTGCGACGGCGCGACTGGTCTTGCGGTTGCGGCTCTAAAGCGGCCCCGTCGCCCGCATCGGCCGGCTGCCCTTCGACCGGCGCCGGTATCTCGCGAGCGCCCGGGGGAAGTCCTTCGGCGGGCATCGCGCCGCGAGGGACGCTCATGTCGCCGCCGGCGCCGGGCCCCGGAACCCCGAACGGGCCGCCGCCCGGATACGGACCGAGCAATTGGCCCGTCGGATCGCAGTTCGGGACCTCGACATGGCCCTTGCCGTAGAATTGCTTATCGGTCGGCAGCGTGGACGCCATGCCAGGAAAATTCGTGGGCGTCTGCTCGGGGCTCATCGCTTCGACGAGTTGCGGAGTGACCATGATCAGCAGTTCCGTCTCGTCGACCTGTTCCGAGACCTTACGGAATAGAGCGCCGACGACCGGCAGGTCGCTGAGCCAGGGAATTCCGGTGACCACGTCATTGCTGCGTTGTTGCACCAGGCCCGCCAGGGCCAAGGTTTGGCCGGCTTGCATCTCGGCGCCCGTGTCGATTTCGCGCGTCGTCAGCGCGGGTACGGTCGTGCCGTTGAGGGTGATGCCGTGGGTGGGATCGAGTTCGCTGATGCGCGGGCGGACTTCGAGGCGAATCGCGCCGTTGCCCAGCACGATCGGCACGAAATCGACCTGCGTGCCGTACTTTTTGTATTGCGTGGACAGCGTGCCCAAGCTTTGGGGCACCAAGATCGGGAACTCGCCGCCCGCATTGAAGAACGCCGGTCGCCCGCTGACGGTCGTCAATTGCGGTTCGGCCAGGATTTTGGCGACGTTGCGCGATTGCAGCATGGCGAGCACCCCAAAGAAGGAATCGCCCGGACTGACCACGCCAAAGTTGAACGTGGGTACGACAGAGGCGCCGCTGCCGACCCCGCTCATGGCGTTCGCGGCCATGCCCGTACCGGCGGTCAGGCCTTTCGGCGCCGTGCCGCCGCCGTTGGCCGATTGCAGCAACCCGCCCACGCCCTGAGCCGCAATATCGCCTCGTCGGGTCAGATTGCCCCAGTCGAACCCAAGTTGCCGCAGCTTGGTGCGCGAGACCTCGAATACCTTGACCTGCAGCAGCACCTGCTGCACGCCCCCGACCGTGATGTTGTTGAGCACCTTGGGATGATATTCCTGGGCGATCGCGATGATCTTGCTAACGATGTTCGGATCGTCCACGTAGCCCGAGACCATCACGCTGTTGGGCAAGGGGATGACCTTCAGCGCCGCTTTGGGAAACAATTGCTTGTAGAGGATGTTCAGCTCTTGCGTGTCGGCGAACACGATCACGTCGAGCGAATGAATCTGGTCGTTCTCGTCCCAGAGATTGACCTGAGTGACGCCGGGCTTTTTAGCCAGAATTTGAATCTGCGTGGCCGACAGGGGAGTCAACTCGAGAATTTCGGGGTTGTTGACCTGGGCCTTGGGGATCTTCGAGTCCAAGGTCAGGATGCGGCTGGTGTTGACGGTCAGCTCCATCGTCTCGTTGGGGCCTTGAACCCGGTGCACGATCGGTTTCGACTCCAACAGTTTCGCCGAGTTTTGGGCGGAAGCCGAACCGTGCGCTGCGACGAAAACCAGCGCCCCTGCCAGCCCCCAACAACCGAACAGGGACCGCAATCTCCGGCTTGTCCCCTTTCCAGCGGCGCCAAATTGCGTGGCGGCGATCCGCCGCGGGATTGAACTCGACATCCGTGATCTTCCTTGCGTTAATCCGTTAGTGCCTCTCACTCTCCAAGTCCACCGTCACTCCATGACGGCCGACTCGCCGCTTCCTGTTCCTTGGAAAGCGGCGTCGATTGCTATTTTAGCAAGTTTTTCCGAGTCAAACGGCGACCCCCCGCCGCGGACTCTCCGCGTCGTTGTGCGAATTTCTCTCCGATTTAGGACGCCCCGCCGGTCTCAACCGTTGGTCGTGCTTCGCTCGATGGGCCCGGTTCCAGCGACGGTTCGTCGCTGGCGGGCGATTCCGAGTCGGATGCCGGCGCCGAGTCGGGCGCCGGCGCCAGGTTGTCGCTCGGGACCGAAAGGGCGGAACCCGTGCTCGAGGACGGCAGGCGACGCACGTTATTGAATTGCAATGTTTCCGCGTGCGGGCCCTTGATGACGAGCATCTCGAACCAATCGGGCGGCGGCGCAGGCGCGTCGACCGCTGCCGGGGCGGGCGCGGGCGGTTGTTTCGCCTGCGACTCACTGAGCAGGCTCAACAGGTCTTCTTTCGACTGGACCGGAGGCGCGTTCCCGCTGCTCATCGCTGCGTTGCCCGTGCCGCTGAGCAGTTCCTGCACGTCGGCGCCGGTCGTCGGATCGTTCGAGTCGTCGTTTGCGCTGCGCATCACGAGTTGCAGCGTTCCCAAGTTGCTGGCCAGCATGACCAACTCGGCTTGATCGGGCGTAACGAGCAATGAAACCGTTTTGGCGGAAACCGTCGACTCGTTGTCGCGGCTGAACAAATCGTCGACGGCGAAGACCTTCACGTTCTGCAGAAACGTCTGGGTGCGAGCCTGTCGGATGCCCTTGCTCGGATTTTCTTGAACGTGAACCAGCAGGTCGACGCGGTCCCCCGGCAAAATCATGCCGCTCGAACTACTGACGGCGTCGACGCGAATCGAGACCACCCGGTACCCTTTGGGGATCAGGTCGGTCGGGCTTTGGCCTTTCTCGCCCGGCGCCAACAGCTTGGCTTCCAAGATCGGCTCGCCGGGGTAAAACCGCTGCTTGCAGCGCCGGCCTTCGATCTCTTGGAGATCGCTCACGGCGCCGGCTGGAACTTTTTCCTTCGGCCATTCTTCCAACTTCAACATTTCGGCCGTCAGCGGATCGCCGATGCCGATTTCGCCCAACGCCACGAAGATGGGAGTCGTCTCGGCGGCGCCGCGCGCGGCCACCGCATGGCGATTCGCCATGACCTGGTTGATGCCTATCGACGCCACCAGGCCGCAGCCCAGCGCAAGAATCAACAATACGATCGATTTAGGACGCATGTTCCCCCCTCAAACGCTTGTTCCGCTTCACGGTCCGCACTTAGGTGCGGCGATTTCGGCGGAACGCGGCGTTACCTCTTTGGTTCGCGAACGACCGCGGCCCCGCCTGTGCTATCGTTCCGACTAATAACATTGGCGACACTTGCCAAAATTCTTGATCGAAACGAAAGCCGGCCGCATGAGCCGCTGCTTGACCACAACCGCTACCTTGCTTCCGACACAAACAAACCTTACGACCGATCGGAGCCGAGACGGGCCGAACGCGAAATCAGGGTTTTGCCTGGAAACCGTGCCGCTTGCTAGGCATTTCCCTCATATTCGGTCTTTTCGGCACAACCCGCAGAAGTTCTCCAGTTTCAAAGTGCTGCACTCTGCAAGTTTTCGGGAGAGGGGGGCGAGTTTGTCGCTTACCCCCCCCCCTGTAGGTCAGGCTTTCCAGCCTGACAGTCAGGCTGGAAAGCCAGCCCTACGGACTTGGGTTAAATCAGCATCCCCGTGCAGGCGAAGTACAGGATCGAGCCGATAGCGATGGGAATGCCGTAAGGCAAAAGCAGCATGGAGCTTTTGCGTTGTGCGGCAATCACCGACAATCGGTTCGGATCGCGAATCGTCAAGATTTCGCCGGCGATGGCGCGAAACTGGCCCACATGCTTGTCCCAGGCCTTTCGATAAGCCACCATCCCCACCGCGATTACGCCGCCGATCAGCGCTGAAACGCAGAACGCGTAAGTGAGCGTCAGCGGACTGGCGAGCCACGCTCCGACGCCCGCCAGCAGCTTCACATCGCCCGCGCCCATGCCGCCGATGGCGTACAGCGGCAGCAACAAGGCCAGGCCCACGGCAGTCGCCGCCAAACTCCAGCCGACTCCCGGCCAACCCAAGGTTGCGCCGCAGTAGACCCAACCGCCGACGATCATCGGCAACGTCAGCCAGTTGGGAACCTTCAGCTTCCAGCCGTCGATGACCGCCGCCACAACCAGCGCGACCGTGACCAGCCAGATGGAAAAATGTTGCAACCAAGATTCCGTCAGAGGGGCGGAAAAAGACACGTTGATCTCCCAAAAGTTTTAGCGAGGCGTCGCCCGCGCGGTCCCTCACCGCGGCGTCTCGGCGTCGATCTAACCTCGCGCGGAAAGTAAAAAGTTCAGGCCGGCCGCCAGCAGGGCGAACAACGTCAACAGCACCTGCGCCGCCGCGGCCATGTTGTCCCACGGAATGAACCAAAACATCGAAGCAACTCCTCGTTCTTGTTCGCTCCCGCCCGCTTCGAACGCAGAGCCCTCCACATTTAGGGAGGGCCGGGCGCCCTCGCCCGGCATTTAGGGAGGTCCGGGCGCCCTCGCCCGGCTTGCATGGAACGACGGGCGGGGGCGCCCGTCGCTCCACTGAAACTTAGGTCACGAAAGCGGCGAGCGACTGAGAGGGAACGAGAAATTTGCATTTAGGGAGGGCCGGGCGCCCTCGCCCGGCTTGCATAGAATGACATTTAAGGAGGTCCGGGCGCCCTCGCCCGGCTTGAATAGAATGACGGGCGGGGGCGCCCGTCCCTCCACTGGTTTGACAAGCGCGCCGCATGGCTTACTGGTTGTTGGGGCGCCCGCGGAGCGAATCGCATTTAGGGAGGGCCGGGCGTCCTCGCCCGTCATGCGTGGAACGACGGGCGGGGGCGCCCGTCCCTCCACTGAAACTTAGGCGGCGAACGATGCCCGAACGATGCGAGCCGGCCCATGAAAACCGTTGATCGTTGGTTGCAGCAGTGGCGAATCGCCAAGATCAGGCGCTATCTGCCGCCCGTCGCGCGCGTGCTCGATATCGGTTGCGCCGACGGCGCGCTGGCTCGGACCGTTGGAGAATTGCACGACTACGTCGGCCTCGACCCCGGTCTCGACGCCTCGCGCCCGCTGCCGCGAGGCATGCTGATCAAGGGCTGCTTTCCCGGCGACTTGCCCCCGAGTGCGTCGGCGTTCGATTGCATCACCATGCTCGCGGTCCTGGAACACATTCCGCTCGCGGCACAGGCGGCCCTGGCCGCCGACTGTTGGCGCTATTTGCGACCGGGCGGGCTGGTGTTGATCACCGTGCCCGCTCCGGCAGTCGATTATTTGCTCGCGTTGCTCAAAGCATTGCGGGTCATCGACGGCATGAGCCTCGAAGAACATTACGGCTTCGACGTGCGGCAAGTCCCCGGCTGTTTCGCCGGCGCTGCGTTCGAACTGGTCGAGCATCGCCGCTTTCAACTCGGCTTGAACCATCTGTTCGTGTTCCGCAAGCCGTCCCCATAAATCCACGGCGAGCAGGCCTGCACCGCCCAGAACGAAACGCCGCCCACGACCAGCCCGGCGACGACGTCGGCGAAATAGTGCCAGCCGGTGGTCATGGTCGACAAGACCACCAGCAGGTTCAACGAGCCGAACAGAACGAACAGACTGCGGCGGCGGCGAAAGGCCAGCGCCATCAACAGCGCCTCGGCCGTATGGAACGAGGGGAAGGTGACCAGGCCCGCGGCCCCTTGCAGCGAGATGCTCTGCATCTCGCCGCTTCTGATGCCACGAAAGTGTTCAAGATAATGCGCCTGATCTGGCGACGGATCATAGCCATGAAAGCTGAACGGACCATCGGCCGGAAGAAACGCAAACACGGCGACGGTCAACAGCGAGGCGACGATCTCTTGCAGCACGAACGTTTCCAACGGCCGCCGATCGCCGAGCAAGCCGAGCACGATGACGATCGTCGGCAACTGAAATAACAGCAGGCCGTAGGCCGCGTCCATCGCCAGCCGGACGGCGGCGTGGGCGTTGGTCCAGTCGCGGATCGCGGACACGTTGACGCCGCACCAGGCGTCGAACGCGGCCAATTGGTCGTCGCACAGCGGCCGCGAGAAGGAGGCGACCGCATACATCAGCACGGTGAACGACGAGATGAAGGCGATCGTCTGCGCCAACGTGGCCAAGCACAGTACGAAGCGGTCTTCTCCCCGGCGATAGTAGTAAAGCGCCGGAATTCCCAGCAACGTCAGCCAGACGACCGGCAAGACGAGGTTCGCCGGGGCAAACGTCAGTTCCTGCCGTGCGCAGAGCGCGAGGTCGGCCAAGGCGATGCCGGCGATCGCGCCCCATTTCAAGGCCGAATCGCGGCTGATCCAGCGCTCCGCCGCCAAGCTGCGCAGCAACGGTTCGGCCTTGCCGGCCGCCCGTTCGCGCAGCACATCGAGTGAGACCATCCGCATAGGGCAATTATAGGCGACAAACGCCGCCGCGTAGGTCAGGCTTTCCAGCCTGACGAACAACAGTAGGTCGGGCTTTCCAGCCCGACGAGCGCTGTCAGGCTGGAAAGCCTGACCTACGAAAAAATCCCTTGGCTGCGCAATCCTGCGAACCAAGGGATTCGACGGTGGAACTAGATGCTGGCTCGGTGAGCGTCGTGCGCCGAAACTAGCAGACCAGGAAGCTTTTTCAGGTTCCGGCCGTGCTGCTCAACGACGTGCTGACGTTCTGGAACACGGCGCTGGCATTGCTGCCCACGCTCGTGATGGCCGTCAAGCAGACGATGATAATCAAGGCCAACATCACGGCGTATTCAACCGCGGTTGGGCCATCTTCCGAAACGAGGAAACGTTGCACTTTCAGAGCGAGATTCTTCATGGGATCCTCCGATTTTCTGGGGTAGCCCTCGGCCGACGCAACGACGCCGGCCCGGACGCAGGACTGACCTTTTCATTGTTGGGGTTCCGGAAGATGCGTAGCCGGCGGACGCCGGCAGCGGCCTGCACGGCATCTTCCAAAACCCACGATCACCAAACGTTCGCCCTGCTCTCGTTTACCGACTTATCGGAGGTGCTTGCTTCGGCGTCGCTCTCATCGAGCGACCGATTCGTCACCCTTTCGGCAGCCAGGCTACCGCTGCGGGCGAACCCGAGCGGCCCTTGGCTTTGCGTCCCGGCCTTGCGACCGGTTTGCCTTTTTCGAGGATGCAGAGGCGGCAGGCCTTTGCTTCGCGCGGGCCCCTTCTGAAAGGTTTTACAAGATGTGTCGTAAAGAACTCACAGAAGGGAGACCAACGCGGGATCGACCTCGCGGCCTTTCCCGCAGAGACGTTCGTGATTACGTTCGTCTCTGCTACCAAAAACGTAGTTCCACTTTGCGGCGAGTCAAATCGCGAGCTTTAACAATTCTCGAACTTTTTTCTCGGTTGGGCATAAATGCCTGGGCTATTTAAAAGTTGTGGCTACACGGCACAAGGTCGCTCCGCTCGCCGTGCTATCTTTCATGTCGTGCGATTCCGCTACGCCTCGTCGTCCCTTGCTCAGCGAACGACCTTATATATATGTTGTCTCGAACGGTGCAGGCGATTCGCCAGGGCCTTGCGCTGACGCTTGCCGTGGCCGGCCTGGGCCTGTTCGTGTTCGCTGCGGTCGCCCTCTCGGGCCCCGGACGGATCGACGTCGTCGACGGATTGACCCGCTACGAAGTGGCGCGCAGCCTGGCAGAGCACGGCGACACCGTGATCCGCGACCAGCGAGTCACGTTTCTGGTGTTTTCCGGTCGCGGCGGGCGCCGTTATACGAGCTACCGCTTGCCGCACTCGGTCCTGGGCGTCGCGGCCGTCGCGCTCGCCGATCTCACGGGGCCGGTCAGCGAGCCGCGCCGGCACTTTTTCTTTTCGCTCGTCGGCGCCGCCGCCTGCGCCTTGCTTGCAGCGGTGTTTGCCGTTTGGTTCTTAAAGCAGGGCCATAGCGCCGCTCGGGCGATCCTCTGGAGCGCGGGTGGAATTTTTTGCTCGCCGGTTTGGTTCTATGGCACGACGACGTTCGATGAAAGTCTGGGCGCGGTTACGGTCGTCGCGGCCTTGGTCGTTGCAGTTCATGCCCGCCGCGCGACTGGACGGGCGGGGGCGCCCGTCCCTCCCGGCGTAGATTTTGGAGGGCCGGGCGCCCCCGCCCGGCTCGGCGTAGATGATGGAGGGCCGGGCGCCCCCGCCCGGCCAAGGACAGGCACGCACGCTTGCCTCGGCGCCGCCGCCGCGGGCTTGTTGTTGGGTCTGGCCTTTAACTGCAAGCCGCCGCTGGCGATCTTCGTCCTGGCGGCCCTGGCCGGAAACGCCGACGAGCGGCTGCCGCTCGTTCGGCAGCGCGCCCGGCTGGCGTGGATGATCGCCGGGCTGGCGCTCGGCGTAGCCGCTTATGTCGGTTACGACCTTTATAAGTTCCCGCCGTGGGCGATGGAGACGACGGGCGGCGCCGCCGAGCGGTA
This sequence comes from Pirellulales bacterium, assembly GCA_035532215.1. Classification (GTDB taxonomy): domain Bacteria; phylum Planctomycetota; class Planctomycetia; order Pirellulales; family JAICIG01; genus JAICIG01. The sequence goes on along the minus strand of DATKRK010000338.1, from coordinate 20,344 downwards.
CGCTCCGCTGTGGCCGGGGCGTCCGCTGTTCGGGCTGCTGGGATTGACAATCGGCCTGGGCGCCGGCGCGCTGTGGTACTGGCCGCCGGCGTGTCTCGCGCTGGCCGGCCTGGCGGTCGAGCGGCGCCGCGAGCGATGGTTCGCGCCTTGGACGCTCGCCGCGGTGGCGATCTACGTCGCCTTCATCGCCACGCTCTCGTTTTTCGTGGGCGAGCCGGCCTGGGGCCCTCGCTACCTGACGCCGGCCTTCGCCGTGCTGTGGCTATTCGCCCCGCAAGGCGCCGCCTTGCTGAGACGTCGCACCGTTGCAGTGCTGCTCGCCGCCGGCTTTGCCGTGCAAATCGCCGGCCTGAGCGTCGAGACGGTGCGGCTGTACATCGAAGAGCAATGGCCGGTGGACCGGTTCTTGATCGACCGCTGGTTCTATTTCCGCCCGCTCGACTCGAAACTCGTCCAGCGGCCGCGCGAAATCTGGGAGATTCTGACCGACCGAGGCCCGCGCGCCCAGCGGTTCACGCCAGCGGCCGAGCCGACGTTTCCGGTCAGCGTGCCGCGAAAGCCGATCGACGTCCGCCGCTATCACGTGCTCAATTCGCTGCGCCCCTGGTGGGCGAGCCAGCAGTATCTCGAACCTTCCCAGCGGCCGGTGGATATCGAAAAAACGGCCGCGTTGCTATTTTCTCTAGCCGGGCTGGGGCTGGCCGCAGTCGCCCCAACGTTCTTGAGAGGGGCAAAAAAGGAACGGATGGGTTTCCTCGCAGCCATGCTAGAATGAATGCCTAATCGTCGACGTCGTGAGCACTAGCGATTTCAACTTATATGCCGAGCTGTTGAGCTTTGTCGAAAGCTGCGATCCGGCGTTGGGCGAGCGTCCGACGCCTATTTACGCGGCGACGGTTCGCATGCGCCAAGAAGGTCGTCGCCGCCTGATGGACAACTGGTATCATCCGCTGGCGATCGGCCAAGCGCTGCCGACGCTACCGGTCTGCCTTACGCCGACCGCGGCCATCTCGCTCGATCTGGAATCGACTTACGAGGAAACCTGCCGCACGCTCAGGATCGGGTAAGCGCCGAGGATCGAATAACCTCCGATCGTCGTCGAGAGGGTGAAGAATACGGGTGACGCCTCACGCCGGGATCGCCTGGAGCAGCTTGTTGGCCCGATCGAATACTTCGTCGGGATCGAGTTGTTCGACTTGCGCCGGTTTGGCCCAGTAGCGACCGTGGCCGAGCCAGTGTCGCACGTGAAGGCATTCGCGATATCGTCCGACGATGTGATTATCCATCACCCCGGCGCCTTTCAGGACGTCGAGAATTCCGCGCTCGTCGAAGTCAGGGCGTCGCCGCTGCTTCGCGGAAAGCCTATTGTGCCACTCCCTGTACGCGCGCGACAGCGAATCTTTTAGCCTTTCGTTTACGCGGCGAAAGTAATCGAGTTTGATCGTCGCCTCGGCGCTCGCCACCAGATTAAGAACAGTGAGGCGATCCAACTCGCGCCGCTGCGCGTCGTAATGAATATCGACGTCGCGCTCTGTCATCCCCACAAATCTCGGCGCGACCGCCAACCCCCTTCGGATCGCCGTTTGGACCGACACGCGTTGCTCGATGAGCGCGTCGACAATCCCGCGATGCCAGTCGAGGATCTCGTCGAGAGTCTGCGGCTCGGCGGATGGCTGCACGACCGCTGGGAAAGGCATCGCCGTCAATCTCGCATAACGAGTTGCAGCACCTCGGCGAGCGTTTCTTCCTTCAACGGGACGACGGCAAGCGTCGGCTGGCGAGATTGCACGAATCCCCAATCCGCGTCGCCGCGTAAGATAAGAATCGCCTCGCCGCGCTCGCCAACGACGTCGACGCGGCCTTCCGCGCCGGCAATATTTCGGCCGCGAGGCGAGAAGCGGACGGGCTCGTCTCCGATCAGCAGGATGAGGTCATTCACTGCATATGTGCCGATGTAACTCTCGGTCAAATGCTTCTCGCGCTTTTGCGACGCAACCTTCTTCTGGCCGATCGCTTCGGCGAGCATGCCCTCGATCTGCGCGTACAGCGCGTCGACAGCCGCGACGTATCTGTTGCGACGCTCGTCCCAGTCGATTTGCTCGCCAGTGCCGGCCTGCTTCTGCTTTTTCTGGACAAGGTCAGCAAGCTTTTGATCCATTGTTCCGCTCCAAGGAAAGCGAATTGTCGCCATTCAGAATCATATCCTCATTGTCTTCCCTTGTCAGCCTGCCGAGTCTTGTAGCACGCCGGAAGCGGCATGGCGCCCGAAATGCCCGACCGAGGCTTGCAAGGCAACTGGGAGGAGCTCTCGGCGCCCCGATTTGCAAAGGCACGAAAGCGCGTTGCGGCAGGTTCGGTGGGCTACAAACTCATAGTCTCAGGACGGGCGTGCTCTTTACGTGCTGTCGAGGTCCACATTGCACACGTGAAGCCTCATTATCGACGATAGCATAAAGTACAAGGTTTTCAGATCGTCTGTGGGGACTTCGGGCGCCTCCGGGGGAATCACAAACCGCGACTCCTTTCGGAATGCCAACGACGCCACGCAAATTGGCCAGGTCACGCCATTGTGCAATTGAACGTGAATTACCGTGCGCTTGCCGACCGGATACACCAGTTGAAGCACGCCGATGAATTCTTCCTGTAAATGGACATGCCAAAGCCTTTCGCCGCCGAGCATTCGCCGCCACCAACGTTTATCCGGCGGGAGCTGCTTCTCTATGAACCTTCCAAAGCGATTTCCGTTGTCAAAAAGGTACAAGGTGCCCGGTTCACACCGGAAACCAATGGCCTCCAAGGCCCGCCCCGATCGCAACCGAATGCCTAAGTAGATCTCTACGGGATCACCATCGCCCCAAGTCTTCCACCGATATAGGATTTCGCCGACGACCTTACGCGAATCCAAGTCCTGCAAACCGTACCGAGACTCATGGCGATCACCCGAGCGAATGTAGTAGAGTAGGTTGCGCAACGGAGGATCCGGTCCCTCGACGATGCGCCGGGAAAACTGCCTCCTTGCCTCGTCCACGCAAGCGCTGCCCCAGGGTAGCTCGACGAAACGACCAAAAGGTGCATCCATACCGATCCCGATTTTCCCATTAGGCAGGTTCGGTGGGCTACAAACTTATTTCCCCCGCAGACTCATGATGCCGAGAAAGAAGCTGGCGAACACGGTTTGCACGCCGAGCATCATCAGCACGACGGCGGGTATGACTTGCCGCATCGTGACGCGCGGCTCCAAGGCGCCGAGGCCGACTTGCCGCCAGTCCCGGGCCGCCAGGCCGAGCAGCGTCAGCCCGGCGGCGCCGAGGACCACCCCGGCCAAGACACCCCATTCCAAAGGCGCTTGCGGCCGGGCGCCGAGCAGTTTGTGCGGCGGGTGAAAGCCTTCGCTCAAAGCGTATATCTTGGTGAAGACGCCGAAGATAAGTAGTTGATAGCCCAAGAGGCAGGCAAAGCCGGCCACCAGCAGCGTGTGGATGTCGAAACCGACGCCCGCCAGTTCGACCGGGCCGCGCATCAAGATCAGCGAAACGATCGCTCCCAGCAGAAACAAGATCGCCCCAGGCCACAGAAACAGCCAGCGCGGGCTGAACAGCAGCATGAAGCGCAGATGCCGCCAGCCGTCGCGCCAACTGCGCAGGTGCGGCGGGCGAGAGCGGCCGTCCTTGTGCAATGTGGTCGGCGCCTCGGCGATGGCCATGTTCGACAGCGTGGCTTTGATCACCATTTCACTGGCGAACTCCATGCCGGTCGTTTGCAGCTTCATCCGCCGATAGGCGTCTTTGCTGAAAGCACGCAAGCCGCAGTGGAAATCGCCCGCCGGGCAATGGAAGAACAACCGCCCAATGCCGGTCAGCACCGGATTGCCGATCCAGCGGTGTTTCCAGGGCATCGCGCCGGGCAGAATGCCGCCCTGGAAACGGTTGCCCATCACCAGTTCATAGCCGTCTCGCAGCTTTTCCACGAACGGATAGATGGCCAAAAAGTCGTAACTATCGTCAGCATCGCCCATGACGATGAATTCGCCCTGCGCGGCCTCGATGCCGCCCCGAAGCGCGGCGCCGTAACCCTTTTCGGGCACGTCGACCACGCGCGCGCCCAGGCGCCGGGCCAAATCCTGCGAACCGTCGGTGCTGCCGTTGTCGGCCACGATGATTTCCGCCTGAAGGTCGCAGTCCACGATGGCCTGCTGCGCCTTGCGGATGCAAGTGCCCAGCGTTTCGGCCTCGTTCAGGCAGGGCATGACGATCGAGACTTCGATCGCCGCGTCGCGCGGGGCGATGCCATAATTGGAGCGAGGCAACAGTTGGACCGCCATCGAACTTTCCCCAGGGCGATAGGAAGAAATCGCATTTCCAAAAAAACATAGGTCAAAGTCCCTGCGGGCAAGTTCCGAGCCGCTGCCTTGCCGTCGAATCGAAAGCTATAGTTGCAAACGAGTTCTCGCGGCTGGGGCGTTTGCGCGAGATGCGAGCAAAAAGCCGCGTTGCGAGGCGCTATGCACTGGGTGGATGACATTCTGAACGGCCTGGCGACGGCTACGCCCAGCTATCGCGCGGGCGGCTCGCTCGCCGCCGAACCCTTGGCGCTGGCGGCGATGGCGCTGGGCGCTCACGGTCGAACGGCCGATGCCGCGCGGCTTTGCCAGGCATTGACCTCGTTGGCCAGCGCCGACGGTTCGGTCGGCATTGCGGCCGGTCAACCGACGCCCGGCTGGCCCACGGGCTTGGCCGTTCTAGCCTGGAGCGGAGCGGGCGGCGCCCAGACCGCAGCTTGGCGCGAGCACGCCGAACGCGGCGCGGCATGGCTGTTGGCGACCGGCGGCAAATCGTCGCCCCGCTCGCCGGGAATGGGGCACGATACGACGCTGCGCGGTTGGCCCTGGGCCGAGGGCACGCATTCTTGGCTCGAACCGACCATTTTCGGTCTGCTGGCGCTGAAGCGGACCGGTCGCGGCGATCATGCCCGCGCTCGCGAGGCCGTGCGTCTGCTGATCGACCGCTTGCTTCCCGACGGCGGCTGCAACTACGGCAACACGTCCGTTCTCGGCCAACTCTTGCGGCCGCACTTGGCGCCTTCCGGCCTGGCGTTGGCGGCGCTTGCGGGCGAGCGCGACGAGAGCGGCCGGATCGAACGCACCATCGCCTATTTGGAACGAACTCTCGATCGGCAGACGACCTCGATGTCGCTGGCCTATGGCTTGATCGGATTGGCCGCCCACGACCGATCGCCTCCGGCGGCCGATGCCTGGCTGCAAGCGGCCTCCGAGCGCGGCGGTCGAGAAGCGGCGCCTTTCCAGCGGGCGCTGCTGGCGCTCGCCGCCCTAAAGGCCGAGTGCCCGCTGATTTTTCACAAGCCCATTTCCCACCAGCCCAGTTAGCGAGTTGTCTCAATGCAGGACATTGGCGTGAAGGTTTGCGAACCGGCCTGCAAGCCACAACCGGCGCTCGACCGCCGCGCGCTCTTGGTCGGCGGCGGAACTGCGGTCGCGGGTGCGTTGGCCTACGGCTGGATGAAGGCGCGCCGGCAGACGCCGACGCCGGTCTTCGTCGCCAAAGGCCAGCGTTACGACGGGCCGATTGAACAAACGATTCGCGACGGGCTGCTGGCCTGCGGTCTCGATCCGCAACGGCTCGCCGGCCGACGAGTGCTGCTCAAAGTCAACCTGGTCGAACCGACGCGGACGGCGCCGCACATGACGACCCACCCCGCCATGATCTTGGCCGCCGCCGAAGTCTTTCGCCGCTGGGGAGCGAGCGTCGCGGTTGGCGAGGCTTCCGGTCACGTGCGCGACACCGAAATGGCCCTGGTCGAGTCGGGCCTGGCCCCCGTATTGGACGACGCCAGGCTGGAATTCGTCGACCTGAACTACGAGGACGTGGCCTGGGTCAAGAACGCGGGCCGGGCTTCGAAACTGGCAGGCTTCTTTTTTCCGCGGGCGGCCATGGAAGCCGATCTGATCGTCTCCATGCCCAAGCTCAAAACGCATCATTGGGTCGGCGTGACGGCTTCGTTGAAGAACATGTACGGCGTGCTGCCGGGCGTCAAATACGGCTGGCCCAAAAACGTCCTGCACCACGCCGGCATTCCGCAGACGGTCTTCGACATCAACGCCTCGCTGCCGAAAACGATCGCGGTCGTCGACGCTATCTTGTGCATGGAAGGCGACGGCCCGATCATGGGCAGCCCCAAAAGAATGGGGTTGATCGTCGCCGGCTTGAATCCGACGGCGGTCGACGCCACTTGCGCGCGGCTGATCGGGCTCGAACCGGCTCGCGTGAACTATTTGGAACTGTCCGCCGGCCGGCTGGGGCCGATTGCCGACAACGCCGTGATCCAGCGCGGAGAACGTTGGCGCGAGGTCGCCTCGCCGTTTGTCATCCTCGACCGTCCCGAACTCCAGCGGCTCCGCAGCCCCGCCCCTGGCGTTCTCACCTCCTGAATTCCCGCCGCAGTTTTCATTCCCCGATCTTTCATCGAATCTCGATTTAGGATTACAATCGCCTCTTCGCGCGTGCGCGGCGGCCATGTTCTGGCCCAGGCTCAAGAGAGGATTCGATGGCGGAAACTCCAAACGCTCACGTCCCGCCGAATTCGCGGCGACGGCCTTGGATCGCGTGCGGGATCGTGGTCTCGATCGCCGCCGCGACGGTGTTGGTGGCGTTCATCTCGTTTCGTCACGATGTTTCGCCCGATCAATGCGTCAAGCTGGAGCAGCTCAAGAACGTTTCCATCGCACACCTTGAAAACGGCCGGCACAAGGAAAAACGCGGCGCGGGAGAAGGCGATCTCGCGAAAGCCGACGCCGGCTTCGCCGAGCTGGCGGCGAAGTTGCCCGGCGATCCTCTGGGGCCGCGAAACTTGGCGATCACCCGGTTGATCGAGCTTCAGGATAAATCGATCGAACCGTCGCGGGCTCTCGCAGCCGCAGAGGCCGCTTTGAAACTCGAAAACGATTCGGCGCCGGTCCATTTGCTGGCCGGCCGGATCGCGCTGGAAGCGGGCGAAAAAGTCCGGGCCAATTCCGAGTTCAACCGAGCCTCCGAACTGGCGCCGGGCGACGCCGCGATCTGGTATGCCATCCATCGCTATTTCGCCGATTCGCAAGACGAAGCGGACCAGAAGCGCGCTTACGATGCCCTTGGCCGCGCCTATCAAGCCGCCCCCGAAAACTTGTTCCTGCAGGCCGTCTGGGCTACGGAACAAGTGCGGGTCAAGGATCCTCAAACGGTCCAGACGCTGGCCAAGCTGCGACAAACCTTGGCCTCGAATTCGGGGCTGGCGGAAAACGTGAGCAAGCACGGCCGCCTGCCCGATCCGCTGGCTTTTCTCGACGAAGCGATGGCGGCGGCGGAAAACGGTCAATGGCCGGCGGCCCAAGGGCGAGTCCGCGGCCTGGCCAACGTGATCAAAGCCGAGACCTGGTCGCTGAACGATCTGCGCCGCGTAGACCGCGATCCGCTGGAATACGTGCTCCACGATTTCCGCGAGCCCTGCGAGGCGACGTTGGCCGAAGGCGAAGTTCCGGCTATCGAAGTCAAGTTCAACGAATTTGCGGCCCCGCAACAGCTTCCGCCGCTGCTGGGATTGGCGGATCTCGAGCTGGCCGATTTCGATCTCGACGGCGAATTGGACGTCGTGGTTTTGCGAGACGGCGTCGTGGAAGTCTATAGCCGAGTCGGCGGCAAAGAATGGCGGACGATCGCCAACGCGAACTTGCCGGCGGAGTACTCCCGGATATTGCTCGCCGACTTGGACCAGGACGATCCCGAGCAGCCTGGGACCAAAGCCTACGCTCGCCGACAGGCGGCCGGCAAATCGGCGCCGGGCGCGCGGCCGAACGCTCCTGACGGCGTCGCGGGACAAGACGGCGGCGGAGCCCACGACATGGGTCCGGAGATCTGCCATCGCACGAGCCTGGACGTTGTCGCCTATGGGCCCGGCGGAATCGCGCTGCTGCGAAACGATTTCGATCCCGAAAAGCAAACCCGAGCCTTGAAGGTCGAGCTGCGCGAGCCGCTCGCGGCGCTCGAAGCCGCTCTGGCCGCGGCGGCCGTCGACTTCGATCACGACGGCGATCTCGATCTGATCGTTTCAACCGCGAAGGGGCTCTCGCTGTGGTCGAATCACGGCGACATGGAATTCGTCGACGTCAGCGCTCAATCGGAGTTGCCGCCCGCCGAGTTGCAACCCGCGGCGATCGTGCCGGTCGATTGGGACGGCGACGTCGATCTCGATCTGCTCGTGTGCGGCGCGGAGAAGCAGCCCGCCGGCTATCTGGAAAACTTGCGCCACGGGCAATTCCGCTGGCGAACGTTCGAGAGCGGTTTCGAGGCGCTTGAGGGCGCCGATTCCCTGGCGGCGTTCGACGCGGGAGACGTCGGCGGTTGGACGCTGGCGGCCGCGGGCAAGGCGGGGCTGGCGGTGGTTCGCACCGAACTCGGACGCCAGGCTCAGCCTACGCGGCGATCGAAATCATCGCTCGCCGACTCGCCCCGCGCTGGAGTGCGAACCTGGGACTTCGACAACGACGGTCGCCAAGACTTGCTGAGCTGGTCGGAAAAGGGCATCGACATCTATCGCGCCGAGGGCGGACAGTTCACGGCGGCCTCTCAATTGCTGGCCCCCGGCGCCAAGCCCGTGCGAACTTGCCGCACGGGCGATCTCGATGGCGACGGCGATCTCGACCTTGCGGTGGCCGAGACCGATCGGGTCGTGCTTTATAAGAACGACGGCGGCAACCAGAACCGCTGGTTGAACCTGGAACTGGTCGCCGGGCTCATGGATCAGCAGAATCTTCACTTCCGCGTCAACCATTACGGCATCGGCAGCCTCGTCGAAGTTCGCGCGGGGCCGCACTACCAGCGGCAGATCGTCGCAGGGCCGACGGTGTACTTCGGCCTGGGGCAAGTCGAGCTCGCGGACCTGGTGCGCGTCGTGTGGACGAACGGCATTCCCCAAGACATCGTCGAACCGGAGACGAATCAGGCCCTTTGCGAAGCGCAAATTCTCGGCGGTTCGTGTCCTTATCTCTATACGTGGACCGGCGAGAAGTTCGCATTCTTCACCGATTGTCTGTGGGCGGCGCCGCTGGGGCTGCAACTGGCCGACGGCGTGCTGGCGCCGTCGCGAGCTTGGGAATACTTGCACATTCCCGGCGACCGACTCAAGCCGCGAGGCGGCGAGTACGTGCTGCAGGTCACCGAAGAGCTGTGGGAGACGGCGTATCTCGACGAGGTGCAACTGATCGCGGTCGACCATCCGGCCGAAGTGACGGTCTATTCCAACGAAAAGGTCGGACCCGCGGAAATCGCGGAATTCAAGGTTCATACCGTGCGCCGGCCGCTCGCTCCCCGAGCGGCGCGCGACCAACGCGGCCGCGACGTACACGCGACGATCGCCGCGTGCGACGGCGTCTATCTCAAGGCGTTCGATCGCAAGCTGGGCGCCGGCTACGCCGAGCCGCACTATTTGGAACTGGATCTGGGCGAGCTCGCCGATCCTCGCCAGGTCACGTTGTTTCTGACCGGGTGGATTTATCCGACCGGCACCTCGATGAACGTCGGCATTTCGCAAAACGCAAATCTGGCGCCGCCGCATCCGCCGGCCCTGTGGGTTCCCGACGCCAGCGGCGAGTGGCGCGAAGTCCGGCCTTTCATTGGTTTTCCCGGCGGCAAGACCAAGACCATCGCCGTCGATCTTTCCGGGGTCTTCTTAACCGCCGATTATCGGCTGCGGATTGCGACCAACCTGGAGATCTATTGGGACCAGGCCTTCTTTACGCTGGACGAAGAGCCGGCGCCGACGAACCTGGCGCCTTTGCAACTGATCGGCGCCGATTTGCACTATCGCGGGTTTTCGCGGCGGTCGCCGGGCGAGCACTTCGGTCCGGAGCGATACGACTACGATCAAACGACCCGCGAAGCGAAGTGGCCCGCCATGGCCGGCCGCTTGACGCGCTATGGACCTGCCGCCGAACTGTTGACGGAAACCGACGATCGGCTCGCTATTCTCGGCGCGGGCGACGAACTGACGCTGCGTTTCGCAGCCCTGCCCGAAGAGCCGCCCGCCGGCTGGACTCGCGATTTTTTGCTTTACAACGTCGGCTGGGACAAGGACGCCGATTTGAATACGGTTTACGGGCAAACCGTCGAACCGTTGCCTTTTGGCGCCATGAGCGGCTATCCCTATGCGGTCGACGAGGCGTTTCCGGCCGACCAGCGGCATCGGGAGTATTTGCGGGCATACCAGACTCGCACTCAAGACCCGCTCGAGTTCTGGCGGCGGGTTTCGGGCGCTGTTAAGGCGCAAAAATAAGATATTTTTTCATTGCGGAAAGGCGCAAAAGCCCTGCCGCAGGTTATGATCTGTAGGGAATCAAGGAATGGACGGCAGGCATCCGGGAAACGATCGCCAAGCGAGTCATGTGCTACAGAAAGAACCGATCGAATGTCGTGCTCTCTCATTGGTCGTGCCGGCGTCGGCCGGCTTGCGTTTTTGTTGCTAGCCCTTAGCCCTTCGTTCACGTCCGCAGTCGCGTCCGAACCGCTTTATCCCCTGGCCATCGCGGTCAAAGAGCCGCGGACGATTTTTCTGGCCGACCGCGAACTGCCCGGCATCTGGCGGCTCGAAGACGGTCGGCTGAGCCTCTTGTTTCGCGCCGAGAAGAAGTTTCGCACGCCGTTGAACGCCCCGCGCTGTCTGGCCGTCGACGGCGAGGGCCGGCTGCTGGCCGGCGATAGTGCGACGCGCGAAGTTTACCGCTTCGACGCCGACGGCCAGCCGAAGGCGCTGACCCAAGGCGGCATCGGCATCCCGATGGGCATTGCCGTGAATCGGGCCGGCGAGTTGCTCGTCTCCGACCTGGAACTGCACATGATCTGGAAAGTTCCCGCCGAAGGAGGAACGCCCAGCGAATTTGCTCGCGTCCCGGGGCCGGGCGGAGTGTGCATCGACTCGCAGGACCGCTTATGGGTCGTCTCCCGCGCCGAGAACGGCTTGCTGCGGGTTTCGCCCGACGGCCAGGTGGAGACGATCGTCAAAGGACGCGTTTTTCAATTTCCCCATGCCGTGACGCTCGACAAGCAATCGAACGTCTATATCTGCGATGGATACGCCCGGGCAGTCTGGAAAATCGACGCCTCCGGCGGGGCGCCGAAAAAATGGGCCGAGAGCCCGAAATTCGTCAATCCCGTGGGGCTCGCCTGGTTGGGCGAAACCTTGCTGGTCGTCGATTCGCGGGCGAAAGCCCTGTTTCAAGTCGACTCGGAAGGCGCCGTCAAGCCGTTCGCATGGAAGGCGGCGGAATAACTCAATCGCACGGGGGCTCGCCTGCCCGGTGCGATGCGGCGCGACGCGGACGATTGCACGGGCGCTGATTCGGCTTGAGGCGAGAGGGGAAACCAGAGTTCGAGGGCGGCATCGAACAAGCCTTGAACGCGGGGTTCAAGGGGATTCGCCGCGAGCTTGGCCTGCAACTGGGAAACCAGCGCCTGGCCCTCCGGCCAGCGAATGTTCACGATCGCCGCCGCGTCGCCCCACAGTTCGTAAATCCGCCCGCGCGTCAGCCCTTTTTGCCGGGCCAGCGCCTGGACCGTCGAAAAGTGCGAAAGCCTGCCTGCCGCCACTTCGGCCAGCAGGTCGCCGCCGTCCAGACGCGAGAGTTCGAGCAGCGGATCGACGAATTGCGTCCGCACCTCGTCGGCCGAAGGCGCGCCAGACAGGCTGAGCAGCCGCACGATCGACGATTCCAACTGCTGGACGAGGCGAGGCCGGAATTGAACGGCTAAGTGCGGGTTTGCATCGACCTGCAAGAGAATCTGGTACAGGTTTTCGAAAATCTCGAGCACCGCGCTGACTCGTTTTTCGCCGTGCCCTCGCAGGCCTCGAATCTGTTCGAGCGTCAAATCCAAGTAGTGACCGAGTTGCGTATTCCAGATCGCGCGAGGCAGTTTTTGCAGGCTTCGCGCCAGGCGCCCCAAGGTTTCCCGCTCCAGCCCGTGCCGGCGAATGCTCGTCCGCCATTGCACCCAGGCCGCCTCGGACACCAAGGCCGGATGAGGGCGTCCGTTGCCGACGTGCGCAGGTTCGTCGCTGCGATTCACAATCGGATTGGCGGCGGCGGGCGCGTTTTGGATCGCGCGGGCCAAAAGCCGAATCAAGGAAGCGATTTTCTTCGGTCCGACGCCTGGCGTCGCATAGAGCTCGTTAAACGGCGTGTGAATCAGGGATTCAATGGTGCGCCCCACAAGGGCGAGGGGCAGGTGGCGGTCCGTGGGCAAGGCCCAATGCGCCAGCGGCTTCGAAAGCCGATCGGAATACTCGGGCGCCAGCAGCTTCTGCCGCTCCGCCTCGAAACCCGAAACCAACCGGTAATCCACGATTACCGTAGCGGAAGTAACATTCATAGCAGTCGCCCTGGTCGCCTCTCTGTTCGATCGATGTCTCTGTTCGATCGATGTCTCTGTCTACCCTGAGTCTGCAAAACCTCGTTTTGGCGGCATCGGCCAAAACTGGCCCAACGCCGTTAAACTGGCTGGAAATACAACGCATCGGCGTCTTCTGGGCCCTGTTGGGCCACGGAAGACGTGCGTTTGACCGGCCAGAAAACGAAAAAAGTCCTCGGCAGATTCTGTTCCGTGTAGGTTGGCTTTGCTTATACCGCACGCGGGCGCCAACGAGACGCTTGGCCGGCATGTGGGGCGGCCTTCCAGGTCGTCAATGGCCGGCGCGGCCTGGAAGGCCGCCCCACGAGCAACGCACGTCTCATTCTTAGCCGGGCACAGTGTAATGACGCCGCACTGCCAAAATCATGCCAGAAAAAAGACCTCTCTCACGAATAATCCCCTTGAATGTCGTGTTGGACGGTTCAAGGAGAAGTTCTGGCTAGGTTTAACGGGGGCCGGAAAACCTTTAAATTCTTTGTTCCCTGCGGACGAAGTGCCAATTTAGTGCGCAGCGGCGGCAGGTTGGTTACTTCTAGGGTGAAAAAAACGAAAAAACGGTTTTTCTTCAACTCACCAAAACGGATCTCGTCGTCGCCAGTCGGCCTGGCTGCCTCCGTTCGAGGCGCCCGCTGCTAGCATCGCGGCAAGGAATCGATTGCGGCCACCGCCGGCGGACGCGACAATCCCGCAGTTTGCCGACCGGCGGCAACGAAAAAGTATCCGAGGAGACGTCGCATGCGAGCGTTTGGCGCCTTGATGCTCTTCGCCAGTGCGATGGCGGCGGCGCCGCCCGCCAGCGCGGCCGGGCTCGAAGGGGATGTCGACGTGCAATTCTTTCCAACCTCGGCTCGCTTCGTGCCGGAGCGAAACGAGTGGCTGTTGCCCGTTCACGCCTGGGTTTACAGTCCCGCCGAAGACTCGGCGGTTCGTGCTCTCGCGTTGGACGGTTTGCGGCGGCTGCTCGATCTGGAGCCGACCCCCGACCAGGCGCCGCTGTTCAAAGAACGAGCCTGGCCGTTCGTGGTCGACAATCTGGCCGATCGCGAAATCACGTTGCAAATGGGGGGACAATACTTCTTTTTGGAGCGGACCGCGGAAAACGGGCATGCCAGCGGCGAATTGCGACTGCCGGCCGAGACCGCCGCAGCGCTTTCGAAAACGCCGGCCGCCGACGGCCGCTGGCTGATCTACTCGGCCCTGACCGACGACGCGGGCGACGATCGATTGCTGACGGGCAAGGTCGAATTGCTGGAAAACCGCGGCGTCTCGGTCGTCTCCGACATCGACGACACGATTCGCGTGTCGCTCGTGGGCAATCGCCGCGCACTGCTGGAAAGCACCTTTCTGCGCCGCTTCGAAGCCGTGCCGGGCATGGCTCGCCTCTATCGTCGCTGGGCGGATGCGGGCGCCGCGTTTCATTACGTTTCCGCCGGTCCTTGGCAGTTGTACGCGCCGCTGGAGCAATTCCGCATTGCCGAGGAATTTCCCGCTGGCTCGTTCGCCATGCAATTGTTTCGCTGGAAAGACCGCTCGGCATTGGCCTTTTTCGGCAAGCCCGACGAGGCGAAGCGTCCGGCGATCGAGGCTTTGCTGGCAGCCTATCCCGAGCGGCGGCTGATTTGCGTCGGCGATTCGGGCGAGCGCGACCCGGAGCTTTACGCCGATCTGGCCCGCCGCTATCCCGGCCGCATAATGCGGATCTTCATCCGCAACGTGAGCCGCGAAGCTTCCGACGGCGAGCGGTTTCGCGCCGCGTTTCGCGAATTGCCCTGCACGCTCTGGCGGGTGTTCGACGATCCGCGGGAGCTCGCCGAGTTCACGTTCGAGCCGTAGGCGCGGCGCTCCTGCCTCGCTCAACCCGTAGACGCGGAATCCTTGCCGCGTTGACGCTTTCGCAGCCGGGCGGCAGGCGGCTGAGCCTGGGCGAAGCCGCAGTTCGCTGGGGCTTCGCTTTGCTCTGCCGCCAGCGTCCCGCCCGTCGCCTGTCGACTCTTCCTCGCGAATATTTCCCGTTAATGCCTTCGCAACCGTGCGGTTGACGCCGGGGCGTTCGGTCAGTCGAGACCCGGAGTAACGATCATGTTGCGAAACGAATTGCGCGCTAGCGTGGCTCACGTCGGCCTGGCCTTGCGAGAGCCGGAAGAGTTCGCCCTCGCCTGGCAGCGTCAGGAGAAACGATACGGTCTGTGGGTATGGGCCGGCCTCGCGGGCGCCGCCATCCTGGGCACGTTGACCTACGGCATGACGCTCGGCCTTTCGGCCGGCGCCGCCGCGATGTTCGCCAAAGCGCTCTTGCTGACCATTGCGGCAGGGTTGGCCTGGGCGATTCCGTTGCCGGCGCTCTATATCTTGCACAGCTTCGGCGGCTCGCGGTTGCGGGCCAGCACGACCTTGCTGGCCGCGCTGGTCACGACCAGTTGGGGCGGCCTGGCGTTGATCGCGTCCGTGCCGATTGGCGGCTTTTTCAGCGTCGCCATGCCCTCGCTGCCCATCAAGCCGATCGCCGCCGCCTGGGTCGTACTGGGCGTCAACCTGTTGGTCTTCGCGGGTGTCGGCGTTTCGATGTCGGACATCTTTTGCCGCGTCGTGGCGAAGCTCGAGCCCGAGCGCGAGTCTCAGCCGACCTGGTTCCTATTGCTCGTCGGATTGATCGGCGCACAACTCTATTACGTCTTCGGTCTGTTCCCGCTGCCGGTTGCATAATCCCATGCGTGCGTGCCTGGGGCTGAGCCTTGGCGAAGCCCCAGTTCGCTTTCGTATCACTTCGCTCTGCCGCCAGCCCTCACCGCTCGAACATCACTTTACGCCGCAAGGAACCATCCCATGACCGCCGCCTGCGCTAAGCTGTCTTCAATCGAAACCCTTGAACCGCCCGTCGTCGCGGAAGCCTTGCCGGACGACGGCTCGACGGTCGGCTTGTTGGAACTGCTGCTCAAGTCCGAACGCCGGCTCAACCTGCTGTTGCGCGATCCTGCCCGGCAGCGCGAGATTATCCCGCGGCTGCTGGCCGTCGCGCTGGGCGGCTTCGCCATCTACGGCGTGGCCGCAACGGTCGTGCTCAACGCCATCGCCGACAAGACGTACTGGCCGCAATTCGTGCCCATGGCCCGCTGGAGCGACGCTTCGGCGCCGAACCTGTTGGCGGCTTACGCGATCGGCCTGATCGCGGCGAACGGCGTGTGTCTGCCGTCGTTCTACTTCTACGGCCTGCTGGCCGGCGTCAAGACGACGCTGCTCGGCGTGACCGCGCACGCGATGAAGGGCATGGCCGCCGGCGCCTTGGCCTTGGTCGGCATCTTGCCGATCTACGTCACGCTCGCGCTGGGCGTCGTCGTCTTCCCGGCGCCGCGCGAGCTGTCGACGCTCTGCGTGGCGCTCGGGCTGGCGCTGCCGTTCGTCGCCGGATTGTGGGGCGCAAGATCGCTGTACCTGGGTTTCGTCTCGCTGGCCGACACGATCCCTTGCGACCAGCGCGGCGTGCGGGTTTGTTTCCTGCGGCGACTGCTGCTGGCCTGGTGCGGATGCTACACGTTTGTCACGCCGGTCATGATCTACGCCCTCTGGAATTACTTGGCGAAGTAGACGCAGCAGCTTGCCGCATGCAAGAAAGCGGCAGGGATGCCGCTTCTACGAAGCGAGCAACCGCCAACACGAGGTCCACTGCAATGGGATTCGGCACAGCTTTGACCTTTTACGCCGTGATCGGCTTGGCGGTCGCCGCGGCGGATTATCTCGGCGGCCCCGATGCGGCCGGGTCGCAACGCTGGTTTCGCGGCGCGACGGCCGCGATGTTCTGGCCGTTGTTTTTGCCGGTGCTGCTTTCGCGATCTGAGGGCGACGCCGGCCCGCGGCCGCCTGCCGCGGCCGAGCCGATCGATGGCATGGCGGCGGCGATCGCTCAAGTCGAAATCGAACTCGACGCCGCGCTGTCGAGCCTCGACGGCTGGGCCGAGAGCGTGCTGGCTCGCGAAAAGGACCGCCTCGGCGAGCTGCGCGGCGCCCTGGCCTCGCAAGCCGCCCGGATTCGCGAAATGGACGCGCTCGTCGCCGGCTTCGACGACGAAGGCGAGCCCGCCTTGGCGCTGGCTCCCGCCGGGCCGTCGAACGACCGCTGCCAACAAAGCGAGCAGGCCCGGCGGCAGAATCTCGCGCGGCTGCGCGGCGTGCGGCGCCGGGCTTACGACGATTTGATGGGCACGCTGGCCTGGGTCCGCGAGTTGGTTTCGATGATCCACCTGGCCAAGTTCACCGGCGCCCCCGCCTCGCGGGCTGAAGAGTTGGTCGCTCAAATCGCCGCCGCCGTCGAAGGCGTTTCGGAACTGCGAAAAGAAGCTTCAAGGGATGTGGGCTGAAAGGAGAGGTTGTGGCGAAGAAGAGGAAGTTCACCACGGAGACACGGAGGGCACGGAGACCGTACAGAGAAAACGGGTGAACCACAGAGACACAGAGGCGCAGAGACGGATGAAGAGATAGGAAGAGTTGTTTGGTTGATAATTGACGACCGTGCGGAAGCAGAAGCGTGAGCTTCGAATGCGCTCGAAAGGATCGCTTAAAAACCCCTCCTCTGCCTTCATCTCCGTGCCTCTGTGTCTCTGTGGTTAACCGAATTCCACGGTTCCGCCCGACTCCGTGTCTTCCGTGCCTCCGTGGTGATCCCCCGTATTTCAATTGACGTTACGATTCTTCGAACTTGAAGGAGCAAACTCATGGGCATCTTCCGCCGTGCCGGCGATATCGTCGCCGCCAACCTGAACGACCTGATCGATCGCTTCGAAGAACCGGAAAAAATGTTGCGGCAGGCGGTGCGCGAGATGGACGAGGCGATCGAAACCGCCTCGACCGCCGCCGCCCGCTCGCTCGCCGCCGAAAAACTGCTGGCCCGCGAATTCGCGCAGCACGAACGCCGTTCGGCCGAGTGGCAAGACCGGGCCGCCGCCGCCGTCGCAAGCGGCGACGACGAGTTGGCGCGCCGGGCCTTGCTGCGGCGCCGCGAACACGACTGCCTCGTCGACGCTTTGCGCGAACAATTGACCGCGGCCAGCGAGTGCAACGCCCGCTTGCGGCGGCAGATCGACGCGATGCACGCCAAGCGGGCCGAAGCCCGTCGCAAGCTGGCGACGTTGTCCGCCCGGCACGCCGTGGCCCGAGCCCGCCGGCGCCTGCAAACGGCCGGCGCCGCTGTCGAATCGAGCGCCTTCAGCCGTTTCGAGCGGCTGCGCGAGCAAGTCGAGTTGGCCGAAGCCGAGGCGGACGCGCTCGTCGAGTTGTCCGTCGCCGCCGCCTCTGCCGAGCGTTGCGATTCCGAATCCGCGCAGCTCGCCGATTTTCTTGCAACCGAGCTGGGCTTCTTGAAACAATCTGCCCGCGGCGCCGAAGGCTAACTGATAAAGAATGAAGGAGTGTGCAGAGGGCAGCGGAGACTGGCTAACCACAGAGACACAGAGGCACGGAGACGAAAAGAGAAACGGAAAGGAGATTCCGCGTTTTTAGTTAGCGATCGTGCGGACGCCGAGAACTTGAGCTTTGACTGCGCTTAGGCACGCGGCGTAAGAAACTCAAGAATGTTTCTCATGATCTCGGCGCCTCCATTCTTCCAACTCCCTCTTCTTCCAACTCCCTCTCTGTGCCTCCGTGTCGCTGTGGTTGATCCGACTCCGTGTCCTCCGTGTCTCCGTGGTGATCCCCCGCTTCCGATGGACGTTGCGACTTTTCAGACTCAATCGGGCAGGCGTGCGAAGGCCACGCAGTCGGCTTTGAGAAAGGCGTAAACCTTGCGCACGACCAGGTTGGGATACCAGCGGAGGATCGCATCGCGGGCGCGATCGAGATCTTCGAACTGGCGCCGGCGAATATATCCCGCCTCGAGCGGCCCGTACTTCGTGCGATAGTAGGCGCAGCCCTCGTGGGCGATCAGCCAGGCCGATTCCAACTGGTGATGCTCGCGCAGGAAGCGGATCGCCTGCTCGCAGACTTTAGCTTCGCCCAGCGTCGAACCCCAGAGGCTGAAACCCGCCGGCCCGCCCGGCGCGGCATACACATCGGCCCGCTCGGAGCACTGCGCGCGGACGAACTCTTCGATTTGCTCGTGCCAGCGGCCGTCGGAGCAATACACCACCAGCGTATCCGGCCGCTGGGCGCTGAACGGTTCGGCGGCCAGGTACGTTTCGAGGGAGATCAGATCGACGCCTCCCCGTCGCCTCTTCGCCGCTTTGTCGATTCGATCCGCCGTGGTTGCCATCGTCGTATCTCCGCGGGCGCGTTCAATAGCCTGATTATAGGCTCCACGCGCATCCGCCGCGAGATGCGGATGCTTCTCGGGCCGACTTCAGCGAATTGCGAAGCGCATCCTGCGGTGCAGGTCGCGGCATCGTGCGGCGAAGGTTGAAGGCTTAGATCGTTGGCAGGCGCGTTCTCTGCCTTCACTCCCGCGTCGGCGGATAATTCGCCACTTCGACGTGATGGCCGTCGGGATCGCGAAAGAAAATCTGCCGGATTCCGCTGTCGTCCTGGATGTTCACCCGGAATGCAATGCCGTGCTCGCCGAGCAGGCGTTCGACCGCGGCGACGTCGTCCGAGTAAAACGCCAGGTGGTCGTCGCGAGTTCGAATCGGACCGCCGGGCTCGCCGATCGAATCGTCGTAGATCAGGTGAATTTGCAGCGAGCCGTCGTACAGCCAGGCGCCCGGGAACGACAAAGCGGGCCGCGGAATCTGGCGAAACCCCAACACGTCGCGGTAAAAGGCGAGGCTCGCCTCCAATTGCTTGGTGCGGCGGGCGACGTGGTGCAGCGAGCGGATCGGCAACGGTGCGGTCATAGTACACCTGGCGAAAGTTTAAAAAATCGGGCCCGGTCGAGCGAGCACTGCGGCGGGGCCTTGCCCAAAGCGCCCATCATAGTCCTGTCGCTCAGGCCGCGAAAGTCGCCTCTGTCGCCTGGTGAAACAGGCCGACCTTGCGCGTTGTGACGATTTTCTCGATTGCACCGGCAAGAGTTGCCGATAGAGCTTGCTGCTGGGGCTTTTCTTCGGACGCCTGTAGAAGCGGCATCCCTGCCGCTTTGCGACGCGGCAAAGATGCCGCGTCTACTTTATTTGGGAGTTGCTGCTATGAAACTCGCCATGTCGGCCTTGTTCGCCCTCGCTCTGTTGGCCGGCAACACGGGCTGCCGCTTCTTCTGCCCGTGTTACGCCTGCGACCGTGGCACGGGCGGTTGCACGGATGACTGCGGCGGCGGTTGCGGCGCATCCGGGTGTGGGCTGGGCGGCGGGCGCGCTTGCGGCTGCCAAGTCGGACCTTACGGCGGCGGCGGGATTGGCTGTTCGAGGCGACTTCACATTTTCAACTGGTCGCGTTGCCGCGATTGCTGCGACGAGTGCCCCCATTGGACCGGCGAGGGTTTTGTCTCGCAGACCGGCGGCTTTCACCCCCGGCCCAATGCTGGAGTTCCGGCCAATTTCGAGGAAACGGGCGCCTACGACGAGCGGGGAACCTATGCCGAGCCTGAACCGGAAGAACCCGGCTCGGCCGGCGAACCCGAGCCCGAGCAACCTCAGACAAGCGAGCCATCGGCCCGCGTCGTGCCGGGCAGCACGCATATCACGACTCGCCGCGCCGATTCGGAGCTGGCGGAAGAGAGCGTCGAAGACTTACAAATCACCGAACGTCCGCGACCGATCACAGCGGCCCCGCGGCGGGGCAAACGGATCAGTTCGACCAGAATGAAATAGCCCCGGGCGTTCCTCTCGTTGTTCTACTTTTACATAGCCCAGGCATTTATGCCTGGGATCCGCGAGCCGTTTACCCCCCGCCAATCGGGAAAAACGGGCGCACCTTGAACGAATTCCCAGGCATAAATGCCTGGGCTACGTAAAAGTCGTGGCCGAAGGCGATCCGGG